>QGUN01000007.1 GCA_003242475.1 Pseudomonadota bacterium
TCAGAAAGTTGGGGAGAGGGTCCCCCGGGTCAAATGCATCCCCTCGACAGTCTCGAGGGTGGTCTCGAGGCCCTTGGCCTCCTCGACCGTGATCACGCCCTCCTTGCCCACCTTCTCCATCGCCTCGGCGATGATGTCGCCGATGGTCGTGTCACCGTTGGCGGAGATGGTGCCGACCTGGGCGATCTCCTTGCGGTCCTTGGTGGGCTTGGAGATGCGCTTCAGCTCGTCGACGATGGCGGCGACGGCCTTGTCGATGCCGCGCTTGATCGCCATCGGGTTGTGACCGGCGGCGACGAGCTTGGAGCCCTCGCGGAAGATGGCCTGGGCCAGGACGGTAGCGGTGGTGGTGCCGTCGCCCGCGACGTCCGAGGTCTTGGAGGCGACCTCCTTGACCATCTGGGCGCCCATGTTCTCGAACTTGTCGGCGAGCTCGATCTCCTTGGCGACGGTCACGCCGTCCTTGGTGATCGTGGGCGACCCGAAGGACTTCTCGATGACGACGTTGCGGCCCTTGGGGCCGAGGGTGACCTTGACGGCGTTGGCAAGCGTGTTGACGCCCGCGAGGATCGACTCTCGGGCACGCAGGTTGAAACGAATTTCCTTGGCCATTTTGCGCTAGACCTCGTGAAATTGGGCGGATAGCCCGCAGTGTCTCGAATTGCGAATCAGCCCTCGATGACGCCGAGGATGTCATCCTCGCGAAGCATGAGGAACTCTTCGCCTTCGATCTTGATCTCCGTACCCGCGTACTTGGAGAAGAGGACCCGATCGTCCGGCTTCACGTCGAGCGGCCGAACCGTTCCGTCCTCCAGGATCCTGCCGCTGCCGACGGCGATGACCTTGCCCTCCAGCGGCTTCTCCTTGGCGGAATCGGGGATGATGATGCCGCCCTTGGTCTTCTCCTCCTCCTCGACACGCTTGACGATCACGCGGTCATGGAGTGGCCGGATCTTCATGCGTTCCTCCTGAGTCAAATCCCACGGCGGTCGTTCGAGCAGGGGAAGTTGGCACTCCCGCCGGGCGAGTGCCAACCGCGGCGGTGGATATAACGCGCCTTTTCGAGCCGTCAAGAGCGCATCCGCCCGGTGGAACCCGTTCAGGAGGCAAAGTCCAAAAGACGAAAAAAGCCGCGGACTTGCCGCGGCTTGGCCAGGAGGAAGAGCTCGGAGGAGCGCCGGTCAGCGGTTGACCGGGCGCATCGTCAAATCCCGCTTCGGCGGGTCGTACTTTCCCCGCAGGGCGTCGTCGACGTCGCGATCGAAGTAGACGTTGCCCTCGGCGATCTCGCGCAGCGCGAGCACGGCGGGCTTGTTCTTGCCGGCGTCGATCAAGGGCTTCGCCCCGTCCATCAGCTGCTTGGTGCGCTTGCTGGCGAGGATCACCAGGGCGAAGCGGTTCGGGACCTTCCTCAGGCAATCTTCGACCGTGACTCGGGCCATGGAAACCTCCGCGCCCTCCCCATAAGGCAGTCGGGGCCGGGCGTCAACGAAATCCGGGGCGAGGGATCGGGGTCAGGAGTCCTTCGCCGCCTCCTCCTCCACGTCCGCAAGGGTCTTGGGCACGTTGAGCAGGTGTGAAGTGGTCACCTTGTAGATGCCGTCCTTGCCCTCGATGCGAACGTAGGTATTGCCGGCCACGTCGTCGCTGAGGTGGTAGGTGGCGATGGCGTTGCCCTCGGCGTCGTAGAGCTCCACGGTGCGGGCGGGGGCATCGAGGCCGTGCTCGGAGGCGGCGGACGCGGGCAGGGTCTCCAGGGCTTTGAGCCCGGAGAGGTTGGAAAGGCCCGCGTTGACCTTCCATCGCTTGGCCGGCGCTTCCTTGGGCTCCTGGATGGCCCAGCCGTCGTCGGTGCGGGCCAGGACGAAGCGCTCCTCGCCCGAGCGAACGACCATGCGTGCCACCTTCGTCGTCTCGAACGGGGCGATGCGGCGGTCGCGGAGGTCGTCGGGATCCTTGCGAAGCTCGTCGACGACGCTCTTTTGCACCTCGGCGAAAAAGCCTCCGTTGGCCTGGGCGTAGACCTTGTCGTCCACCTTCCAGACGTGGATCTGGCGCTGCTCGCCGTCGCGCACCCAGACCTTCACCTCCAGCTCGGGGGTGCCGAGCTGGACCGAGGTCTTCTCGGGGAAGGCGATCGCCTTGAGATCCACGATCTTGCGCAGCAGGTTGTCCACCTCCCGCTCGTCCGTGTTGTCCTGCTTGGGAGCGAGCATCTTCCACTTGCCCTCCTCGCGGGCGAGCTCGACGAGGTAGCGGTTCCCCTCGATGCGAACGCGCTCGAGCGCGTCGCGGGAGAGGATGGCCAGCCGCTTGTCGCGCAGGTCGAAGCTCGACTTCTCCAGGGAGGACTTGAGGAAGGAGCTGCCGGCGTAGACCTTCCGCGGTGCGTTGCTGACGAAGTAGGAGTTGTCGAAGGTGTTCTGGTTGCCCACCGCGACGTAGGCGGTCTCTCCGCTCTCGGTCTTGGCCTCCACGCGGACGGGCGGATCCTCGAGACCAAAGTTGGCGAGGTCGGTGTCTTCCAGGATCACCCGCGTTCGCTTGGCCTCGGAGAGATCGCGCAGGAGCCGATCCACCGCGGCCGCATCGGCGAGCGAGCCGACGGGGGCAACCACCCACCAGCTGCCGTCGCGCTTTTCCAGGACGGTGGTCTCGCCCTTGCCGCGGACGGTCAACGACGTGACCTTCTCGATGTCGAGGCCGAAGAGTTTCTCCTCGGCTTCCTTTGCGGCGAGCTCCTCCTGCTCCTTCTGGAAGACGCCGAAATAGGCGTAGGCGCCCAGAGCGGCCGCGAGGACGAGCGTCACCGCCAGCGTGACGAGCATCCGGGTCTTCTGCGACATGGCTACCTGGACCTACGCACCAGCCAAACCGAGAGGCCGACCGCGAGGACCAGCATCGGCATGGCCGCGATGGAGAAGAAGTTGAGGAACTTCGCGTCGGCGGCGGTCAACGTCAGCCGCGACGCCGCCCGCACCTTCGGACGGATGGTGATCCGCTCCTCCTGCGAGACGAGCCAGTTGAGGGAGTTGAGGAAGAGGTCGGCGTTGCCGGCCGCGTTGACGAAGCGGTTGTTGACGAAGTCGGCGTCGCCGATGGCGACGATCCGCGTCTTCGTCTCGCCCTCTCCCTTTTCCAGCGCGGCCAGCACGCCCAAGGAACCCCGGCGATCGGATTCCGGGGTGTACTGCGCCGCGCCGCTGCGCCAGTCGGTCTCGCCCCAGGCGGAAGGATTGGTCGTCGCCACGACGAGCGGGCGCGGATCGACGTCGCCCCGAGCGGTGATCGGGCGGACGGTGGGGAAGATGGTCTGGAAGGCGAATCCCTTGGTGATGGCGTGGTCGGCGTACTGCTGGACCACGGGGATGGCATCGCCGCCGCCGAAGAGCTTGGAGAGCGGGTCGACGATGATCGCGTCCTCGAAGAGGATCCCGTACTCGCTCAAGAGGTCGAGCAGGTTGGGATCGTCGAAGGTCGGTTCGAGCGCCACCAGCAGCCTTCCTCCATTGTGGAGGTAGCTCCGCAGGGCCTCGACCTCCTCGGGCATGAAGGGCCGCTGCGGTCCGAGGATCGCGAGCGCGCCGGCGTCCTCGGGGATGGACTCGGTGCTCAGGTGCAGGGTCTTGTGCTCGAGGCCCTCGTTCGCGAGCCGCTGGGCGATGGTGGCGTAGCCGCGCTCGCCGGATTCGGTGAGCGAGCCCTCGCCGTGGCCGGTCACGAAGTAGACGACCTTCGAGGTGGTATGCAGCAGCTTCTTGATGGCGTTGGTGAAGCCCTCCTCGGTGAGGTCGGGGGACTTGGCCTCGGCGCTACCCCGCAAGAAGACGACCCGGGGGCCGTGCTGGGTGATGTTCTTTTCCTGGACGAGCTGCGGCTCCTTGTCCGGGTCCACGAATTGCACGACCAGGTGGGAGCTTTCGCGCTGGTAGCGGTTGAGGAGCTCCTTGACGCCCTCGTAGGCGGGGTCGTTCGGCCCGAAGAAGGCGAGGACGCGCACCTCGTCCTGCAGCGACTTCAAGACCTCGGTGGTCTCGGGGGCCAGGGTGAAGATCTTTTCGCGGGTGAAGTCCCACGAGACCTTCTGCTTGACCGCGATGTAGTTGACCGCGACCAAGGCGGCGCCGAGCAGAACGGTGATGATCGCCGACGCGGAGTAAAAGAGGGTGCCGCGGCCGGCGAAGGTGCGGCCCAGCGCGCCCTTGTTGGCGACGAAGTAGAAGACGATGAGGCCCAGGCCGACGATGCCCTGCCCGAGGCTCATGCCGCCGGCGCCCGGGACGAAGAGGAGCATCGAGGTGGCGGAGACGACCAGGGCGATTCCGAAGCCCAGAGCGATCCGCGAAAGCGTTCGCAGGTCCATCGTGCGTTCCCCCTTCCTCGATCAGGCCCACCGCCTCGACTCGACCGAGCGGTGGGTGAGAAAGAGTCCGAGGACGATGATGGAGAGGAAGTAGACGAAGTCCTCGAGGCTGACCATGCCGCGGGCGAAGGGTACCAGGTGGCTCACGGAGGAGAGGTAGACCATCACCTGCTGGGCCTTGCCCTCGAGGTCGCCGGCCTTCCAGCTCACCACCCACGTCAGGAGCAGGACGAAGAAGGTGATGAGAGCTGCCACCACCTGTGAGTCGGTCAGCGACGAGATGAAAAGGCCGATGGCGAGGAAGGCGGCGCCCATGAGGAAGAAGCCGAGCAGACCGGAGGAGACGGTCTGCCACTCCACCGCACTACCCGCGTCCGAGGTCCCGAAGATGGTCAGAAGCAAGGGGAAGACGGCCACGATCCCCACGATGACGAGGAGGATGGCCAGCCCCGCCAGGTACTTGCCGAGGACGATGTCGATGGAGCGGATGGGTGCGGTCATCAAGAGCTCCATCGTGTTCTGCTTCCGCTCCTCGGCGAGGAGCCGCATCGTCAAAAAGGGCACCACGAAGGCCAGCACCAGGCCCATGTTGACGATGAGCGGCGCGGCGACCATCTCGGTCAGGTTCATGCGCTCGAGGAATTGCGGCGCCTGAAACTGCATGAACTGCATGGTGCGCCGCTGAAACTCCGAGGTGAACGAGAGGAAGAACCACGCGCCGATGAAGGAGGTGGCGAAGAACGCCACGTAGGCGATCGGCGTGGTGAAGTAGAGGAGGATTTCCTTCTTGGCGATGGCGATGGAGCTGCGCATCTCTCCCTACCTCCCGATCAGGCGGCCTGCGACTGCTCCCCGGGCTCCGTCCGCACGTTCGAGGTGAGCTCCAGGAAGATCTCCTCGAGGCTCTTGCCGGGGTGCTTTTGCTGCAGCGACTCGAGGGTGTCGCGCGCCCGCAGTCGCCCGCGCGCGATCACCAGGACGCTGTCACAGGTGGCGACCACCTCCTGCATGATGTGGGTGGAGAGGATGATGGTGTGCTTGCCCTTGAAGCTGCGAATGAGGTCGCGGACCTCGAGGATCTGGGAGGGGTCGAGGCCGACGGTCGGCTCGTCGAGGATGAGGATGTCCGGCGAACCGATCAGCGCCTGGGCGATCCCCACCCGCTGCTTGTAACCCTTGGAGACGTTGGCGATGAGCCGGTCCATGACGTGGTCGACGTGGGCCGCCCGGGCCACCCGGTCGACCTCGTCCCTGATCTGCTTGCGGGGGACCCCCTTGAGGTCCGCCACGAAGCGCAGGTAGGCCCGGATGGTCATGTCCGGGTAGAGGGGCGGGTTTTCCGGCAGGTAGCCGACCCGCTTCTTGACCTCCAGGGGCTGTTCGAAGACGTCGAATCCCGCCACCTTGACGGTGCCGCTCGTCGCCGGCTGAAAGCCGGTCAGGATCCGCATGGTCGTGCTCTTTCCCGAGCCGTTGGGGCCGAGGAAGCCCAGCACTTCTCCCTTCGATACCTGGAAGGTCAGATCCTCGATGGCCGTGATGTCGCGGTAGCGTTTGGTCAGTCCCGAGACTTCGATCATCGCAGCCTCCTTGGGCGGAGATCGTCTGGCGCTCACCGGCCGGCTCTCCGGCCCGCGCGCCCCGCGAAACAGCCGGGGAATCGCTTCATTCCCCGGTGCATGACCGAATGTGCCGAACCGTAGCACCCGATCTGCGACTGTCAACGAGGCAGCCGGCCCTTGTGCGCGCCGGGCCGGCGGCCGTAGAAAAGGGCGCCGATGGCCATCGTGGTACAGAAGTACGGGGGTTCCTCGGTCGCGGACGTCGAGAAGATCCGGCTGGTCGCCGAGCGGGTGGCCAGGACCCGCCAGGAGGGCAAGCAGGTGGTCGTGGTGGTATCGGCCATGGGCGATACCACCGACGAGCTCTTGGCGCTGGCCCGAAGCGTCTGCGAAAACCCCTCGCGCCGCGAGCTCGACATGCTCCTGACCGCGGGGGAGCGCATCTCGATGGCGCTCCTCTCCATGGCGCTCAACGCGCTCGGGGTGCCCGCGGTCAGCTTCACGGGCTCGCAGAGCGGGATCATCACCAACGAGGCGCATACCAACGCTCGGATCGTCGAGGTCCGACCCCAGCGGGTCTTCCAGGCGCTCGACGAGGGGAAGGTGGTGATCGTCGCCGGCTACCAGGGCGTCTCCCGCACGCGGGAGGTGACCACGCTGGGGCGGGGCGGCTCCGACGCCACCGCGGTGGCGCTGGCGGCGGCACTGGGGGCGGAGGCCTGCGAGATCTACAGCGACGTCGACGGCGTCTACTCCGCCGATCCGCGGGAGGTGCCGGGGGCCCTTCGCCTCGACGAGCTTTCCTACGAGGAGATGCACGCCCTGGCGGAGTCGGGCGCGCGGGTCCTCAACGCCCAGGCGGTGGAATTCGCCCGGCGGGCGGGGGTGATCCTCCACGCCCGGCAGACCTTCGGGTCTGCGGCCGAGACGCGGATCGGGCCGGCGGATCCCTGGGACCGGCGGGTGGTCGGGGTGGCTTCGGAGGGATCGCTGATCGGGATCCGGATCGAGCGCGGCGCGCCGGGACTGGTGGCGCGCCTTCGCGAACTCGGGGTCCCCACCCAGGAACTCTGGGTGGAGGGCGAGGGCGGCGCCTCCTTCCTCCTCTCCAAGGAGCGGGTGGTGGACTGGCCCGCGGTGGTCGAGGACCTGCGAGGGCGGGGCGCCTCGGCGGAGGACGGCCTCGGCACCGTCTCGGTGGTGGGCACGGGGATGGACGAGGACGCCCGCATGCTCGAGCGCTTCCTCGAGATCGTCGGGGAGCAAAGGCCCCGGCGGGTGACCGCCTCCCGCCACCGCCTCAGTGCATGGATTCCCGAAGAGGCCCGGTCTCGACTGGCGGTCGAGCTTCATCGGGCCTTTCTCGAGGAAGCCGCAGCGTGAAGACCGAGCCCTGGCCCACCGCGCTCTCCACCTCGATCGTTCCGTCGTGGGCCTCGGCGATGCTTCGGGCGATGTAGAGGCCGAGACCGAGGCCTCCGTAGCCGCCGTCGTTCACCGCGCGCTCGAAGGGGTCGAAGATCCGCTGCAAGGCCTCCTCGGGGATGCCCATTCCCTGGTCCCGCACGCGGACGAGGATCTCGCCTTGCTCGGTGAGCACCTGGACGTGGATGGGCCGCGAGCGCCCGTACTTGAGGGCGTTGGAGAGCAGGTTGGTCACCACCTGCTCGATGCGGTGGCGGTCCCAGTGACCGAAGGCGCCGCGCGGGCAGTCGGCGGTCACGGTACAGCCGAGCCGTTCTGCCTCGGACTCGTAGCGGCCGACGATCTCCTCCACGAGCTCCGCCAGGTCGAAGCGCTCCGGATCGAGGAGCAGCCGGCCCGATTCGATGCGCGAGACGTCGAGCAGCTCGTGCACGAGGCGCGAGAGGCGCTGCAACTGCCGGTCGGCCACGTCGAGGGAGCGCGACAGCCGATCCTCCGTGATGGTCACGCCCTGGCGCCGAAGCCGGATCAGGCTCTGGACGTTGGCCTGTAGTGCCGTCAGCGGGGTGAGAAGCTCGTGGGAGGCGATGGAGAGGAATTCCTCCCGCGCCCGAACCGCCTGTTGCAGGTCGGAGAGCAACCGCGCGCGGTCGAGGGCCATGGCGATGCGCGAGCCGAAGTCGTGGATGATGCGCACCATGCGCGGGCCGTAGCGGCGCCCCTTCTTCATGCGCACCACCACCGCACCGATCGGGCGGCCTCGCGCGATCATGGGCACCGCCACGCACCAGCGCAGGATCTTGCGGATGAACTCCTTGTCGGTGCCGGGCGAGGTGACGAGGAGGGCGTGCTCGAGGGCGCTGTCGGGGATCCGTTTGCCATGCGTGCGGGCGATGTCGAGGAGGAAGTCGCGAAACCCCGGCATCTCGAGCGGATCGGCCAGGGCGCTGCGGAGCTGCGCCTCCACCTGCGGGTTGGCGTGGGCCACGTAGACCCGTACCCGGCTGTCGCCCTCCAGGAGGCAGATGCCGCAGCCGGTGCCGAGGATGGGGATGGCGCGGGCCGCGAGCCGGGGCAGGAGCGTGGCCGGATCCTCGTCCGAATGCCAGGCCAGCAGGCGGCTGGTCTCGGCGAGAAAATGCGTCTGCTTCCGGCTCTGGCGGTAGGACTCCAGCATCATCGCGCTGCGGCGCCGGTCGCGGTCCTCCCAGCGCGCCCACGCGAAGAAGACCACGCCCATGCCGGCGATGCCCAGAAGCAGCGCGGCCGGAGCGACGAACTCCCAGCCGAAGGGGAAGGGAAGGGTGCGAAGCTCGAGGGTCCACGTCTGGCCGCCGAATTCGTGCGGGACGCTTCCACGCGCCAGCATCGTCGAAAACGGAGGCTCGAAATTCGGATCGGAGAGGATGACCCGGTCTCCGGCCCGAATGCGCATGGCGAAGCTCCGGTCGTGCCGGAAGATCGGGGGGAGGAAGGCGTCGAGGCAGACGGGGCTGTAGATCAGGAGCGGTCGGCTCTCCACCGGAACCACCCGACGGACGACGAAGAGGAAGTCGCCCTTGCAGGGGCCCTCGGCGAGCGCGAGCGGGGGTGTGGCAATCGCGCCGGCCGTCCCCAGGGCGGCCTCGAGGATGGAACGGACGGCCGGCTCGGAGAGGAGGATCTCGTGAAGACTGGGGTCGGCTTTGGGGATCGAATCGACGAGGGGGAAGGAAGAGCCGGCTGGCTCGACGACGCCGAACCAGAGGACGCCGGGGAGCACGGAAACCGAGCGGGGAGGGCCGTCGCGATTGCGCAGCTCGCGCAACGCGGGCAGCGTACCGGCGCGGTACGAGACCGCGATCCACTGGGCGGCGCTGTCCCACGTCTCCATCGATCGCTCGAGCTGACCGCGGAGGCTCTCGGCATTCAGCGCCAGCTCCGTGCGATGCGCGTGGAGCGAGGAGACGACCAGGGCGAGGGCGGCGGCGACCCCGGCGCCGATCCCGCCGACCAGGGCGAGGGGCGCACGCGGCGGGACCTTCCGGGATCCGTGGACGGATTCCTCATCCAAACCGCGCAGCCTCCTATGAAGCAGCCTGGTCGGTCGCAGCATGGACGCCTCAGCGCATCATCTTTCTCAAGAGCAATCGGTGATCGTTGGCTTTCGGGGGGAGTTCGAGGAAGACGACCATCTCGTGAAGCCGAGAGAAGATCCGCGGCCCCACGCGAGAAAGCAGACTTTCACCCAGCGGTTCACCGGGGCGCTCTTCGAGCGGGTGGTTGGTCGCGAAAAGCGTGGGCTTTTCGTTGTTGTAGCGGCGGCCGATCAGCTCGTCGAGGACCTCCTCCTCGAAGACGCTCCCGCGCCCCTTGCCGAGCTCGTCGATGGCCAGGACGTCCACCTGCGCCAGCTCGTCGATCTTGTCGACAGTGGCCCGGGCGCGCGGGTCCGAGATGGCCGCCTTCAGATCGGCGAAGAGAAGGGAGATCTCGACGTAGCGGCAGCGGATGCCTCGCTCGAGGGTGAGCGTGGCGAGCGTGGCCGCCAATAGATGCGTCTTGCCCCGGCCCGGTCCGCCGATCAGCCCCAGGCCGAGACGCGATGGGGCGCGGCCGAGGGCAAAGGAGCGGAAGGCATCGCGAGCCTCGCGGATCGCGGGTGGATCGCCCTTTTCGACGTAGAAGTTCTCGAAGGTCTTGTTCCAGAAGCGCGCGGGAAGCTGGGCCGCGTTGTAGGCGGCCACCCGCCGGGCCAGGCTCTGGCACGTGCAGGGGACGGTGAACTCGTAGCCGTCGCGCACGCGCACGAGAAAGCCGCGCCCCTCGCACTCGGGGCAGTGTCGTTCGCAGTTGCAGAGCCAGGCCCGGGCGAAGGGGCCCTCGACGCCGAGTCGATAGCCCTTGCCGTTACAGACGGCGCATGCGTGGGATGCTGGCGCCGGCGCGATCGCGGGAGGCTCCGCGCGGCGCGGCACCCGGGCGAGGACCTCGTCGAGGGCGTGAGCGAGGGCGCGAGGGGCCTGGTCTTCCGCCAGCGGGCGCACGGGATCCACCTCGGGGGAGAGTTTCGGCAGCGAGTCGGCGAGGCCAGCATAGTCCGGTGCGCAGGCCTCGGTCGAGGATTCTCGTGTGGGGATTCCGCCGCGCATCCGCCCCTGGAGGGTTCTCTCGATCTCCCGCTCCGCCAGCTCCAGGGGGAAGGGCCGCCGCCGGGCCGCGCGCCCCGAGGCTCTCCACGCGGCGTGGGCGCGCTCGAGCGCGTCGAGGGCGACGCCGAGCGGCACCCCTCGCTCCTCCCAGCGGCGGATGCGCTCCGCGTCGAGCGAGGGCAAGAGCAAGCCGGAGCCGCGGAGCTCGAGATAGCGCTGACCGACGCGGGACACGAAGGCGGAGCCCCCGTCCCCGGGGGTGGGGCGATGGTCCTCGGGTGGCATGGTCAACCGGAGAGAAGGAGGTCGAGGATCTCCTCGGCCGTCTGGAAGCGGTCGTCGGGGTCCTTACGGAGCAGCCGCTGGGCGATGTAGGCGATCTGTTCGTCGGCCTTCGGGTTGAGCTCCTCCAGCGGCAAGGGCTCGAAGTCGAGGATGCGTTGCCAGAACTCCGCCGGCGTGTCCGCGTCGTAGGGCGGCTGGCCGGTCATCAGCTCGTAGAGGATCACGCCCAGCGAGTAGAGGTCGGCGCGCCCGTCGATGGGCTCGCCCAGCGCCTGCTCGGGCGACATGTAGCGGTACGTCCCCACCACCTTTCCCGTCACCGTGATCCCGCTTTCCTCGGCCAGGTACTTGGCCAGGCCGAAGTCCATGATGCGCACCCGGCGATCGGCGTCGACCAGGATGTTGCTCGGCTTGAGATCCCGGTGCACCAGCCCGTGGCCGTGGATGTAGGCGAGGGCGTCGCAGATCTGCACCAGGGCGTCCTTGAGGCGACCGATCCGCTCGGGCCTGTTGATCTCCTCCAGCGTGAGTCTTCGCTCCGCCCCTCGCGCCTGCCCTTCGAATTCGGCGGAGGGGCCGGGGGTGTAGAGCTCCTCCGTATCCGGCTCGTCGAAGAGGGCGTCGAGATCGAAGCCGCCGCGTACGCCGCTGCGATGGTCGAGGCCGTCGCCGGGGAGCGAGAGGGAGAAGGAATCGGTCAGGGAGGGCGCCATCCAGTCGAGGGAGAGGTAGCTGCGCAAGTTCAACCCCTCCACCAGCTCCATCACGAGGTAGGGGCTTCCCTCGTGGATGCCGGTATCGAAGACGCGGACGACGTTGGGATGCTCGAGCTCCGAGAGCGCCTGGAACTCGCGGGCGAGCCGCGCCGCCTGCGTGGAGGAGAGGCTGCCCGGGTGCAGGAGCTTGAGCGCTACCTCCTCGTTGGTGCGATCGTCCTGCGCCCGGTAGACGACGCCGGCGCCGCCTCGGCCGAGCGTGCCTTCGATCCGGTAAGGCCCAATGACCGTGGGTGACACCGATCGATTGTATCCCCCGCATTCGAGGGGGTAAAGGCGAGCCGCCCGCTACCGCGGTCGGCGGGTGGCTGACCCTTGACCGGGCGGTAGGGGCTCGCTAGGAGGCGCAGACACCATGGTTTTCGAGCTCCGCTCACATCCAGGACGAAGGCTCTCGTGACGGCCCGGGCGGAAAGTCTCAAGGAAAGGGTCCTCCAGGGGCCCCGCCCGGCTCACGTCGGCATCATCATGGACGGCAATGGACGCTGGGCGGAGTCGAAGGGGCTTCCGCGCCTGGAGGGCCACCGCGAGGGCGCGGAAAGCGTGCGCGCGATCACCACGGCGGCGCGCGAGGTCGGCATCCAGGCGCTGACGCTCTACGCCTTTTCCACGCAGAACTGGGGTCGGCCGCGCGGGGAGGTCCTCGGCCTGATGGACCTTCTGCGCACCTTTCTTTTGCAGGAGAAGCGGACCCTCCTCGAGAACGACATCCGCCTCTGCGCCATCGGCGAGACCCATCGACTTCCGAGGCGCGTGCGCAAGGCCCTCGAGGAGGTCGAGGAGGCCTCGGCCGGCGGCCGCTCGATGACCCTCACGCTGGCGTTGAGCTACGGTGGCCAGGAGGAGATCGTCTGCGCCGCCCGCGAGCTCGCGAGACGGGCGAAGGAAGGGGAGCTGGATCCGGAAGCGATCGACGTCGCCACCTTCCAGGGCGCGTTGTGGTCGGGGTCGCTTCCCCCGCTCGACCTGTGCATCCGCACCTCGGGCGAGAACCGCGTCTCCAACTTTCTCCTTTGGCACATGGCCTACGCGGAGATCGTCGTGGCCAAGGAACTCTGGCCGGATTTTCGGGAGGAGGCCTTTTTCGCCGCGCTCCTCGAGTATCGCCAGCGGGAACGGCGCTTTGGGCTGACGAGCGCCCAGATTCGCGAGAGGTCGAGGTGATGGACTCGCAAAAGAAGAATCTCCTCGTCCGGATCGCCTCCGCGGCGGTTCTCCTGCCCGTGGTGGTCGTCCTCCTCTGGCTGGGCGGGACGCCCTTCACGATCCTCGTCGCCGCGGCCTCCGCGCTCGTGGCGCGCGAGATCTACGGAATCGCGGGTATCGATCCCATCCACCCCGCCGCGCTGGCGGGAATGGCGGGCGCCATCGTCCTGGTGATCGCCGGCGAGGACGTGACCGCGCGCTGGCCGGCGATCGTCTGCGTCCTCGCCTTCGCCCCGGTGGCGATCTTTGCTCTCTCCACGCTCGTGCCCCCCGGCGGCGACCTCCGCCGGGCCGCGCAGTCGGCCGCCTGGATCACGGCTTCCGTGCCCTACGCCGGCCTGCTCGCCTCGGTGGTGGCCCTGCGCGCGCACCCCGACGGGCTGGTCTGGACGATGCTCGCGCTGGCGATGACCTGGGGCAACGATACGGGCGCCTACTTCGTCGGCATTCGCTTCGGCCGACGCAAGCTCTACCCGAAGGTCTCTCCCCACAAGTCGTGGGAGGGCTTCTTCGGCGGGCTCGGTGCGTCGGTGTTGGCGGCGGCCATCTTCCGACTCTTTCTTCCGCTCGACTGGGCGGACGTGCTCGTGCTGGGCGGTGTTGCCGGCGTGCTCGGGCCGCTCGGAGATCTCTCCGAGTCGATGATCAAGCGCGCCTTCGACGTGAAGGACTCGGGCCAGCTCATCCCCGGACACGGCGGGATCTTCGACCGCCTGGATGCGCTGCTTTTCGTGGCGCCCTGGACCCTGGCTTACCAGGCCTTTTTCATCAGTTGAAGGGATCGCGATGGCTGCGCCGCGCAAGCTCTCCATCCTGGGATCGACCGGTTCCATCGGCCGAAGCGCGCTCGACGTGGTCTCCCGCTTCCCCGATCGCTTCGAGGTGGTGGCGCTCGCCGCGGGGCGGAACGTCGAGCTGCTCGAGCAGCAGATCCGCGCCTTCCGGCCAAAGGTGGTGGCGGTCGCCGCGCCGGAGACGGCCACGGAGCTGGCCGCTCGGCTGGGGGGCGGGGCGCCGGAGATCCTCGTGGGAACCGAGGGAGCCTGCGCGGTGGCCTCGCTTCCCGAGGTCGACTACGTGTTGGCCGCCATCGCCGGAAGCGCCGGCATGCGCCCCACCGCCGCCGCCGTCGTCGCAGGCAAGGTGGTGGGGCTGGCCAACAAGGAATCGGTGGTCCTGGCCGGCGAACACCTGATGGCCATGGCGCGCGCCTCTGGCACGCCCATCCTCCCCGTCGACAGCGAGCACTCGGCCATCTTCCAGTGCCTGCTCGGCCACCATCGCCAGGACGTGCGCCGGCTCGTCCTCACCGCCTCCGGCGGGCCCTTTCGCGAGTGGAGCCTGGAACGGATGCGCCAGGCGACGCCGGCCGAGGCGCTGCGGCATCCGAACTGGGCGATGGGCGCCAAGATCACCATCGATTCGGCCACGCTGATGAACAAGGGCCTGGAGGTGATCGAGGCGCGCTGGCTCTTCGATCTGCCCCCGGAACGGATCTCGGTCCTCGTGCATCCGGAATCGGTGGTGCACTCGATGGTCGAGTACGTGGACGGGTCGGTGGTGGCCCAGCTCGGCACGCCGGACATGCGCGGGCCGATCGCCTTCGCCATGACCTGGCCCGGGCCGCGGCTGCCGCTCGACCTGGCGCCTCTGGATCTGCCACGGCTGGGCGAGCTCCGCTTCGAGGAGCCCGACTTCGAGCGCTTTCCCGCGCTCTCACTGGCCTACGAGGCGCTGCGCATCGGCGGCACGGCGCCGGCGGTGGTCAGCGGTGCGGACGAGGCGGCGGTGGAGGCGTTTCTGCAGGGACGGGCCGCCTTCACCGACATCCCGGCGGCGGTGGCTCACGCACTGGAGCGGCACACGGCTCGGAAGGTCGCTTCGGTCGAGGATGCCATCGAGGCGTCCGAGGAAGGAAAGAGACTCGCGGCCAACTATCTGGCGGCGAGGGCGCGTGCGGGTTAAGGTCGGAAAGTCATGAGTTCGAGCCACATCCTGCCGGTGGTGATCCTTCTCGGGGGGCTGATCTTCGTCCACGAGCTGGGTCACTTCCTGGTGGCCAAGGCGTTCCGGGTCAAGGTCCTGACCTTCTCCCTCGGCTTTGGGCCCCGCATCCTTGGCTTCCGCCTCGGCGAGACCGACTACCGGCTTTCGCTTCTGCCCCTCGGGGGCTACGTGAAGATGGCGGGGGAGGACCCGAACAACCCCCTTCCCGAGGAGGACCGTGGCAGGGGCTTTCTGGAGCAGCCCGCCTGGAAGCGCATGCTCATCTCCCTCGCGGGGCCTGCCTTCAACCTGATCTTTCCGATCCTGGTCTACTTCGCCGTCTTCAGCGCCCAGACGGAGGCCATCGCCCCGGTGGTCGGCCAGGTGGTACCGGGAATGCCCGCGGCGGAGGCGGGGCTTCTGCCTGGCGACCGCATCGTCGAGATCGAGGGCGAGCGCATCTACGCCTTTCAGGATCTGCGCCGGCACATCGATCCCAACCCGGGAAGGTCGCTGCGCGTGGTGGTGGAGCGCGACGGCGAGCGCCTCGACATGCGCATCACCCCCACGACAGTGGAGGAAAGCGATCCGATCGAGACGCTCAAGGTGGGCAAGATCGGCATCATCCCCAACCCCGCCGCGCCGGTGGTCGGCATCACCGGCCCCGGGACGGCCGCGTACGAGGCGGGACTGCGCCCCCTGGACCGCATCGCGAAGGTGGCCGGCCAGGAGGTTCGTTCGCTGGAAGATGCCCTGGTGCGGCTCGAGGAACAGCACGCCCGGGGCGAGCCCTTCGAGGTGCTGGCCCTGCGGCGCGAGGGCCTCGCGGCCGGCCCTCTGGATCTGGGGATCCCCCGCGCGGTGAAGGTTCGAATCCTCCCGGTCGATCCCGAGACGGGCGAGCGGCGGGAGCTGGGGGTCGAATCCGGCGAGCTCTACGTCTCGCGCGTCGTCGCCGGCTCGGCCGCGGCGCAGGCGGGGATCGCGCGCGGGACGCGCCTGGTGGCCCTCGACGGTGAGCCGCTTCGCTCCTGGCAGGACGTGGAGAACGCCCGCCGCAGGAAGGGAGGGGAGCCCTTCGCGCTGACCGTGCGCGTGGACGGCGAGGAGCGCACCCTCACCTTGGCGCAGGCGGCGAAGACCCAGATGGACGAGGTCACGGGGCGACCCGTCACCGTCTACACCCTCGGCGCCTACGGGGGGCTTCCCGTGCTGGCCGCGCCGGTGGAGCCCGTTCCCTTCCGGCCGCTTCTCGCCGCCGAGATGGCGCTGAGCTCCACCTGGGAGGTCACCCGCAAGATCGCCATCGGCATCGGCAAGCTGCTGACGGGCCAGATCGCCTTCTCCAACGTGGGTGGGCCGATCCAGATCTACGACGTGGCCACCAAGGCCGCGCAGCAGGGGTGGGAGTACTTCCTGCACACGATGGCGCTGATCTCCATCAACCTGGGCCTGCTGAACCTGCTGCCCGTACCGGTCCTCGACGGCGGCCACATCCTGCAGTCGGGGATCGAGATGGTGCGGCGAAGACCGCTTTCGATGCGGACCCGCGAGCTGGCGAACATGGTGGGGCTGGCCATGCTGCTCGCTCTGATGATCTTCGCCATGCGCAACGACGTGATCCGCTACTTCTTCTCGGGCTGAAGCCTTGGCCGGCCGCATTCTCTTGGCGATGGAGGGCTCGACCCCCGTCCTCTCCATCGCGCTCGTGCGCGAGGACGGGGAGGTGCTGGCGAGCCTGGAGTACGACCACGGCGACCAAGGCGAGAGCCATTCCCGCCTCCTTCCCGGAGTCCTCGACGCGCTCTTCGCCCGCGCGGAGCTCGGCCCCGACGAGCTGTCGGGCGTGGCCGTGGGAATCGGCCCCGGCGCCTTCACCGGGCTGCGGGTGATCCTGGCCACCGCCAAGGGGATCGCCTACGCGCGGCGGCTACCGCTGGTGGGCGTTTCCACCCTGGAAGCGTTGGCTCTGGCCGCGCCCGCGCCGGAGGGCGCCACCGTCGTTCCCGTCCTCGACGCACGAAAAAAGGAGATCTACGCCGCGGTCTACCGCCGCGAGGGGGAGGGGCTGGTTTGCCTCTCGCCGCGCGCGGCCATGCCGCCCGAGCGCCTGGCGGAGATGCTCGCCGCCTTCTCGGGGCCGCTGGTGCTTCTCGGGCAGGGCTACCGCGTCTACCGGGAGATTCTCGACCGGGCCACGGAAGGCAGGCGGCTCGACCTCGGGGAGCTTCCGCGCGCGCCTCGCGCCCAGGAGGTGGCACGGCTCGCCTTCCGCGAGCCGCTCGTCTACGACCGCGAGGCGCTCTTCGGCCTCGAGCCCGATTACGTGCGAAAAAGCGACGCCGAACTGGGTTGGAAGCGGCCGGAGCGTCCTACGACTGGGCCGAATTGACTTCGGCTTTCGTCCGGAGGGACGATCGCTCTCGCAGGGAAAGGCCAGCCCGGTCCGGCCCTGCCAGAGGGGTCGTCAAAGGACCCGTCCGGGCCGAGGCGGAGGTTCCGATGGTTCGTACGCCCCGACCGGAGAAGCTGAGCGCGAAGATCGAGGCCCTGAGGCGCCGCCACGCCGAATACGAGGAACAGCTTCGCGCTTTCGCCAAGCGGAACTTCCTGACGGAGGAGGAACAGGCGGAGGTGCGGCGGCTCAAGCGCCTCAAGCTCTACGCCAAGGACGAGATCGAGCGGTACCTGCGCATCGGCAACGCCTGATCGCCGCCGGGCTTTACGGCTGCGGCCCGCGCTGCTAAACGGCCCTTCTCTCCGGAGGTTCGCCGGATGGGGCAGCGCATGCTCGACGTGGCGGTGGTGGGCGCGGAGACGCTCGCCGGCCGCGACCTCATCGAAACCCTTCTCGAAGAATCCTTCCCGATGGAGCGCCCGGCCCTCTTCACCATCGGTGAAGAGGTGGAGTCGGCTACGCTGGACGACGAGGAGGTCGACATCGTGCCGCTCGAGCCAGGTGCGCTGGCCAGTCGGGACCTCGTCTTCCTCCTGCCCGGCGCGCGTCCCGACCACCGCATCCTCGAGGAGGCCACGCGGGGCGGCGGTGTCGTCCTCGATGCGGCCGGGATCCTGCCGGACGCGCCCTTGATCTTCCCGGGCCTGAACGACGAGGACCTGGACGAGCACGAGGATGCCCTCGCGCTCTCTTTGCCCACTCCGCTGGCATCCCTTCTCGCCGCGGTGCTCGTCCCGCTCGACGCGCGAGCGCGGGTGAAGTCGGTGGACGTGGTGGCGCTGCGGGCGGCGGCGGGAGCGGGCAACCCCGGCCTGGACGAGCTCTCGCAGCAGACCATCGACCTTCTCTCCGGGCGCGACCCCGAGCGGAACGTCTTTTCCCAGCGCCTCGCCTTCAATCTCGTGCCGATGATCGGGGTCTTCGAGGGCGGCGCCACCGACGCGGAAAAACTCGCTCTCGATCAGCTCGGTCGCCTCCTCGGCCGGCGGCCCGAGGCACACCTCGTCAGCGCCTGGGCGCCGCTCTTTCACGGCGCCACCGTCTTCTTCACGGTGCGGACCGAAAAGCCCCTCGACCGCGAGGCGGCGCGGGCAGTCTTTCGGGAAGCGGAGGGCCTGGCGGTCCTGGACGATCCGGAGCAGGGGATCTTTCCCATGCCCATGCTGGCGGTGGGCGACGACCGTGTCCACGTTGGCCGTTTCGTCCGGAGCGGCGACGTCCTGCGTCTGGTGGCGACGGCCGACGAACTCCGCTTCGGCGTGGCCTCGCCTCTGGTCGCGCTCGCCCGGGAGCTTCTGAACCGAGGGCGGCTATCGCGCTGACAGATTGGCAATCCGGTGGCCCGCGGTCGTGCCATCCTGTCAATGGAGAGGCCGAAGAAGGTGATTTTCGCGTACCCGGCTGGCTTTTTCGTCGGTCCGGAACTTGCTAGGCTCCGCGCTCGTATGCGTCTTTCTTCGATCGCTTTCGCGCTCTGCGCCCTCGTCTGGACGGCCCCGGCGCTCGGTCAGCGCCAGGTCGACGCGCTCTCGGTCAGCATCGAGCCGACTCGGCTTGGCAGCCGAGATTGCGGTCGGGTCTATACCCTGACGATCCAGGCCAGGATCCTGGGTCAGCCGGCGACCGGCGCTACCGACGGCTGGGACATCACCGTCGCCCGGGGCAACACCCGCTGCGAGGATGGCGAGCCGCTCGACGCCGAGCCGTCGGAGGACATGACCAACCGCGGGACCTACCGCGTCGGCCTGAGGGGCTCGGAGATCTTCGAGGCGGCGACGAGCCAGACCTGCCCGACGGAGGACGTCTCGCAGGAGGTCAAGGTCTGCGCGGTCTGGACGAACGACGACGACAGCCGCGTCTCCGCCAGCGCGAAGGTTCAGATCGACACCACCGTCCCCGACCGGCCGCGGATCACTTCGATCCAGCCGGGGGACCGGGCGCTGCACGTCTCGTTCGAGCCGGCCGGCGACAGCGAAGTGGGATCCTGGCACGTCTGCTTCCGCCTCGTCGGTCCTGCCGACGAGGAGGAGATCGACGAGCTCCGTTCGTACCAGCAGGGCGAGGGCGGCACCGCCGGATTCGGTGGCACTGGCGGATTGGGTGGCATCGGAGGATTCGGTGGCACCGGAGGATTTGGCGGCACCGGAGGATTCGGCGGAGAAGGCGGCAGCGGCGGATTGGGCGGTGAGGCCGGCAGCGGCGGATCCGGCGGAGTGACCGGCGTCGGCGGTGCCGGTGGCGAGGCCGGAGCCGGCGGCGGAGGCGGCGGGAACGGAAGCGACGACGAATTCGTCCCCGACCGCTGCCACCGCGACATCGCCGGGGCCAAGCGGAACTACCGGCTCGACGGCCTGCAGAACGGCATGGTCTACGAGGTCGCGGTGCGCGCGGTGAGCACCAACGGCAACCTCTCGCCTTTTTCCGCGCGGCGGACCGGCATTCCCACGCCGACGGACGGTTTCCTGGATCGGTACCGGCAGGCCGGTGGCGACGAGGAGGGTGGCTGCAGTACCGCCTCCGGCGTCGGGCCCTGGCCCTGGATCGGCACCTTGCTTCTCGCCCTCTTCTGGCGAAGGGGGCGGTAGGACCCATGTACGCGCGCAAGCTCTCTCTCTGGGTGGCCCTGGCGGCGCTCGGCCTCGCGCCGGCGGCGCATGCGGCCGAGGACCTGGCGCAGGAATCGCCCCGCAAGTGGGTGCTCGACCTGCAGTTCGGCAGCTACTTCCCGTCGATCGACGAGGGGGTGCAGGGTAGCCCCTTCGCCGACTTCTTCGGCGGCAACAGCCTGATCACGCAACTCTCGCTGCAGCGACTCGTCTACCAGGGGATCGGCACCCTGGGGATAGGCCTGCAGGCGGGCTATAGCGAGTTCTTCGGGCGGACCTTCGTCCAGGGGACCGACGAGCGCTCGGGCGACCCCAGCTATTTCCGCGTCGTGCCCATCCAGCTCTTCGTGGCCTACCGCTTCGACTACGCGGCACTCCACTGGGACATCCCCTTCGTCCTGCACGGCCGGGCGGGGATCGGCGAGTGGATCTGGTGGGAGAGCGGTCCGGGAACGGGCGACGACAGCGGCGCCAAGCTCGGATTCGGCCTTTCCGCCGGACTGGCCTTCCACCTCGACTGGCTCGACCCGAAGCTGGCGCGGGAATTCGACCGCAACTTCGGGGTCAACAACACCTACATCTTCGTCGAGTACACCTGGTGGAACGCCAAGTTCCGTGGGAACTTCTTCCGCCACGGCTTCGAGGCCCACGGCCTCGATCTCTCCGACGAGTTCGTCTCGGGCGGGGTCGCCTTCGAGTTCTGATTCTGAAGCAGGGGCGGGCTCACCGCGTTAACAGGGGTGGAGGGAGGTAGCCATGGCCATCGGCCCTGATCTTTTCGAGGAGATCGAGCAGCTGAAGAAGGAGCGGAAGGCGGTGATCCTGGCCCACTACTACCAGGACCCCGACATCCAGGACGTGGCCGATTTCATCGGCGACTCCCTCCAGCTCGCCCAGGCCGCCCAGAACACCGATGCGGAGGTGATCTGCTTCGCCGGCGTCCACTTCATGGCGGAGACGGCCAAGATCCTGAACCCCGACAAGAAGGTGGTCGTCCCCGACCTTCAGGCGAGCTGCTCGCTGGCGGAATCCTGCCCGCCGGAGGCCTTCGCCGCCTTCAAGGCGCGCCATCCCGACGCGGTGGTGGTCAGCTACATCAACACCACGGCGGCCATCAAGGCGCTCTCCGACGTGATCGTCACCTCGTCGAACGCCGAGCGCGTGGTCGCGAGCTTTCCCCCCGAGCAGAAGATCATCTTCGCGCCCGACCGCAACCTCGGCGCCTACCTCAACCAGAAGCTCGGCCGGAACATGATCCTCTGGGACGGTAGCTGCATCGTCCACGAGCTGTTCTCCGAGCGAAAGCTCGTCCAGCTCAAGGTGCGTTACCCGGACGCGGAGGTGCTCGCTCACCCGGAGTGCGAGGAGGCGGTGCTTCGGCACGCGGACTACATCGGCTCGACCTCGGCGCTTCTCAAGCGGGTGAAGGAGGGCGGCGCCCAGCGCTTCATCGTCGCCACCGAGCCCGGAATCTTCCACCAGATGCGCAAGGCGGCGCCGGAAAAGGAGCTCATCGAGGCGCCGAGCAACGCGAGCTGCACCACCACCGGGGCCTGCAACGAGTGTCCCCACATGAAGCGCAACACGCTGGAGAAGGTGCGCGACTGCTTGCGCGAGCTCTCCCCCGAGGTGGACGTTCCCGAGCCGCTGCGCAGCCAGGCGCTTCGGCCGGTGCTGCGCATGTTCGAGCTTTCCAGGGCCGCCTGAGTGCCATGGAGCCCTGCCTGCGGGTCCTCGGCATCGATCCCGGTTCGCGCCACACCGGATGGGGAGTGGTCGAGCGGCGGGGCAATTCGCTGGTCCTGGTCGAATGCGGGACCATCTCGCCGCGCGAGTCGGCGCCCCTGGCGCAGCGCCTGGCCGAGATCGCCGCGGGCGTGCGCGCGGTCTGCGAGCGAGCGCGACCGCATGCCGTATCCGTGGAGCGCGTCTTCTCCTCGGTGAACGCCCAGACCGCCCTCGTCCTGGGGCAGGCCCGCGGCGCCGCTTTCGCGGCCACCGGCGGTGAGCTTCCCGTGCACGAGTACGCGCCCTCCGAGATCAAGCGCGCGGTGACGGGCAACGGCCGCGCCGCCAAGGAGCAGGTCAGCCGCATGGTGGCGCTCTTGCTCGGCGTGAACGAGCCCGGAGACGAGCACGCCTGCGACGCGCTGGCGGCCGCCATCTGCCACATCCACCGCGCCCGCTTCCTCGAGGTGGCCCCGTGATCGCGCGGCTGCACGGCACGGTGGTGGAGCGTCGCTCCCAGGGCCTGGTGCTCGACGTGGGTGGTGTCGGTTACCTGGTCCTGTGCACCGATGCCACCGCCGCGCGCCATCCCGTGGGCTCGCAGGCGACCCTGCGCATCCATACCTCCGTTCGCGAGGATGCCATCGAGCTCTACGGCTTTGCCAGCGAGCTGGAGGAGGTGCTCTTTCACGAGCTGCTGCGTGTGCAGGGCATCGGCCCGCGCATGGCCCTCGGCATCCTCGCCGGCGGCGAGCCCCGCGACATCGCCGCCGCCATCGTCGCCGGCGATCTGGCGCGCCTGCGCAAGCTTCCCGGCGTGGGCAAGAAGACCGCGGAGCGGCTGGTGGTGGACCTGCGCGAAAGACTCGCGCTTTTCGTCGGCCCCGCGCACGAGAAGGCGGCACCCGTTTCGTCCCCGCCTCGCGCCGGCGACGAGCTTCTGCTGGCCCTGGAGGCCCTCGGCTACCGGGCGGCCGAGGCGGAGTGGCGCGCCGCCTTCGCCCGCAAGCGGCTCGGCGAATCCGCCTCCGTGGAGGAGCTGGTCAAGGAGGCGCTGCGGGCGCGCTGATCGGTGCCCGCATGTGCTAGGGTGCGCAGCATGAGGCGCGCCAACCCCGACCTCGATCCCGCAGCCTCGCTGCTCGACCTCGCCGACGAGGGGTCGCTTCGGCCCCGCAGTTTCGCCGAGTACGTCGGCCAGCGGCGCGTGGTCGAAAAGCTCGAGATCTACGTGGCCGCGGCGCGCCGGCGGGGCGAGGCACTCGACCACTGCCTCTTTTCCGGACCGCCCGGCCTGGGCAAGACCTCCCTCGCGCACGTGATCGCCGCCGAGCTCGGAACCGAGCTGCACTACACCAACGGGCCCGCGCTTCAGCGGAAGGGCGACCTCGCCGGCATCCTCACCAATCTCAAGCCCGGCGACGTCCTCTTCATCGACGAGATCCACCGGCTCACGCCGGCGGTGGAGGAGAGCCTCTACCCGGCGATGGAGGACTTTCGCTTCGACATCGTCATCGATTCCGGGCCGGCGGCACGTGCCCTGCGCATCGATCTTCCGCGCTTCACCCTCATCGGCGCCACCACCCGCACCGGTCTTCTGGCGAGCCCGCTGCGCGATCGTTTCCCCATCGTCGAGCGACTCGATTTCTACCCGGTGGAGGAGCTGCAGCAGATCGTGAAGCGCGCCGCGCGCATCCTGCGCATCGAGGTCGACGAGGAGGGCGCCGCGGAGATCGCGCGCCGCTCCCGCGGTACGCCACGCATCGCCAATCGCCTGCTGCGTCGCGTGCGCGACTTCGTGCAGGAGGAGGGCGGACGCATCATCGACCGCGAGGGCGCCGCCCGCTCCCTGGCTCGGCTCGAGGTCGACGAGGCCGGCTTCGACGCCATGGACCGTCGGCTGCTGCTCACCATCATCGACCGCTTCGACGGCGGTCCCGTGGGCCTGGAGACCCTCGCCGCCAGCATCGGCGAGGAAAAGGACACCATCGAGGAGGTCTACGAGCCCTTCCTTCTGCAGGAGGGCTACCTCGTCCGCACTCCCCGCGGCCGCATCGCCACCCCCAAGGCCTATCGCCACCTCGGCCGGGCGAAATCCGGCTCGCTTCTCTGAATCTCTTCGGGGGATCGATTCCCGGCTCGGATATCCTGCTCGAAGCGACGAGCGAGGGCTTTCTTCTATCGGATTCAGGGGGGAATCGCCGGGTCGTGGGCGACTGCCTGGTCGTAGGCTGAGACCTCCGCTCGCTCGCCGGCGGGATCCCGTCCTTCTTCCATGCGGATCGGAGACGGGGTGCGTGCTGGCGCCGCCGAGAGGCTCCTCGTTCGCCTCCGGTTGATCGGTGAAGTCGACTCGCTTGCTCGGTTGCGCGCTTGCTGCAACCGGCTCCGGGTTCAGTCGTCGTGCCGATCGTGTTGTATTTCTAACAATGATTGAAATGTCTTTCAATGGTTTCTGCGCCGTGATATGAGTCGCATGGTAAAGCGGAGGGTGTCATGCGATCGATCTATCGACGGACGTTGCTGGGGGGTGCATTCGTCGTCCTGTGCATGGCGGCGAATGCAAGTGCCGAGGAACTCGTTTCGCTGGGCCTCGTGGAAATCGACATGTCAGAACCGGGGGTTCTCGTCATCGATGCAAGCGATCACAAGGCGATCCTTCCCCTCTACGATGGCGTCCGAGAGTTCGAATCGGTGGAGGCCTATCATGACTTCCTTCGTGCCGCCATCAACGCGCAGGATGGATTGTCTTCGACCATCGTCATCCTCGGGCAGGCCTTCAGCTACGATGTCGACCTGCAGAACTTCATCCCCGTGTCGGATCCGCTCGCAACTCTCGTCGGCGGTCGATGGGGAGTCGTGAGGGTAGCGGGCGTCGACTACTGCATCGATCCGGATCGGTGTGGTGACAATCTCGTGAACATGTTTTCGCTGGGGCCCGTCGACATGGAGCTCGTGGGGACCTTCCTTGGTTCCGACACCGGGGGAGATCTCGCGGATGCGAGTCTCGCTGCGATCGAACTGCAAGGGGGATTCGTCGAGCCCTTTCTCGTCGAGGCGAAGATCGTGCACCGAGAATCGGTGTCGGTGGGGTATGGTCCCGGGGATCGATTGCACATCGTCGATACCGATTTTCGGGTAAGGCAGATCTCGGGAGGATACAAGGTTCTCGTTCCGGTGCAAGTCGTCACTGGGTTTCGAGATTGCGGGACCCATCTCGTGGGTGATTTTCTTCAACCGTTCGGAGGGTGCTACCTCGTTCCTCAGGCCACGGTGCAAACATTTGCTCGGGGGCAAAACCACCTGTCCGCCCACTTGAACGACTTCGTCTACTGGTCGAAAAACTGGGTTTGTACGGACTTCATCTACCCGTATCGACGATCGAAGAGCCTGCCAAATACGGAGATGGTGAACGTGCGATGGGTGCGCGATTATTTCGAGTGGGAGATTTTCTACGCGCCCCAGACGGAGGCGGCGTTTCGCCCCCATGAGATCAGGGCCTATTTTGCCGGGTGGGATGTCGCGAATCCGTCGATCCTGCTTCGTCCCAAGCAGGAAGGCTATGTGAAGTTCAGGATTCCCGGCAGACCCCCGCGGGGGTGCTGAGGTACGGGAGAGCGGTCCTGGCATCCCGGGCGAACGTCAGTCCAGTCGAACCAGGACCTTCGCCCAGGGGGATTCGACGGCAAAATCCGCTGGTCCGATGCCACGGGCCTGCTCCCTCCTCGGGCCTCGGCCCCGGACCTCCTCGCGACGGCAATGCTCGGTCGAGGAGGTTTGAATCTTTCGGGCGGCGCCTCGTCGAAGTGGCGGACCGCGCAACGAAACGGTGCGGTCCGCTCATCGATCGAGGTGGACGATGTTGCAACACGAGGTGATCGTTCGAAAGGGGTGGTCCTGGGGCCTCCTGCCGCTCTTGGCGGCGGCGCTCGTGGCGTGCGGATCGGAGGAGGACGACGGCGCTGGCGGAAAGGAGGAGCCTCTCGGTCCGGCTCGCGTGGTCTTCGCGGTCGAAAACCTCGACCTCCTGGGGCCGGTGACGGTGCAGGCCCTCGGAAGGACCTGGGTCTTCGCGCCAACGGAGGGCGGGGAAGCGGCCGTCACGGAATGCGGCGAAGACGCCGTGGAGGTGGAGGCCGAGGAGATCGCGGTGACGGCGACGAGCCAGGCGGGATTCGAATGGGAGTTCACTCGGTCGCTGCGGCGCGGCGAATGCAACGTGGTCCCCGTCTCCCTGGAAAATCCGACTACGGCGATCCTCGCATACACCTTCGTTCACCTCTGGGATTTGGGGCAGGAAGTACGTCTCGACGGCGAAAAGGTCGGTGAGGTGGAAGACATCGTCGAGGACCAGGACCTCTGGTGGTTGGAGCGGGTCTTCGAGGCGGAGTGCTGCCGGCAGGTCGCACGGCGCCTCCTGCTCGAGCTCGGTAGCGCCGGCAAGGCAGTCCTCGTGGTGGTGCCGCCAGGCACCTACGAGATCGAGCGGCCGGGTCCGGGCGGAGACGTCGTGACGGAATCCGTCGAGCTCCTCCCGGGCCACGTCGGCTACCTGGTGGTCGATACCTTTTGAAAAGACGGCCTCCTGGGGCGGCGCATTCGATGCTCGGTAGAGGCCGACCGGTCGGAAGGGAATGGGCGGCTCCCGCTCGCTCGAGAACCGCCGTCAGCGACGCCCGGGGCCGTAGCGGGAGGCGAGTCTGCCATCGCCTCCTGCGCCAGGACCGGGCCTCGGTCGACGCGGTCAGAAATAGTCGAGGTAGCGGGTGCGGCGCCGGATGCGTCGGATGTCCGTGGGGAGGAAGAAGCGGAGGAAGACCATGCCGGTGAAGGCCCCGCCGACGTGGGCCCAGAAGGCGACGCCGCCGCGGGCGGGATCGCTGAGGAGGCCGCCGAGGATCTGAAGGACGAGCCAGAGCAAGATGAAGAGAGCGGCGGGGAGCCAGGCCAGGCGGATGAAGAAGAAGATGGGCACGACGACGAGGACGCGGGCGAAGGGGAAGAGGAGGAGATAGGCGCCCAGCATCCCCGAGATGGCGCCGGAGGCGCCGACCATGGGGATGGTGGAGGTGGGGGCGGCGATGACCTGGGCGGCGACGGCTCCGATACCGCAGAGCAGGTAGAAGACGGCGAAGCGCGCGCGTCCCATCACATCCTCGACGTTGTTGGCGAAAATCCATAGGTACAGCAGGTTCGAGGCCACGTGCAGGAAGGAGCCGTGTGCGAACATGCTGGTGAAGACCGAGACGAGCGCGGAGAGGAGGGTGTCTCGGCGCCAGAACTCTGCCGGCACCAGGCCGAGTCGAAGGACCGAGGCCTCGAAGGAGGGAGCGCCTCCGATCTGCCAGGTGAAGACGGCCACGTTGGCCGCCACGAGGAGATAGGTGACGATGGGCGTCCGGCGAGTCGGGATGTCGTCTTTGATCGGGATCATGAAAGAGGTTGCCGCAAAGTCGGGTCTCGGCTAACGTGCGCGCGCGCAGCCAGGAGCCCTTCTAGCACACGGCTTCGGCTGCCATGACCGAAATGTCACGGTTGGACTCCCGCAGCAGGGACTTGCGGGTGTCGACGGGCCGAAGCGGAGCGGCGGATCTCATGCGCGAGATGGCAGATTCCGAGCGGTCGAGCGGGATTCGCCGCGTCTGCATCGAGGTGCTGGCGGGTTGGCGTAAGAGTTGCAGAGCCGCCCGCTCCACGGCCGCGCCGGGGAAGGTCCCTCGGCCGCCTTCCGCTTGGAGATGGATTCGATGAACCAGCTTTGCCAGCGCACCCTCCGCCAGAAGGTGAGCTGCACCGGAATCGGGCTGCATTCCGGCGCGAGGATCACCCTGACGCTCAACCCGGCGCCCGCGAATACCGGCATCCGCTTCGTCCGCACGGATCTTTCGCCGGAGGTCGAGATCCCCGCGCTCGCCGACTACGTGGTGGACACGCGGCTGGCGACGACCATCGGCAAGGACGGGGCGCGGATCGGGACCATCGAGCACCTGATGGCGGCTCTCTTCGGCCTGGGCATCGACAACTGCCGGGTGGAGCTCGACGGGCCCGAGGTGCCGATCATGGACGGGTCGGCGGCGCCCTTCGTCTACCTGATCCAGGAGGCGGGCATCGAGCTGCAGCGAGAGATGAAGCGGTTCCTCGTCATCCGCAATCCCGTCGAGGTGGCCGACGGCGACAAGACGGCCAAGTTTCTCCCGGCGCCGCAGCTCTCCATCTCCTTCACCATCGACTTCGATCACCCGCTCATCTCCAAGCAGACCTTCCGGATGGACTTTTCCGACCGCTTTTTCCACCGGGAGATCGCCCGCGCCCGCACCTTCGGCTTCTACGAGGAAGTGGAGATGCTCAAGCGCATGGGCCTGGCGCGGGGCGGGTCGCTGGACAACGCCATCGTCGTCGACGACTTCAGCATCCTCAACCCCGACGGCCTGCGCTACCCCGACGAGTTCGTGCGGCACAAGATCCTCGACTCGATGGGGGATATCTCGCTGCTCGGGATGCCGGTGATCGGGCACCTGGTGGCGTACAAGTCGGGGCACGCGCTCAACCACAAGCTGGTGACGCAGGTGCTCTCCGACGCCTCCTGCTACGAGATCGTCGAGGCCGAGGAGCGGACCGAGCTGGAGCGCCTCGACATCCGTCTTCCTGCCTGGGCCACGGCGGAAAAGGTCGCCTGACGGAGGGCGCTGGCCGCCGGGATCTCGCCTTCGGGAACCGGAAGATGCGGCCGCCACAGGCGGTAGGCGGAGCCGTTTCCACTGCCGAGCGCGAGCGGCTGCAGACGGGAAGCGGTCTGGCGGCGAGCGCAGGGGAGGGCGCTCGCCGCATCCCGCTGTCCGGCGTCCGTGCTCAGGGGATTCCGACCGCGTCGCGGCACCGCTCGAGCGTTTCGCGGGCGAGCTTTCGTGCCCGCTTCGCCCCCTCGACCAGGATCTCCTCCACGCGATCGAGATTCTCGGCGAGCTTGCGGCGTCGCTCGCGGGCCTCGGCGAAGTGCTCGTCGAGCTTGGCGAGGAGTTCCTTCTTGGCCTGCCCGAAGCCGATGGCGCCCTCGAGATACCGCTCGCGCATCTCGGCCGTCTCCTCGGGGCTTGCCACCAGCCGGTAGAGGGCGAAGACGGTATCGTTGTCGGGATCGAGCGGCTCACCGAGGGGGATGCTCGCCGTCTTGATGCCCATGACTTTCTTTTGCAGCGGCTTGCCCTCCTCGAAGATGCCGATGGTGTTGCCGTAGCTCTTGGACATCTTCTGTCCGTCGAGGCCGGGCACCTTCTTACCCGGGGAGAAGCGGGCGACGGGCAGGCGAAGGAGGGTTTCGCCCTTTCCGTAGGCGTTGTTGAAAAAGCCCGCCATGTCCCGCGTGAACTCGATGTGCTGAACCTGGTCCTCGCCCACCGGCACGAGGGTCGCCTGGTAGATGAGGATGTCCGCCGCCATGAGGAGGGGGTAGGTGAGCAGGCCGGCGGAGGCGGGGATGCCGCGCTGCACCTTCTCCTTGTAGGAGACGCCCTTCTCCAGGAGGCTGACCGGGGTCACGGTGGCCAGAAACCACGCCAGCTCGCAGACCTCCGGGACGTCGCTCTGGCGGAAGAAGGTGGCCTTCTCCGGGTCGAGGCCGAGCGCCAGATAGTCGAGCGCGGCGTCGAGCGTCCGCTTGTGCAGTAGCTCGCGATCGCGGGTGGTCGTCATCGCGTGGTAGTTGGCGATGAAGAAGTAGCATTCCCCCGGGTACTCGTGCTGCAGCTGCAAGTGCTGCTGGATGGCACCGAAGTAGTTGCCGAGGTGCAGCTCGCCCGAGGGCTGGATCCCCGAAAGGACTCGCTCCTTCCCCGTCGTCTGGCTGCTCAATTTCCGCTCCTGTTCCATGTTCCCGCACCATATACGACCAGGCCGCCGGCGAATCCAGCATGGCGGTCGGCGGCGGTAACCGACCTGCGAGTGGCGAAGGAGCCGCGAAGTGCGCCCGGGGCACTCTCCGCTCGCCTCGCTCGCGGCGGGGGCCGCCGAGGGCGCTCGTCGATCGCGTACCGACGCCTCGGCGGGTTACTCCGACAGATACCTGGCGCCGGGCATTTTCCTTGACCTTCCGTGCGTTGATTCCGAGACTGCAACCCCATTCCCGGCGTCGAAGGCGCCCAGGAGTCCGTCATGAAGCGATCCCTTCCCTTTGTCGCGGCCGCGGTTTTCGCGGCGTGCACCAATTCCGCATCGGTTCCGGCGAAGGCGCCTTCCGCGAAGGTGGACGCCGAGGAGACCGGTTCCACGGTCGTCGCCCGCGTGGGCGGGCAGGACATCACGCTCGCCGAGGTCGACGGGCCCATCCTCGCCGACATCCGGGGGAAGCAGCAGGAGATCTACGAGCTGCGTTCGGCTTCCCTTCGCAACGTGATCCGCGAACGGCTCCTGGAGCGCGAGGCGGCCCGCCGGGGCGTCGAACCGCGCCAGCTCTTCGAAGAGGAAGTCGTCAGCAAGGTGGGCCAGCCCTCCGACGAGGAGGTCCGGGCCTTCTACGATCAGCGCAAGGACCAGCCCGGCATCCCGCCCTTCGAGGAGGCGGCGCCCTTCATCCGTCACGTGCTCACCCGGCAGAAGACCGAGGAGGCCACCGAGGCCTTCTTCGTCCAGCTGGAAAAGGGGGCGGGCGTGGAGATCTTCCTGGAGCCGGTGCGGGTGCAGGTGGAGGCGGCTGGACCGAGCAAGGGTCCGGAAAGCGCACCGGTGACCATCGTGGCCTTCTCGGACTTCGAATGCCCCTACTGCTACCGGGTGAACGCGACGCTCGACCAGATCTTGCAGACCTACGAGGGCAAGGTTCGGCTCGTCTTTCGGGACTTTCCGCTCAACTTCCACCCCAACGCGCAGAAGGCGGCGGAGGCGGGGCACTGCGCCCACGAGCAGGGGAAGTTCTGGGAGATGCACGACAAGATGTTCGCCAACCAGCGCCAGCTGGACGTGGCGAGCCTGAAGGGCTACGCGAAGGAGATCGGCCTGGACGAGAAGGCCTTCGCCGAATGCCTCGACAGCGGCAAGAAGGCGGCGGTCGTCCAGGAGAACCTCTTCGCCGGCCAGCAGCTCGGCGTGCGCGGCACCCCGGCCTTCTTCGTCAATGGCCGGATGGTCTCCGGGGCGCAGCCCTTCTCCGAGTTCGCCCGGATCATCGACGAGGAGCTCGGCAGAAGCGCCAAGGCCAGCCCTTGACGGCGCTTTCGCCCCGAATTAGCTGGTCGCCGAAGCGATGAGCGGTGTCGGTAGCGAAAGCAGCAGGCCTCTTTCTCCGCGGCGTCGGTCGCGCCAGATCCGGATGGGCACGCTCGCCATCGGTGGCGACGCGCCCATCTCGGTGCAGACGATGGCGACCACGGACACCCGCGACAGGGACGCGACCATCGAGCAGTGCCGCCTCCTGCAGGCGGCGGGCGCGGACATCGTGCGGCTGGCGGTGCCGGACGAGGAGGCGGCCGCAAACCTCGCGGAGATCGTCCGGGCGGTGACCATCCCCATCGTGGCGGACATCCACTTCAACCACCGCCTGGCGCTTCGGGCCATCGAGGCCGGGGTGGGCGGCATCCGCATCAACCCCGGCAACATCGGCAGCCAGCAGCGGGTGCGCGAGGTGGCGCGCGCGGCAAAGGAGCGCGGCATCCCCATCCGCATCGGGGTCAACGGCGGCTCGCTCGAAAAGGACCTGCTGGCCAAGTGGGGTTATCCGGCGCCGGAAGCGATGGTGGAAAGCGCCCTCCGCCACATCCGCATGCTCGAGGAGGAGGACTTCTTCGACATCAAGGTGTCGCTGAAGGCCTCCGACGTGCCCACCATGGTCCGCGCCTATCGTCTCGCGGCGCAGAGCTTCGACTACCCGCTGCACCTGGGCGTGACCGAGGCCGGCACGCTGCTACAGGGCACGGTCAAGAGCGCGGCCGGAATCGGCATCCTGCTGGCGGAGGGGATCGGAGATACGCTGCGCGTTTCGCTGACCGCCGACCCGGTGGAGGAGATCAAGGTCGGCATCCACATCCTCAAGTCGCTCGGCCTTCGCCAAGGGGGACTGACGCTCGTCTCCTGCCCGACCTGCGGACGCTGCTCGGTGGACATGATCGAGGTCACCGAGCGGGTGGAGCGCGCCCTCGCCAACGTCAAGGAGGAGATCCACGTGGCGGTGATGGGCTGCGAGGTGAACGGTCCGGGCGAGGCGCGGGAAGCGGACGTGGGCATCGCCTACGGGCACAACAACGTGGGCCTCCTCTTCCGCAAGGGCCAGATCGTGCGGCGGATGGCCGCCGACGAACTCGAAGGTGCGCTCTTGGAGGAGGTGGAGAAGATCACCGCCGAGCGGCGAAACCGGCTCCCGATCGTGCAAGAGAATCCGCGATGAGACTCTCCAAAGCCTTCGTTCCCACGCTCAAGGAAGCGCCGTCCGACGCGCAGGTGGTCTCGCACAAGCTTCTGCTGCGGGCCGGCTTCATCCGTCAGCTCGCCGCCGGCATCTACTCGCAGCTTCCTCTGGCGCGGCGCTCGCTGCTCAAGATCCAGGCGATCATCCGCGAGGAGATGGAGGCGATCGGGGCGCAGGAGTTCTTCCTGCCGGCGCTCCATCCGCGCGAGATCTGGGAGGAGTCGGGGCGGTGGTCCGTGATGGGCGAAAACATGTTTCGCCTCCAGGACCGCAAGGGCGGCGACTACTGCCTCGGCATGACGCACGAGGAGATCTTCACCTACGTCGCCCGCAACGAACTTCGGTCGTATCGGGACCTCCCGCAGATCTGGTACCAGATCCAGACCAAGTTCCGCGACGAGCCGCGGCCCAAGTCCGGCCTGCTCCGGGTGCGCGAGTTCACCATGAAGGACTCGTACTCCTTCGACATCGACGAGGCGGGCCTGGACGTCGCCTACGAGAAGCACCGGAAGGCGTACTACCGGATCTTCTCGCGCTGCGGACTCTCGGTGGTCGGGGTGGAGGCGCATTCCGGCGTGATGGGCGGTTCCACCTCGATGGAGTTCATGGTTCGCACCGAGGCGGGTGAGGATCGACTGGCGGTCTGCCCGTCCTGCCACTATGCGGCGAACGTGGAGAAGGCGACGAGCCGCATTCCGAAGGTGGAGGATGGTCCGGGGCTGCCGGCGCCCGAGCCCTTCGCCACGCCGGGGGTCCGGACGATCGAGGATCTGGAAAGGCCGCCTTACGAGGTGCCGGCTGGCCGCCAGCTCAAGACGCTCGTCTACGTCGCGGACGGACGCCCGGTGATCGCCGTGGTGCGCGGCGACCAGGAGCTCAACGAGGCCAAGCTGCAGACGGCGACGGGCGCGCAGGAGCTTAGGCCGGCGCACGAGGAGGAGATCGTCGCGCTGCTCGGCGCGCGTCCCGGCTCTCTCGGTGGCGTCGGCACCCAGGGCAAGGAGATCTACGTCGACCTGAGCCTGGCCGGGCGGCGCGACATGGTTACGGGCGCCAACCGCGACGGTTACCACCTGCGCGGCGTGGACGTGGACCGCGACCTCGCGCACGCCAAGCTCGCCGACCTGCGCACGGTCCAGGCCGGGGAGGGTTGTCCCCGCTGCGAGGGCACGCTCGAGCTTTGGAAGGGCCTCGAGGTGGGCCACATCTTCAAGCAGGGCACCCGCTACTCGGAGACGATGGGGGCCACCGTGCTCGACGCCGAAGGCCGGGCGGTGCCGATCGTGATGGGCGCCTACGGCATCGGCGTGGAGCGGATCCTCGCTGCGGCGGTGGAGCTCCACCACGACGAGGACGGGATCATCTGGCCGATCACCATCGCCCCCTACCACGTGGCGCTCCTCTGCTTGCAGCCGCGCGAGGAGGAGGTGCTGCGCGCGGCGGAGGAGATCTACCGGGCGCTGACCGAGGCAGGCGTCGAGGTGCTCTACGACGATCGGGACGAGCGGCCCGGCGTGAAGTTCAAGGACGCCGATCTCGTCGGCCTGCCCATCCGCATCGCCGTGGGAAAGAAGGCCCTGGCCGACGGCGCGGTGGAGTTGAAGCTGCGCCGGGACAAGGAGTCGACGACGGTGCCCCTCGCCGACGTGGTCGAACGCGTGCGGCAGGCGATGCGGGAGCTTCAGCCTCCGATCGTCGAGGGTTGAACGGGAGCGGGGCTTCTCCGACCGAAAGCGCACCCCTCCCGGGAGGGCGTCCTTGTCATCCTTCCGTCACCGCCGAACCTTTGGCTAGGAGCCTGCTGCGGTACCAACCTACTGCGGCAGCGGATCGGGGGCGGCGGCTGGCGTGCTCGCTTTGCGCTTTTCGACGTGGCCACGGTCACGTCGCCTCGCTGCGCCTGCCGGATCTCGCCTGCCGCCTTCGCGGCCTCGTGACGGTCGGTTCGCGCACCAGGCTCCTCGCGCGGAGGCGGAGATGGCCAGGCGGGGGATCTGGGGGCTCGTATTTCTCTTGGGCTGCGCGGGGGTGCCAGGCCGGCCGGACGGACCGACCGAGGTCGACCCGAAGAACCGCTACGTCAGCTTCGACTACGGCTTCGAGATCGAGCGACCCTCGGAGAGCTGGGAGTTTTCCGAGGGGAAGAAGGCGCCGCAGGGAATCGCCATCCCCGTGACGCTGATCCACACCGCCACGGGCTCGCAGGTGGTGGTCCAGGTGGCGCCGGACGTGGCCCCCGTCGAGGAGTTCGCGGTGCGGCTGGCCCGGGGGCTCGGCGACAACTACGGCTTCATCACCACCGAGCCGGTGCGGATCGCTCCCAACCGGATGCAGTTCACCTTCACGGTGGAGGACCGCGTGGAGGGGAAGGTGGGGCTGCGTCGGGAGCCGGGGCGGATCTTCGTCGTGCTCGGGACCTGGCCCAAGGGCGTGCCCCGTCGGGTGGTCTCCGAGATCGAGACCATCATGGAAAGCCTGCGGCCCGTGCTCGTGCTGGAGGGCGCCTACGCCACCGCGGGCCGCGGCTAGGCGCCTGTCGTAGGCGCGATCAATCCCCCTCGTCGGCGTCGTACTCGGAAGGCGGCGGGACGCCGAGCTCCTTGGCGCGGAGCTGCAGGGTCGAGCGAGCCAGGCCGAGCTCGCGCGCGGCGGCGCGCCGGTTGCCCCGATGACGACGCAGGCATTTGAGGATGGCCTCGCGCTCGATCTCCGCCAGGGTCCGGCCGGGCAGGTAGATGACGTCGTCGGCGGAGGTTTTGACGGGCGTCACCTCCTCTCGCTCCTCGCTGTCGAAGAAGATGTCCTCGGCGGTGATCTCGGGGCCCTTGCGCAAGAGGAGGGCGCGGGCGAGCACGTTGCGCAGCTCGCGCACGTTTCCGGGCCAGTCGTGGGAGGTGAGGCGGACGAGCGCGTCGTTGGTGAAGGAGGGGAGAGGGCCCTTGGGCGCGTAGAGGCCGAGGAGGTGCTCGGCAAGAAGCGCGATGTCCTCCTTTCGCGCCCGAAGCGGCGGCAGGTCGATCCGAATCACGGTGAGCCGGTAGTAGAGGTCCTCGCGGAAGCTTCCCTGCCGGACCATGGCCCGAAGGTCGCGGTGGGTGGCGGCGACCACGCGAACGTCGACCCGGAAGGGCCGCGAGGAACCGACGCGGCGGATCTCCCCGGATTCCAGGGTGCGCAAGAACTTGGCCTGAAGCTCCAGGGGAAGCTCGCCGATCTCGTCGAGAAAGAGGGTGCCGCCACTGGCCTCCTCGAAGGCGCCCTTTCGCGCCGCGACCGCGCCGGTGAAGGCCCCCTTCTCGTGTCCGAAGAGCTCGCTTTCCACCAGCTCCCGGGAGATGGCGGCGCAGTTGACCGGGATGAAGGGGCCCTTGGCGCGGTCGCTTCTGCGGTGGATGGCGCGGGCCACCAGCTCCTTGCCGGTCCCCGTCTCGCCGAAGATGGCCACCGGCGCCACGGAGGGAGCGATGCGTTCGATGCGCTGGAAGATCTCGCGCATGGCGGGTGAGCGGGAGAGGATGCCCTCGAAGGAAGAGAGCTGGTCGTCCTTCTCGCGCTCGAGGACGAGGTCGCTCTGGCCCACCCGGACCCAGGCGCCGGCGGAGAGCTCGGCCTGACCCACGCGCACGCCGTTGACCCAGGTGCCGTTGGTGGAACCGAGGTCGACGAGGAGGACGCGTCCTCCCTCGCAGCTGATCCGGCAGTGGCGGCCGGAGGCGTAGGGATCGTCGAGAACGATGGAGCAGGTGGGCTCGGTGCCGACGACGTGCGTGCCGCGCAGAGGCAAGACCGCCTGGCGTTCTCCGGATCGCACGCGCAGCACGAGCGAGTCCGCGGCACCGAGGGAGGTGCGCAGCTCGCGCGTGCCGCTCAGCCCCACGCGCGTCTCCTCGACCTCCTCCGCTCGCTCCAGCACGAGGCAAGCGACGAAATCGCCCAGCTCGATGCGGTCGCCCTCGCGCAGCTCGGCCTCCTCCACGACGCGGTCTCCGACGCGCGTGCCGCGGCCGGACAGGTCCACGAGGCGGAAGCCGTCCGGTCCGCGGTGGATGGCTGCCTGTCTTCGCGAGACGGCGCGATGGGGGATGGTGACGTCGGCGCTTGCTCCTCTCCCCAGCACGATCACCGGGCGGTCGAGGGAGACGCGCATGAGCTCCTCGCCGCGCCGGAAGAATACGAGCCGCCCCATGTGGCCGAGCCTATCACGCTCGGTCCGATCGGTTTAAGTCGTCGGACGGTGATTCAGTTCAGGCGGAAGCGCGGTCGGACGAGCTGACCGTACAACTGGATGGAGTGGTAGCCCTCCGAGTCCTGCTTGAGGGCCATGCTCGCGCCGGCGCGAAGCATCTCGTTGCGCTGCCAGAAGGCCTCGGTAGGCTTGAAGCGCAGCTTCGTCTGTAGCGTGGCGAGGGAGAGGCGATCGGCGAGGCGGATGGAGCCCTCGACGGTGGCGGAGATGTCCTCGCCCTCGGCCTGGAAGGTCTCGATCTCGGCGCGACCCTCGCCGATGGCGATCTTGCCTTCGAGCGTGCCGAGCGCCACGCGGGGAAGCTCGAACTCGTTGACCGCCCCGCCCTCGAGAACCAGGTCGCTGCCTCGAATGGTGAGCTCGCCCGTCATCTCCCGCAGGCTCGGTCCCGCCGCCTGGAGGGAAAGCTCGTCGACCTTGCCGGATGCCTGCAGGCCGATGGCACCGAGGACGCTCTGGGAGAGATCCAGGCCCTTGGCATGGAGCTTGACGTGGCTGCCCTCGTCGTTCTTTCCGGCCTTTCCATGCAAGGAGCCATCCCAGAGACGGGCGTCGAACGAGAGGGCGGGTTTTCCCGTGAGCAGGCCGAGCAGCGAGGGGCGGACCGTGAGCCGGGAGAGGTGGATGGCCACCGCGCCCTTCTGCGCCTCGGGGTCGGGCTCGCGGAGCACGAGGTAGCTGTCGCGCAGGGTCAAGCCCGGGGGAAAGGCGAGGCCAACCGATTCCACGCGCAGCCGGATGCCGGCGTTGGCCTGCGCGGCCTGGACGAGTCGCTCCTTCACCTGGTCGGAGGGGAAGGTGAGGTAGAGCGAGATGGAGAAGACTGCCCACGAGAAGGCGGAGTAGGCCAGCCATCTCGCCCACCGCTTTTCGCGCAGTAGAGTGGAGAACTTGGCAAGCACGCTCATGAGGTCGCCAGAGAATAGGTGGAGACGGTGAGGGTCACGTCGAGGCGGTCCGGATCGTCGTTGCGACGCCGAATGCGGATGCGCTCGACCTTGACCCAGCGCGGGTTCTTCTCGATCTCGTTGACGAAGCGAAGCAAGGGCTGGAGTTCGACGGCGGCGAAGCTCACCTCCACCGTGGAGCGGACGACGCCGTCGCGCGTATCGGTGCCGCGGTCCTGCATGTCACCGATGGTGACGTTTTGCTTCTTGGCCGTCTCCTCCAGGTAGGAGAAGAGCTTGACCGGCGCCCCGCGAAGCCTCGTCTCGATGCGGTTTCGCTGCGCCTCCGCCTGACGGTAGGTGGCGGCGAGCTTCGCGACCTCCTGGATGGCCATCTCCTTGTAGGCGATGGCCTGCTCCTTCGCCTCGAGGCTCTTGCGGAAGGAGGTCAGGCCCAGGGCAACGATGGTCAGGACCAGGGCGATGCCGAGCAGGGAGACGAGCTTGCGCTCGCGCTCGGTCAGGCCGCTCCACGCTGCGGAGAGGCGGTCGGCGAGGTCCTGCAGAAATCCCAGCCTACGCATCATCCCCTGGTCTCCTCGCGCTGGCCGCAGACGTAGGTGGCGTCCAGCGTCAGCTCCACCTTGTCGTCGCGGTTCTTCTGCACGCGGCCCTGCCGCACCTCCCCGATGCACTCGTGTTCGCGCAGGGCCGACTCGACCCGCTCGACGCCCTCGAAGGAATCGACGACGCCGCTCACGCGCATCCGGTCCATCGTGCTCTCGATCTCGGTGACGCGTAGGCCGACGTCGGTCGGGATCTTTTCGATGGCGGCGCTCATCACGTCGAGGGCGGAGACGGTGGGGATCTGGGCCACGCGCGTATCGCCACCGCGCAGCTTGGAGAGGGCGATGTTGAAGTCGGATTCACAGGCGCCGAGAACGCGCAACGTCACCGAGCAGAGGGCCTCGTCGAGCTCGGCCTCGCGCTTGTCGAGCGCTGCGAGACGCGAGAAGGCGTGGGCGGCGAGGAGCAGGACGATCACCGCCGCTGCCGCGCCCACGCGGAGCAGCTTTCCCTTCAGGTAGCTGAGGTCGCCGTGGAAGGCGTAGGGCCCCTTGCGGAAATTGAGGAGGTTGCGGCCCCGCTCCAGGCCGCGCACGGCGAGGCCGACCGCCTGGGCGAAGGCAGGGTCCGCGCCATCGCCGCCCGGCAGCGCGTCCACGACCTCCACCGGCAGGCCGAGCTGGCGCTCCAGCCAAGGTCCGATCCCCGCGATGCGGCAGGCCTCGCCGACGAGGCGGACCCCGTCGAGGGCGCGGGTGTCGCGCGTGCGGGCGGCGCTGATCGTCTGGCGCAGGGGGCGGATCGCGGCCGCCAGGCGACGCTGGATCTCGCGCGCCTGATCGGAGCCGTCCTCCAGGCTGGGATTGGCCAGCTCGGCGACCTCGCCGATGCCGGTCTCCAGCGAGCGCAGAAAGGCGAGGGCGGGGCGGCCACGCTTGTCGGCCGTGCCGCGCGCGATGGCGACGAGGGTGCGCTCGGCCCCCAGGTCGACGAAGACCAGGCCGTTCTCCGCGCTGGAAAGCTGGGAGGCGCACGCCTCCGCGCCCAGCAAAAAGGTGCCCAGTGCGGGGAGCGTCACCACGCGCGGGTCGAGACTCGCCTCGGCGAGCGCCGAGAGCAGCGCCTCCAGATCTTCGCCGCGGGTGATGCCGACCAGTAGCTCGCTCTTCCCCTTGGTGCGGGCGAGGACCTGGTAGTCGTATACCACCTCCTCCAGGTCCAGGGGGAGGATGTTTTCCACCTCGAAGCCGAGGGTGGCCTCGATCTTCTTGGTCTCGCCGAAAGGCAGCTCGAGGAAGGTGCTCGAGGCCTGGGCCGGCGGCAGCGCGGTGATCACGGCGTCGGGCTGCGCGCCGAGGCGGGCGCGCAGCGCGGCGAGGGCGGATGCGAAGGCTTCGCGCCAAAGCTCGCGCGGATCGGGGGCCTCCTCGCCTTCTGTTGCCACGCGCGGCTCGATGGGCACCTCCGCCGTCGCCCGGACGGCGAACTCCCGGGCCGTGCCCTCGATGAGCGCGCCGCGAAGGATGCGGGTCCCGATGTCGAGGCCGAGGATCTTCTGTGCCACTCAATCCTCCCGATAGTAGAGGACCTTGCCGAGGCCGCCGTCGAGGCGAACCACGGTGGTGATCGTCTGGACGACGTCGCCGGCCTGGCCGCTGGCCCGGATGGTGTAGGTCTGGCTGGTGGTGCTGAACTCGGTGTTCATCACGTCCTGGCGCGCTTCCAGGCCGTGCATCTGCAGGACGGCGGCGAACTGCTGGGGCGTGAGCGGAGCGAAGGGCATCGAGGCCTGCATGACGTCCAGCTCCCGCAGCATGGACTCGACCGTGTAGAGGTTCTCGAAGGCCGGGTGGTGGGGCTCGCGCGCCATCAGCCGCAAGATGGTCAGCCGCTGCATGGGATCGCGCGTGTTCACGTTCAGCTTGGAATTGATGTCGGGATAGACCGTAAATCGATCCTGGAAGGCGGCCGCCAGGCGTTCGGACATGCCCGCCACCAGATGAATCTCGTCCATCGAGTCGAAGAGGGCGTTCTTGGGGCGATAGCGCTGCGGGTAGCGGACGTAGTGCCGCTCCTCGTCGGAGGCGGTGTCGGCGAATACCCCGGTGGCAAGCGTGAGGTCGAGCGCCGATTCCACCTCGTTTTCGTCGATGAAGTCCTTGATGCGGATGAGGAATTCCTCGCGGGTGACGCGCTCGCGATGCGTGTTTTCCTCCTCGAAGAGGAAATCCCAGCGCTCGTCGGAGATGAGCTGGAAGACGAGCTGCGCGGTGAATGCACCGGAGAGGCCGGGGTTGTTGAGCTTGTTGAGGTTGATCTTGGCCTCCTCGTCCTCGATCTCCGCGAAGAAGGTCCCCTGGTAGTTACCGAAGGGCTGCAGGCCCTCGGCCGGGACGAGCTGGCCGAGATGCTGTGAGAGCTGCGCGGGCGGAAGGGAGCCGACCGGCGTCGCCTCCTCCTCGCCACGCGCGGCCTCGACGAAGCCGCGGATGGCATCCCCGTGGACGGGGATGGCCTCCCAGACGCGGAAGTTCATGGAGGCCTGGCCGACGCTGCGGTCGAGGAGGGACTGAACGTAGAGGAGGACGCGCGCGAAGTTGGTTGCCGACTTCGCCAGGTACTGGGCGCGGAGTGCGTCTCGGGCGTTGGCCGCCAGGCGCACGTCCACGTGGGTGGAGTACGCGAACTCCACCACCACGGAGGTGAGGACGGCGATGGTGGTGATCACCATGAGCAGGGCCATGCCCCGCCGTCCTCGCTTGCCCAGCGTGCCGGTGCCACCGGCTTTGTCGGAAAAGACCCGCATCATCGGCCCAAAGGCGTCGTCAACGTGATCGTCGCCTGCGTCACGTACTTTTTCGGCTTGCCGTCGTCCCCCTCGGCGGTCAGCGTGATCCGCACCCGGTGCGGCAGGCGATTGGCCCACGCCACGTCGGTGGTATCCCACTCCGGGACCCACTCCTCCTTCTCAACATCCCAGTACTCGAAGGTCAGCCCCAGGACCCCGGAGACGAGGACCATCTCCGTGCCCCCGCGCTCCGGATCGTCGTCGATGATCGGCTTGACGCGCCGGATCAAGGCGTTGACGCCGGGCTCGTTCGGATCGCGGTCGACCCGGTACTCGACGAGCGCCTGGTCGCTTTCTCGTGCGTCGACGTAGAGCCGATTGTGCGAGAAGGTGGTGAAGCGGAGCCGGCCGCGGTCGCCGCGCTCGCCGACGAAGTGGGTGGGGCGTTCGCGGTATCGCTTGGGATCGTAGCGGTCCGAGATGAAGGCCATGGCGAGGTCGCGGCGCATGCGATCCATGGCCAGCCGGATGGCGTGGTAGCGGTTGGCCTGGATCTCCACCTCCTCGCGCGCCTGCCAGATCGGCGAAAAGGAGCCCCATACCAGCCCCGCCACGAGAGCGAGGATGCCGATGGAGATCATCAGCTCCATCAGGGTGAATCCTCGCGCACGGCTCATGGCGTCACCTGCCTTGCGCCCGGGCCCGATGGCGACTGCGGCGCCTGCGGCGTAAGCGGGGTCTGCGGCGACTGAGGCAGCTGCGGGAGCATCTGGCTGGCGGCCTGGGCGTCTTCGGGGAGGATGACCAGGTGGGTGACCACGTCCAGCGTCTCCTCGCGTCCGCCTTCGAACCACGAGACCTGGAGCCTCACCTCGCGGACCGAGCGCTTGAGCAGCTCGACGAGCTGGGCCATCTGGCCCTCGAGCAGGCCCTGAAACGGAGCCGCCATGGACCGAACGTCGTAGGTGGGACCGCCGTCGCTGGCGGTCTGCTGCTGCTCGATATCGCCCAGGAGCTTGTCGACCAGCTCGCGGACGATGGTGGTGGCCAGGGCGGCGTCGAGCTTGGGGACGACGACTTCGGCTCTCCAGCGAAAGTCGTTCCAGCCCTCCTCGGAGAAATCGCCCTCCATCGTCTGGTCGAATTCCGAGGTGAACCCCTCGTGGAGGAAGTGGGTCTCGATATCCACCATCTTCGACCGGGCGAGGAGGGTGGCCACGGTCAGGCGCTTGGCGTAGGCGTGTGAGCGCACGGTCCCGCCGTTGATGCCCAGGATGGCGACGAGGCTGACCGCCAGGATGGCCAGCGCCACCATGACCTCGAGGAGGGTGAATCCGCGCGAGGGTCGCTTCATCGCCGAAGCTCCTCCCGCGGGACCTCGATGCGCTCGCCGAGGACGCGGGTCCGCCCGGTGACGGGATCGACGACCACTGTGTAGACGTCGTCATCCCCGCGCGCCACGTGGATGTAGGCCCGCTCCGTCTCGCCGTGGGGGAAGAAGTAGAGGAAGGCGGTGCCGGCGGTATAGGGCTCGGGCTGGTGGTGGGTCCAGACCGAGGCGAAGCGCACGCCCTCCGGCAGTTCTTGCCTTCGCACCATCCGGCTTTCGAGGGCCGAGAACGACGACTTCGCCTCGATCTCCTGCATGGCCTGCGCCTGCAGGTCGTTGCGGGCGCGGTCGCGCCGCTCCGCTTCGTAGCGCTGGCCCCGGCGGCTCTCCTCCATCTGGACGATCCGCACCCGGCCTTCGGCACACTCCGGCCAGTAGGCTCCCTCTTCGAGATCGAAGACGAGCCGACAGGTTCGGCCGGAGAGGACCGATTCGCCGTACATGGCGCGGATGGCCGCCGCCATCTTCGAGGCCGCCTCCCGAGTTTGCAGGCCAAGGGCGCTCTGGGCAGACGGGACCACCACCAGGGCGATGGCGATCACCAGCCCGGAGACGATGAGGAGCTCCAGCAGCGTGAAGCCCCGGTCGTTTGGCCTGCGCGCCCTCAACTTCAATCGGCGTAGATGAAGCCCGAGGGATCTCCCTGGCCCCCGGGGCCGTAGGAGTAGACGTCGTATCCCTTGGGGTTGCGCTGGCCGGGGTAGAGGTAGACGTAGTCGCGCCCCCAGGGATCCTTCTTCAGGCTGCCCTTGAGGATTCCCTCGCTGTACAGCGCCTGCAGGCCCTCGGCGGTGCTGGGGTAGGTGCCCTTGCGCAGCATGTAGATGTCGAGGGCGTTCTCGAAGTTGTGCAGGTCGAGCTTGGCGGCCTTGATCTTGGCGTCCTCGGAGACTCCGCCGACGTTCACGGCGACGACGGTGGCGATCAGCCCGAGGATGAACACCACGATCATGATCTCGATGAGGGTCATGCCCCTCGCGCCGCTGGCGTTGCGGGCCAGCAGTCGACGCAGCCAGTTCTTCATCTCGCTTCCTCCTCGAAGGACGATTCCCAGGAGATCTCCTGACGAACCAGATTCGCTCCGGCCGGCTCTGGCCGGAAGATCCATGCGCCCGTGGCCAGGAGAGCGAGTACGGTGGCGACCACCGCCGTCCATGCGATGGCTCTGAGTCCCCTGTCCAGGCGCGACTCCATGTTTCCCCCTTCAGCCGACCATCGTGTTCATCTGCAGGATCGGCATCAGAACCGAAAACACCATGAAAGCGATCACCGCACCCATCATCACGATCATGATGGGCTCCAGGAGGCTCGTGAGCGCCGCGATCCGCGCGTCCACTTGCGCGTCGTAGGCGTTGGCCACGTTGGCGAGCATCTCTTCCAGCTGACCCGAGCGCTCACCGATGGCGATCATGTGGTAGACGAGCGGCGGAAATTCCCCGCTTCGCCTCAGCGGTCCCGCGATCGACTCACCTTCGCGGATGGACTCGCGCGCCTTCTCGATGACATCGGCGAGTACGGAATTGGTCACCAGCGCCTTGACGATGTTCATCGAGGTGAGCAGGGGAACGCCGCTCTGCAAGAGCGTGGACAGCGTCCGGCTGAAGCGGGCGATGGCGAGCATGCGGATGAGGGGACCGAAGACGGGGAGCTTGAGCAAGAAAGCATCCCACTTCGCCCGGCCCTTCTCGGTTTTCTTCCACCGCAAGAAGACGAAGAGTCCCACCGCCGCCAGCGCGAGGACCAGCCACCACTTTTCCCGCACGAAGTCGGCCGTGCCGATGAGGACGCGGGTGACCAGAGGCAAGGTGGCGCCCATGTCCTCGAACATCTGCGAGATCTTCGGGATCACCACCGTCATCAGGATGGAAACGATCCCGAAGCCCACCACCATCATGATGGCGGGGTAGAGCATGGTGCCGAGCACCTTGGAGCGCAGCCGCGCCTGGGCTTCGGTGAAATCGGCCAGGCGGTTGAGCACCACGTCCAGCGCACCGGAGTGCTCTCCCGACCGCACCATGTTGACGTAGAGGGCCGAGAAGGCGCGGGGATGCTCGGCCAGGGCGTCGGCGAAGGAAGCACCTTCGTTCACCCGGTCCTTGACCTGGGTGACGATGGCCTTGAGGCGATCGTGATCGGTCTGCTCGATCAGCGCGACGAGGGCCTCGACCAGGGGGATGCCGGCGCCCAGGAGCGTGGCGAGCTGGCGGGTCATCACGGCGATGTCCACCGCCTTGATCCGCCCGGTGAAAAACTGCTTGAGCTTGAGGTTCTTCGCCGTGCCGCCGACGCCGACCGAGCCGACCGCCTGCCGCTCGGCGACCACCTCGGTCAGATAGATGCCCTCCTTGCGGAGCAGGGCCCGGAGCGCACGGGGATTTTCGGCGTCGCGGACACCCGTTACCGCCTTGCCCCCTTCGCGGAATCCCCTGTACTCGAAGACCGGCACCGATCCGCCCCCTCAGAGCACCACGTCGTCCTGCACCACGCGCAGCACTTCGGCGGGCGCGGTGACGCCGCGCGCCACCTTGATGGCGCCGTGCTCGCGCAGCGTCTTCATGCCGACGCTCGTGGCGTACTTCTTGATGGTGTTGGAATCGAGGTTCTTGAGGATCATCTGGCGGATCTCGTCGTCGACGAGCATCAGCTCGTAGATTCCGGTCCGCCCCTTGTAGCCGGAGCCGTTGCACTGCTCGCAGCCCGCCGGCCGGTACAGGACGCCGGTGCCGTATTTCGCCATGATCTCGGGCGTGATGCCCACTTCCTCGAGCTCTTCCTGCGTCGGCTCGTAGGGCTGCTTGCAGTTGGAGCAGAGCCTGCGCACGAGCCGCTGTGCGAGCGAGGCGATGAGCGACGAGGCGACGAGGAAGGGCTGCACGCCCATGTCCACCAGACGGGTGATGGCACCGGGAGCGTCGTTGGTGTGGACGGTGGAGAGCACCAGGTGGCCGGTCAGCGAGGCCTGGATGGCGATCTCCGCCGTCTCCAGATCGCGAATCTCGCCGACGAGGATCACGTCGGGGTCCTGGCGGAGAAAGGCGCGAAGGGCCGAGGCGAAGGTCAGGCCGATCTTCGGATGGACGGCAACCTGGTTGATCCCCTTGATTTGATACTCGATCGGGTCCTCGGCGGTGAGGATCTTCAGGTCGGGCCGGTTGATGCGGTTGAGCGCGGCGTAGAGCGTGGTCGTCTTGCCCGAGCCCGTGGGGCCCGTGACCAGGAAGATCCCGTGCGAGCGGTGGATGAGCTGCTCGATGAGCTCGAGCTGCTCGGGCTCGAAGCCGATCTCCTCGAGGTTGAGCAGCATGTTGCTCTTGTCGAGCAGACGCATCACGCAGCTCTCGCCCCAGGCGGTGGGGATGGTCGAGAGCCGAATGTCCACCTCCTTGCCGGCGATCTTGATGCGGATACGACCGTCCTGGGGCAGGCGCGTTTCGGCGATGTTGAGCTGCCCCATGATCTTGATGCGGGAGGTGATGGCTTTCTGGAAGCGCTTGGGCGGCTTGATCACCTCCTTGAGCACGCCGTCCACGCGGAAGCGGACCACGAGCTCCTTCTCGAAGGGCTCGATGTGGATGTCGCTGGCGCGCTCCTTGACCGCGCGCTTGAGCAGCCAGTTGACCAGGCGAATGATCGGCGCCTCGTCGTCGCCCGAGTCGATGAGGTCGGGCGCCTCCTCCACCTCCTCCGAGAGGTTTTCGTGCTCCTCGGCGTCGAGCTCCTCGCCGATGTCGGCCTCGTGGGCGAGTCGCTCGTAGACCGAGTGGATGGCATCGATCACCGTCTGGGTGGTGGCGATCACCGGAAGGACGGGCGCGCCCAGGGAGAGGCGGGCCTGGTCGAGCGCCTCGACCGCGAGTGGATCGGCGGTGGCGACCTCCACGCCCTCCGGCTTGCGCACCACGGGGATGAGGCGGAACTGGCGCGCGAAGTTGATGGGGATGCGCCGGACGAGCTCCAGGTCGATGGCGTCGCCGGAGAGCTTCTCGACGAAGGGGAGGTCGAGCTGCAGCGCGAGGGCGCGCAGGACGTCGTCCTCCGTCACCGCCTTCATGTTGACGAGGATCTCGCCGATCCGGCCGCCGCTTTCGGCCTGGCGGTCGAGTGCTTCCTCGAGGCGGGCCGGATCCAGGCCCGCGGTGCGCAGGAGGATCTCTCCCAGCGGGAGGGTGCGGAGATCCACGTCGGACGCCTGACCGACGTCTCCCTCGCGCAGCTTTCCTGCGTGCATCTCGCTCATCGTCTCTTCCCAACGAATCGGGGAGGGCGTGACCTTCCCCGGGGGCTACGAAAGGGTCCCCGATTCACGGCTCGGCCGGCGGCGCCTCCTCCTGGGGCTCGAATGGCTCCTCGTCTACCGGCGGCTCCGCCTGCCGCGGCTCGATGCGGATCTCGCCGGGAGCTCCGGGGCCGCCGTTCTCGAGCCGCTGCATCTCCTGCTCCACGTCGCGGGCGAGCAACGCCAGGGGCCCCGCCTTTCGCGCGAAGTCGATCGGGACCTCGTACTCGGGCGAGGTGCCGTAGAAGGTGGCGATGAACTGCTGCCGCTCCCGCATCTTCCGCTCGAAGATCCGGCGGAAGTCGTCCTGGTTGCGGATGATGTAGGGCGTCAAGAAGAGCAGCAGGTTCGTCTTGACCTTGCTGGTGGAGTTGTCGCGGAAGAGCCACCCGAGCACCGGGATGTCGCCGAGGATGGGCGTCTTGGCCACCGACTTGATGGTGCGCTCCTGCACCAGGCCGCCGATGACGACCGTCGTCTGATCCTTGGCGACGATCACGGTCTTGGCGGTGCGTCGGGCGGTGGTGGGTCCGAGGACCGGATCCTGCTCGGCGATCTCCTCCGTCTGCTGCTCGACCTCGAGCCGCACGTAGTCGCTTTCGTTGATCTGCGGCTTGATCTTCAGCTTCAGCTCGACGTTCTGACGCTGGATGGGCGCGTAGAGCGACGAGAGACCGAAGGCGCCGATGCTGCTGCCTAGCAATCCGCCCAGCGCGCCCGTACCGGTGGTCCCCGTCGTCCCCGTGAGGAGGTTGGCCAGGCCCTGGGGCGCATAGCCGGCCTGGAAGGGAACGTTCTGGCCGACGGTGATCTCCGCCTCCTCGTTGTCGGTGGTGAGGATGTGGGGCGTGGAGAGCACGTTGACGTCGGAGCTGGTCGTCATCGCGTGCAGGATCACGCCAAAGGAGGGGAGGTTGATGCCGAGCTCGGCCACGGCCGGAACGGGCGAACCCTGGATGCCGGCGAGGAAGCCACCCATGGAAAGGAGGCTGCCGAGGTTGAGCGAGGAGGCCTGGCCCACCTGGTTTCCGATCACGATGGGCGCGATCCCGTCCGCCGTGTCGATGGCGGCGCCGCCGTGGAAGTTGAAGCCGAACTCGGTGTTGTCGCGGAGGTTGACCTCCATGATCACCGCCTCGACGAAGACCTGGCGCCGCGGGATGTCGAGCTGTTCGATGACCCGAACGAGGTTTCGGTAGTCCTGGGCGGAGGCGACGACCACCAGCGAGTTGGTGGCCGGGTCGGCCGAGATCTTGATGTCGCCGGAAAAGAGGGCGGCTCCGGTCTCCTGGTTCGCGGCACCCTCTCGGACCCGGCGGGTGACGGGCCGGGTGGTCTGCGCGGTCTGCTGCCCCTGCAGAAGAGTCTGCAGCGTGCTGGCCAGGTCCTCGGCGTTGGCGTTGGCCAGGTAGTAGACGTGCACGCGGCCCGTGTCGCCGGTGGGGACGTCGAGCTGGCGAAGCAGCATCTCGACCTGCTCGAATCCCTTCCGGTTGGCGAAGACGATCAGCTTGTTGGTGCGGTCGTCGGGGATGATGCGGGAGACCGAGGCCGCCGCGCCGGATCCCTCGCCTCCACCCCCGCCTTCTGCCGGCGCGGCCGCGGGGCGGGGCACCGGTCGCGCGGATCGGGGGGCGCTCGGGCCGCCGGTCGAATCGAAGATCTGGCTCAGCTTCTCCGCGATCTCCGAGGCGGTGGCGTATTCCACCTGGATGATCCGCAGCTCCTCGCCGCCGCCCGGCTGGTCGAGGGCCTCCAGAATCCGCTCGATGCGCCGGAGGTTGAGCGAGACCTCGGTGACGATGAGCGTGTCCGGAGGCATGGGGATCACGGTCGCGTCCTTGGACATCAGCTGCTTGAGCGGATTGACGACCGCATCCGTGTCGATGTGCTTGAGTCGGATGATCTTGGTGACCATCCGCTCGTCGGCGGGCGGGGTGGAGCCGGGCTCGACGTAGGTCCAGACGTTGGACTGGGCGGCGGTGCGCTTTTCGACCAGCTTCAGGTACGGGCCGACCGGGTAGACGGTCCAGTTGTTGGCCTCGAGGGCGGCGAGGAAGGCCGCGTAGGCCTCGTCCGCCGTCACCAGGCCGGTGCCGTCCTCCGGCCCGATGATGGTGATCCGCCCGCGAATGTTTTCCGGCACGATGAAGAGGCGACCCGTGAAGTCCGAGATCGTCTGCACCACGTCCTGGATCTCGGCCTTGTTGAAGTCGAGCTGGAAGCGACCCTGCCGCCTCGCCGCGTCACGCCGCTGCTGGGGATCCTGCTGCTGTGCCTGCTGCTGCTGCGCCGTCTGCTGCTGCGGGCGGTTCGTCTGGCGCTGACGCGCCTCCTCCTGTCGGCGCCGTTCCTCCTCTTCCTTGCGCTGCTCTTCCGCGCGCACCGCCTCCCGCCGCCGCTCCTGCTCGCGACGCTGCGAGGGGGAGAGGGTGGGGGGCTGGGGGATCGGCCGCTGCATGCGGACCTCGGGCGTCAGCCGGGGCTGGATGGTTTCGTCCGGGGGCCGGACCACCTCCTGCGCCTGCGCGCCGACGGCGACGAAAAGCAGCGATGCCGAGCTGAGCGAAGCGAGGGTGTTGCGGAACGTCTGCATCAAAGAACCCGACGTTTGCGGCCTCCGGATGCGGATGCCGGTTGGCTCACCTGACGTTGACGGTCTTGGTCTGGACCTTGCCCCGCCGCTCCAGCTCGACCTCGATGCGGCTGGACTCCCGGAGCTTGGCGTAGAGCTCGAGCGCCTTCTCCGGGCTGTCGATCGCGTATCCGTTGATCTTGCGGATCACGTCTCCGTTCTGGAGGCCGATCTTCTGGTAGAGCGAGCCGGGACGAATGGAGAAGATCTTGAATCCGTTCGCTTTCCCGTCCTTGAAGGAGGGGACGACGCGCGCCTGGGTGGCGAGCGCGCTCAAGTTGGCGAGCTGGCGCTCCACGTCCTCGCGGGAGATCTCGTAGGTGTCGTTTCCCACCTGCCGAACCTCCGCGGGTTCGACCTGGGGCGCGCCGCCACGCGAGGACGTCGCGGATGGAGTCGGCGTGGCCGAGGCGAGTCTCTGCAGCTCGCCGGTCTTCGACTCGTCGATGGCGATGTACTCCTTGCGGCCCTGGTTGAGGAGGATGACGCGGAGCCGCTCGATCTCGAGGACGGTTGCCCCCTCGATCTCGTCGCCGACGAGGTATACGCCGACGTGCTCTCCGCCCGACTTGCGGATCGTGGCGAAGGACCACTCGGGCCGGTTGGCCACCATGGTGCCGACCAGGGTGAGGTTGAGCGAGCTCGGAACCGCCTCGGCATCGGGGTCGTAGGCCGGCATTTCCGGCTCGCCGGCGGTGGGATCTTCGGAGGGGAGCTCGATGCCCAGGAAGGCTGCCGTCCGCTCGAGCGGGAGGCTGCCGGCGCGCGCCAGGAAGGCTGCGCCCGGATTCCCCGCCGACGACGAAGGGGCCATGGCGTCGAGGTCGACCGGCGCGACCAGGCGGGCGGCCAACAGGGCGTTGGTGGTCAGGGCTCCCAGGAAGGAGATCACGGCCAGAAGGGCCAGCTCCACCGCCCAGAAGTACTTTCGGAACAAAATCTCCATCCCAGCTCGCCTCGTTTAGCAAGCTCCATGCCGGGCGTCCGGGCGCTCGGAGAGGAGGCCCGGAGCGCGAGTTTCCGCGCAAACAACATCCTCGGCGCGGATGGCCTGCCCGGAATGAGAGGGCGGACGAGGAAGGCTTTGACAAATTGGCAAGGGAGCGGCCCAAGGCGGCTGGCGCCGTGACAAATTGGCTCGGCTCTCTGCGGCGTCAGCGGGTCCGATCGATCTTTCGGTAGATGGTGCGCGTGGAGACCCCGAGGATGCGGGCGGCGAGGGCCTTGTCTCCGCCGGTGCGTCGAAGGGTCTCCTCGATCACGCGCCGCTCGATCTCCTCCATGGGCGTGCCGAAGGGGATGACGATGGCGCGGTCGGAGGGCGTGGCGCCCTCCTGGCGGACGGCCTCCCGCACCGTCTCCGGCAGATCCTCGAGCTCGATCCGACTGCCGCGGGCGAGGACGACCGCCCGCTCGATGGCGTTTTCGAGCTCGCGCACGTTGCCGGGCCAGGAATAGGCCTCCAGGGCGCGCAGCGCCTCGGGCGAGAATCCTTCGAACTCGCGCCGGTTCTCTTCGGAGAAGCGCCGGAGGAAATGCGCGGCGAGCAGGGGGACGTCGCCATGGCGCTCCCGCAGCGGGGGCAGGCGGATCTGGACGACGTGGAGGCGGTAGTAGAGGTCCTCGCGGAATCGGCCCTCCCGCACCTCCTGCTGTAGGTCGCGGTTGGTGGCGGCGACGATGCGGACGTCGACGCGGACTGGCTGCGTTCCGCCGACCCGGACGAATTCGCCCTCCTGGATGGCGCGCAGGAGCTTGGCCTGCACGGCGGGGCTCATCTCCCCGACCTCGTCGAGGAAGAGTGTTCCGCGGTCGGCCTTCTCGAAGCGGCCCTCCTTGCGGCGGGTGGCGCCGGTGAAGGCGCCGGCCTCGTGACCGAAGAGCTCGCTCTCCAGGAGCGATTCGGGAATGGCGGCGCAGTCGATGGGGACGAAGGGGCCGGAAGCGCGTGGCGAGAGCTCGTGGATGGCACGCGCCACCAGCTCCTTGCCGGTGCCGCTCTCCCCGAGCAGAAGGATGGTGGCGTTGGAGGCGGCCGCCTGGCGGACCGTCTCCATGGCGGAGCGGAAGGCGGGGGAGCTTCCCACCAGACCGCCGACCTTGGAGAGCTGGGCGACCTTCTCGCGCAGCCGGCGGTTCTCCTCGAGGAGGCGGTACTTCTCCAGCGCCTTCTTGACCGTGCGGACGAGCTGGTGCCGCCGAAGTGGCTTGGTGAGGAAGTCGTCTGCCCCCTCCTTCATGGCCTCCACGGCGGCTTCCACCGTCCCGTACGCGGTCATCAGCACGACCTCCACGTGCGGGGCGATGGCCTTGGCCGCGCGCAGCAGAGCCACCCCGGACATGCCGGGCATCATCAGGTCGGTGACGACGACCCGGATTTCCTCGTTGCGAAGGGTCTCCAGAGCGTTCTCACCCGAGGGCGCGGAGAGGACGCGCAGGCCCTCGCGCTCCAGGATGCGCAGGACGGACTCCAGGTGGCCGGGGTCGTCGTCGACGACCAGCACCGTCTCCCGCTCGTCCGCCGCGGCCGTGCTCATCCGCTCTCCCTCAGAGGCCAGAGAGGAACCTCCACTGCTCGCCTTCCCGGACGAGGACGACGCGATTGACGTCGATGAACTCCCGCCATTCCGGCGCGCTCGGGAGGGCGAGCTTGTAGCGGTAGTCGAAGCGGTATTCCACCGCGACGCGATCGCGGTCGAGCTGATGGAGCTTGCGGACGTCGATGCGCAGCCGCTGGTCCGCGATCCGGGAGAAGCTCTCCTCGAGCTTCTGCCGAAGCCCCCTCTTGTCGTAGTCGTCCGACGGATCGCCCGGGGTGCCCGGATCCTCGAAGAAGTCCTCGCTGGTCAGGTCGAGGATGCGCTGGATGTCGCGATCCTCGACCGCGCGGCGGTACTGCTCGATCACCAGGAGGATGGCCCGGTTCTCCTCGGTGTCCTCGACCTGGGTGTTGCCGATGTAGCGGGTGGTGCAGCCGACCGACGCCACGAGCACGGCGAGCGCCGGCGCGAGCGATCGAATGGGTGGATGCGCCAAGGGAAGAGCCTCCGGGACAAGAGCCAGCGCCTGTCGTGTCCTGAAATGAGCGGACATGTCAACCTATTCCTCGCCCGCACGCCCAAATGCCGACCGCCCGCCGGACGGCGGTTCGGGCTGTTGGGCAGGGCGGCGAAAGGCGTTTCCGAAGCGCGGATTTGGCCGTCTGCTCGCCTTGACACCCTTCGGAAAAGCCTGATATGCCCCCTATCCCACAGCATTACCGATTCGGATCGAGGCCCGTCGACCGACGTGCGTCGGGAGGTAGCATGAGCGACAGGAGCATGGGCGAGAGCTGGGAGAAGCGGGAGACCATCGGGACCTTCCTGCGCGACATCGCGATCGTCGCGGTCCTCTGCGTCGCTGGCTTCGCCTGGTACAAGAACAAGGTCGACAACGACGTCGCGGCGCGCGAACTCGCCCGCGAGGCCGCTGCCCTCATCGCCAAGGACAACCCGGCGGATCTGAAGGCGGCGATCAAGAAGCTCGAGGAGTCGCTGGCGATCCGGCCCAAGCTCGGCTTCGCCCTCGCCTCGATGGCCGAGACGCACGCCCTCCTCTACACCGAGCACAAGCTCGGCGACGCCCACAAGGCAGAGGCGCAGAAGTACCTGGCGCTGGCCGAGAAGCACGCGGGGAACCTCCCGCAGACCTACTCCGCTCGCGCGCTCCTGATGCTCGGCGAGGGAAAGGCGAAGGAGGCGGAAGACTTCCTCGTCAAGAACGTGCTGGAGAAGGACGCCGGCGACGCTCGGATCTTCGGGGCTCTCGCCATGGCCCAGCGCGCCCAGGGCAAGCTTCCCGAGGCCAAGCGCAGCGGCCGCGCCGCCTCCGACAGCGACTGGCGCAACCCGCGCTTCTCTCGCATCGTCGCCGACATCTACGCCGAGGAGAACGACGCGGCCAACGCGCTCGCCTTCTACGGGAAGGCGCTTTCCTCCTACTCGGAGCACATCGCCAGCCAGCTGGGCAAGGCGCGCTTCCAGATCCGGCGCGGCCAGGAGCTCGAGCCCTCGTTCCAGGCCATCGATCGGGCGCTGCGGGAGGACCTTTCCCCGGCGCTGCGCGCCATCGCCCTGACCGCCAAGGCCGAGGCCCTGCTGACCGAGCAGAAGGTCGACGAGGCCTTGGCCATGGTGCAGGACGCGGCCAAGGCCGACGGGAAATTCCCCTGGTCCTACGTGGTCGAGGCGATGATCAAGGCCTCGAAGCAGGATCTCGAGGGCGCCGGCGCGGCCTTCGACAAGGCGATCGAGGCCGACCCCTACCTGGCGCAGGTCTACTTCGACGCGGCCATGCTCATGGCCTCCGTCGGCCGCGAGGACAAGGCGGTCCAGTATATGGAGCGCTTCGCGCTCAAGAAGAACGACAAGTACTACCTCACGTACGGCAACGTGCTGCGTACGCTGCAGAAGTTCGACGACGCCATCGCCAAGTACGATCAGGCGATCGCCGAGAACGAGCTGAACGCCGGCGCCTACGTGGCCAAGGCCGCGATCCTCATCGCGCAGAACAAGCTCGACGAGGCGCAGGACGCGCTCGATCGCGCGGTGGCCGCCAACGAGTTCTACCCCGAGGCTTACGTGGAGCGGGGCAACCTGATGTTCGCCAAGAAGGAGTACGAGGCGGGCGTGCAGGAGTTCGCCATGGCCCTCTCCCAGTGGAAGCAGGCTCGCGCTTCCCAGGAGCAGCTCGTGGCCGTGGTCCAGGGCGTCAAGCAGAAGCTGCTCGACGCGCGGCAGCGCGAGTACGCCAACGCCTGGGAAAAGGAGGCGATGAACCTGATCCGCTGAGATCGGGCCTTCCCCCGCATCGAGCGGCTCGTCCATCCGGACGAGCCGCTTTTTCGTGCCGTCCGAAATGGATTCGCTTCGGGTGCCCGCTCGTGAGTGTGTTGAGAAATAAACACAATTACAATCGGTATTGATTGCGTTTTCGGGTTTGGCGTCGAATGGACTTGCAACACCCAAACGGAGGTCAAGTCCATGTCGATACGGTGGTTGGCCGTTTCGCCCGTGCTACTTTTGCCCATGGCCGGGACCGCACAGAAACAAATCGTCGAGCGCGGTGCCCAGCAGTACCCGGTCGTCAATTTCAAGGGAAATATCGCCTATCGGTCGAACTGGGATCCGGGCGGACCACACTTCCTGAGTTGGCTGGAGGATCCCTGGTCGTCGCCGGAATTTCTGGATGGGAGCGGGCCGGCCAAGCCGCCTGACCCCGGGCCGGACGGCATATTCTTCGCGATGAACGAGACTAGGGCGTTCTACTTTAAGTTCGAAGAGGACGCCAGTGGTGCGCCGCAATCCATGGGCTTCTACTCCCTTGGTCAGCGGATGGAAATCCCGCCTTATGTCGGTTCACCCGTTGGATTCGATCCCGTCCTCTACCGAACGAGCAAGAGACATCGGTGGATGACGATCGGGGCGGCTTGGCCAGTCTACTGGAGCCACGCGTGGTCGGAATTCATCATGGGAGGGTGGGACGTCGTCCTCAGAACGAACGGCTGGTCTCTGATTTTCGACCAAGGGGGGCGATGACATCGAGCCGAGCGTGTACGAAACGGGCGCGTCCACCTACATTGCCTGGACGTCGAGACGGAACGAAAGGGGCGTCCTGAACGGCCGCTATGGGGTCTCCGTCTACCTGGTGGACTCTTTCGGCCATTCGTTTCAATCCGTTCTCGAGGAGCTCGACGCGCGGCATCCCAACTTCGCCAAGAGCGAGACGTTCCACCAGCCAGCCCTGGTCTACGAGCTGCTCGTCGACAAACAGACGCCGGGTCAGCCCGGGCCCTTGCTTCGGTATGCGCTATTCGATCTGAGCGGAAACGTTCTCGAGCACGATATGCTACCGACTCCCTGCACGGCACCGCATCGGCCGGTGGCGACCTGGTTCAAAGGCGAGGTCTACGTCTTGTACACCTGCCTCGACTCGCACGATGCGGAACTCCGCTTGATGAGTCTCGATGGTAAGTGTGACGTGACGATCGACTATCTCGGTTACGCGCCGTCGGACAACGAGCAGGCGCAGTACGACATCGCGGGCGAACACATCGTCTACTCGAGGTGGCTCGGGCCGGATCCGTGGGACTTGGACATCTTCTGGACGGTCATTCCGAACCACTGCTAAGCCCGGGGGTGAGCCATGTTTACCAGGAACTGGATGCATGCATTCGGTGCGGGGCTATTGCTCCTCGTTCAGGTTTCGCCTGCGGTCGCTCAGACGGAGATCGTTTTCCCCGCCACGGGAAGTGTGAGGATCTGTGGTCATGGAAGCCAGTTGCATCCCGTCGTCAACCGCGACGGGAAGATCGCTTACCAGAGGTGGGGGCTGGACGGCTCGCACGATACGGTCGTTCGGGACGCGTTCGACCAACCCGAACTAGTCCTCGCGCCACCTGCTTGCGGCTGGCTGGCCGCCTCGACCGAATTGCTTGCCTGTATCTGGCATCCGTCGGACGATGCGGGCTTCGTCGGGAAAGGATCGTACAGCGACTGGCAGAGCATACCTCAGGGCTTCACCCCTGCGTCGGAGATGAGGATCTCCTCGGTGGCGATCTGGGACGACGGGGGTACGAGCGATCGGATGGCTGCCTCCTATTTCGACCAGGGGCGGTGGAACATTTATCTGGCTCGCGACGTCGCCTACGGAAATCAACCAGGCGATGAAGATTTCCGGAGCAGCGGTGATCTTCTCGAGCCTGCGGTGGAGAAGTATCTCATCGTCTGGGTGGAGCGCCAGCGCTGGGAGCGAGCGGATCGGCAGTGGGCGATCTACTACGCCCACTGGGAGGAAGGGTACACTTCACGGCGCTTCCTGGGGTATGGCCGCCATCCGTCGGTCTTGCAGCTACCTGGCTCGAGGTTTTTGATCGCGTTCGAGGCGATCGGCGGGCCCGCCCCGACCATCGAGGTCCATGAGGTCGTGCGCCCCGGGCAGACCGTAAAGCTTCCCTGGGAACCCGCTTGTGAGGCCGCACGCCGCCCGATCCTCAACGCGGACGGGCAGGTGCTCTACGCGTGCTGGGATCCGGACGAGGAGGACTGGTTTCTCACCCTCGGAGTTCTCGACGCACCGGAGTGCAAGATCGTGGTGGACCGGCTCGGCCACTTCCCGGAGGAGGATGAGCCTCCCCAGTACCACGGCGTGGGGAACTACGTCGCCTACTCCAAGCTCGATAGCGAGACCTCCACGCGCTTTGGCGTCTGGATCAACGAAAGAGAGGCGGTGGAGGTTGGCATGCGCTGCCGGGAGTGGGTCGAGTGCATGCATGGCGCTCCCGGCTTCTGCTACCCGCCGCAGTTCGTGCGCTGATGGGCAGCGTTCGCTTCAGCGCTCGAGGGCTCCAAGGCCGCGGCAGAGGGAGGTGAGCTTGGCGGCCTGAAGGCGAGCACCCTCGGGGCCCTCTTCCGCGAGGGCCTCGAGGGTCTCGCAGCCTCTGGAATCGCCGAGCCAGGCGAGGGAGAGGCCGAGGAGGGTGCGGGCCTCGCGTTCGATCACCCCGGGCAGCCCGGCATCCAGGGCACGCCGGAGGTCGCGGACGGCGTCCTCGTGGCGGTCGTCCTGGTGGTGGCGACGCCCGACGAGGTACCATCCGATGGCCCAGTCGGAACGCGCGTCGAGGATTTCGCGCACGGCGAGGAGATCCGCCGCGCGACCCCGCCGCAGGTAGGGCAGGACGGCGCGGGCGAGGTCGGGATCGCCCGCGGCTTCGAGGCGCGCGACCAGGGCGCGGGCGGAGGCCGGCTCCTGGGGTAGGGCCGCGGCGCGCTCGTAGGCCTGGCGGGCGCGTTCGAGATCGCCGACCTCGGCCATCGCGTCGCCGGCCAGCGTCCAGAGCTGGCCGCGGATCCAGGCAGAACGGTCGTCAGACGAATCGCTGAGCGCAGCGAGCTCCCAGACGCCCTCGGGGTCGTCGGCGTCCAGGCGGGCGGAGGCGAGGCCGAGTAGCGCCCCGCCGTCGTGTGGGGCGAGTTCGACGACCCGCGCGTAGAGCTCGGCGGCGCGGCGATGATCCCCCGCGGCGCGGGCGGCGGCGGCATCGTTGCGAAGGACGGCCACCTCGCGGGCGCAGGCCTGGCCGAAGATCGAGGGGCGGCGGAGTCGCTCCTCCGCCATGGCCAGGAGCTCGGGCGACAGGGGCTCGCGGTCGAGGAAGGCCTCCCACTGCCGGACCAGCGCTCGCAGTGGCGCGCCGTAGGCGGCCTCGAAATCCCCGTCGCGGTAGAGGGAGGCGAAGGGCCCGGGGCCGCGGGTCTCGACGAGCCAGCGGAGGAAGGAGCCGGCGTAGGTGTAGGCGCGGGCGGCCGGCTGCGACCAGAAGCCGGCCGGGCCGAGGATGCGCGGGAGGTCGGGGGCGAGGCCGAGTGCACGCAGGGCCCGAGCCTCCTCGTGGACGGTAAGGCTACCCCCGGGCCAGTCGGCGGCGACCGCCGCACCCTCGATCAGACCGGGAAGGGGGAGGAGGCCAAGGAGCCGGGCCGGGACGGCGAAGGGTCGGCGGCCGAGGCGGCCGGCGACCACGTGGGCCAGCTCGTGGTCCAGGACGGGGTGAGGAAAGCCCCGTCGGTCGACGTGGACCTGTCCCAGCCACGGCTTGGCGAACTGGGTGCCGGCAGCGCCGACCAGCCGGGCTTTTTCCGATGCGCTCCGGTGGAGGAAGACGTGGGCGCGCCCCGGATCGACGCCGAAGAAATCACCGAGCTCGGCCATGCGGCGCTCGCACTGCAAGAGAAGACGCCGGGCCTCGTCTTCCGGCATCTCCCTGGGGTAGGCGAGCCGGCAGTGCTCCCCCTCGATCAGGCCGCCGAGGCGGGCCTCCACGGAGGCGGTCGACTGCTCGAGCCCGAGATCGGTTCGGTGCGTGCGACCCCAGTGGACGGCCAGGAGCGCCAGGACGCAGAGGCCAAGGGCGGGCAGGGCCGACCCATCGCGCGCGGTCGGCCAGCGCCGTCGCAGCAGCACCGCCAGGCCCAGCGCGCCAGCGGTCCAGGCCAGGGTGAGGAGGCGGAAGATCCAGAGCCGCGGCTCGATGCGGAAAAGCTCGTCGTAGATCGGCCCGGGCAGATGTCCGAAGAAGTGGTCGTAGGCGAAGATCTGGGGCCCTCGCCAGAGCGGCGTCAGGGTGTTCGCCAGGGAGACGACCAGCAGGAGCGCGTAGGCCAGCCCGGCGTGCCAGGCCCGCGGTGCGAGCAGTCCGATGACGAGGCCGGATGCCGTCGCGAGCGCGAGCGTGGGAAGCGGTAGGACGAGGTACCAGCTCAGGCCGAGGGTGGGGGAACAGGGCGAACTCCAAGAGGCGCGCAGCGCGGTCCACCCCACCCAGGCGCCGAGGAGAAGCAGCCCCGGTAGGAGCGCGCTCGACCAGGCGCCGAGGACACAGCGGGCGGAGGTCGTCCGCCGAAATCGCGCCTCCCGGGCGCGCGCCGCCTCGGTGCGGCCCGCGGCGAGGCCGAGCACGCCACCGAGCAGGGCGAGCACCCAGGTGCAGAGCAGGGCCGACTCGAAGCCGGGAATCCGCGCCAAGGGGAGAAAGGGCGCGGCGGCGGCGACGAGGGCGCCGATCGCCAGCCCGATCTGGACGGATCGCTGCGAAAGCAGGGCCGGGATCCGAGCGCGGAGGGTCAGCGACAAGGGGTGCCTCCAGAAAAGGCCCGTAAGCGGATGCACTCAGTGCGTGCCCTGGGCGGGACGTGTTGTATGCTAGCCCACACCATGGATCGCGTCGGGGTAGACAGGCGAGCCCATCCCAGGATTCCCATCGAGTTGCGGGTGGACTACCCGAAGCTCAACGCCTTCTTCGCCGACTACACGCGGAACATCTCCAAGGGCGGGACATTCGTCAAAACGGCCCAGCCCCTGCCCGTGGGGACGCGCTTCGTCTTTCGGCTGAGTGTACCCACCCTGAACGAGCCGATCGTCCTGGCGGGCGAGGTCGCCTGGATCCGGGAAGAAGGCGACGAGCCCGGCATGGGCATCCGCTTCGTCTACTCCAGCGAGGAGGCGCGGCTCTCGATCGAGCGCCTGGTCGAGGACTTGATGGCCAAGAATCTCGGCAAGGCATTGAGCGCGCGGCTCCTCTCCAAGCCGTGAAGGCGCCATCCCCGGCGCGAAAGCCTCCTGCAGAAACGAAAGCGCCCGGCCGGCCTTTCGGCCGCCGGGCGGGAAATCGCCGCCTTGCGGAGGACCTTTACTTCCGCGCGCAGAACTTGGCGTTCTGGATCCGGCCGAGGTAGCGCTCGTACTCCTCCTCGGAGAGGGTCTCGCGCAGGTAGCGGAGGAAGTCGTCGTCGAAGACGAGCTCGCGGCAGACGTAGCCTGGCTCGGCGCCCTGGCAGTCCGCGTCGGTAATGCACTCGTTGGAGCAGTTGCCGGCCGGCTCGGCCTCGGACGCCGGGAGCGGCGAGCCCCGAGAGCGCACGCAGATCAGGTTGTCGCACTCGGCGACCCCGAAGGAAATGAAGTCCTTGTCGCGACCCTCCGCGAGGTCGGCGAGGTTGGGGCGGAAACACCCCGGCCGCATGCTGATGTCGCCGGGCCTGACGTCTTCGCAGCCGGGGATGGTGGGGTCCATCCGGGTCTTCTGCAGCTGGCAGGGCGCACCGATGTCGGTCTCGGAGCAAGTCCCGGCGGAAAGCAGCAGCGCAAGGATGAAGAGGAGGGGCTTGCGTGGCATGCGGCGATCGCTAGCACGCGGGAGAGGGTCTCTCAAGATTTTCGACGGGGCATTCTGAAAATTCTGCGAGTTTGTCAAAAACTTGCAAGCCGGCCCATACGTGCAGTAGAACCGCATCCAAGGAGCCGGTAGCGCGCGGACGAACTCGCTGGGGCGGCGTACTTCTGCTGCCACATCTGCCCGGCCGTCGCAACGGGTTCGCCGGGGCCGGCGCTGGTCGGAGTGCGAGGAAGGAGGCGGGTATCGCACCCGCACTACTTTTTGGACTCCGACGGAAAAACCTAGTAACCATCGGCTCCTGTACCGAACGGCTGGATGGAGTGTACGGGTGAAGACGCGCATCGGCCTGGCAGTCGTGGCTCTCGGGTGGCTTGCGGCCGTGCCCGCGGCGGCGCAGGAGTTCGGCCTCGACCTGCGTGACGAGGATGGAGGCAGGGCGAGCGAGGAGCGCCCGGCGGCCGAGGAGGGTCCCGTTTCCGCCGAGGAATGGCGGCGGCAGCTCCATGGGGTCGTCCCGCCCACGGCCACCGTCCGGGCCGAGGACGACGTGGCGGTCTCCGACAAGGTGAAGGCCGTCCAACGCAAGCACTTCCTCAAGCGCCAGCGCCTGGAGCTGACGCCCACCTTCGCGGTCTCCCTCAACGACGCCTTCTACACCAAGGTGGGCGGGGGGCTCGTGGCCACCTACCACCTGGCCGACTCGCTCGGGGTGATGGCGCACTACAGCCATTTCGGCATCGTCGAGACCGACAACGTGCGCATCGCCAAGCGCGAGCTGCGTTCGCTTCTCCTTTCGTCGAAGCTCAACTGGAACGCGGGGCTGGGCCTGGTGTGGACGCCGATCTACGGCAAGCTCGCCTGGTTCAACTCCATCCTCCATTACGACCTCTTCCTGCTCACGGGGCTGGGCGTGGCCCACTCGCAGACCTCCGGGAAGCCCGTGAACGACGGCCTGCATCCCGGTGTCGATGTCGGGGTGGGGCAGCGCTTCGCCTTCAGTGACTGGATGGCGGCCGATTTCTGGGTAAAGGGGCTGTTTTACGCCGACCGACCCCAGGATCGGCAGATCTCGGAGATCCAGAAGGTCCTGACGCTGAACGTGGGCCTCTCGTTCTGGCTGCCCACCTCCTTCTCCTACGGAGCGAGATGATGCGCCGCGCGATCCTCTTTGCCGTCCTCGCCCCGGTGCTGCTTTCCGCCGCCCTCGCCCGCGCGGACGAGGACGCGCTGCAGGAAGCCATGCGGGAAGCTCAGGTGCAGACCGCGCAGGAGATCCCGAACCTCGATCTGGACCGGCGCATCCTCCCGGTCTCGGGAAAGCTCCTGCAGAAGGGGAAGCGCCAGGAGATCTCTCCCACGGTGGGGCTCTCGCTGGGCGACCCCTTTTACACGAAGTACCTGCTCGGGCTGCGCTACAGCTACCACTTCGGCGAGCAGTGGTCGGTGGGGGTGGGCGGCTTCTGGGCGGAGAGCACGCCCTCGGGTGCGGTGACCCGGTGTGACAGCCGCGGCCTCGGCTGCCGACTCCCCACGAAGCACGACCTCGTCCGCGCGCCGGGCGACTTCGATTTCGTGGTCGGGGCCGACGTGAGCTGGGCACCTCTCTACGGGAAGATCTCCGTCCTCGCGGAGACCGTCCTGCACTTCGATACCTACGTGGCGCTCGGGGGCGGCGTGATCCAGACGCAGCACATGCCGCCCAACACGACGCGGGTGGAAGCGAATCTGGCGCCGCACGGGAGCATCGCCGTGGGGCAGCGCTTCTACCTGAACCGGACGGCGACGCTGAGGCTCGAGCTGCGGGACCTCGTCTATCCGCTGGAGCTGCAGGGGCGGACCGGACCCGAGACCACCTTGCAGAACCAGCTTCTCTTCACCCTCGGGCTGTCCTTGTTCTTCGGCCAGGGGCAGGGGATTTGAACATGCGAGTGGTTGGCCGCATCGCGCTCGTCTTGGTTCTCGCCATCGCCCAGGGGGCGTGGGCGCAGATCCGCCTCGAGGGCGTCGATCTCTCGGGAGGGGAGGACGAGGCTGCGCAGCAGAAGGAGGAGGAAAGCGCCGGCTCGCTCGGGCTGGACCTGCGCGAGGGGCCGGAGGTGCCGGACGAAGTCGATGTGCGCATGCGCGCAGCCACCCGCCTCTTCGAGGAGCGCAACTACGAGGCGGCCGCGCTGGGCTTCTGGGAGATCATCCAGGATCCGAAGGCGGCGTCGGCGCACTCCCGCGCGGAGTACATGCTCGGCAAGTCGCTGTACCGGCTCGGGATGTACCACTCGGCGCTGGCCATCTTCAAACGCATCCTCGAGCGAGGTGAATCGGACCGCTTCTTCGCCACGAGCCTGGAGTGGCTCTTCTTCATCGCCCACAAGACCACCAACCAGACCGTGGTCCTCGACGAGATCGCGCGCTTCGCGGGCGTGGCCTTCCCGGAGCGGTACCAGGACGAGTACCGGTATCTGCTCGCCAAGTACAACTTCGTCCGGGGCCGTGCCCTGATGGACGCCCACGCGGTGCAGGGCGGTACGACCACTGCCTACGCGGATGCGGCGCAGCAGAGCCTGGAGGAGGCGCGGCGGCTGGTGGCGATGATCGGGGCCGGCTCACCCTTCTACCCGAAGGCGAAGTACCTGGAGGGGCTGGCCCTCTACGCCACGGGCAAGCCGGCCCTGGCGGTGGAGAGCTTCAAGGACGTGGTGCGGGCCACCAATCCGCGGCGCGAGGACACGATCTTCGACCCCAAGCTGCGGGAGCTGGCCTTCATGCAGCTCGGCCGCATCCACTACGAACACCGGCAGAACCGCTACGCGAACTTCTACTACAGCCGAATCGTTCGCGGCTCCGATCAGTGGCTGGCCTCCCTCTTCGAGTCGGCCTGGGCGTATTTCCGCCTCGGGGAGGACGAAAAGGCGCTGGGCAATCTGCTGACGCTGCGGTCGCCCTTCTTCAAGGATGAGTACTATCCGGAGGCGATGCTCCTGGAGGCGGTCATCTACTACGAGAACTGCCGCTATCCGGAGGCGCGTCGCGCGGTGGAATCCTTCCTCGAGCGCTACGGCCCGCTGCACCGGGCGCTGACGAAGCTGCTCGAAAGGGAGCTCCCCTCTCCGCAGGCCTACTGGGATGCGCTGGCCGGGCTGGAGGAGGGCGAGGAAAACGAGCTGCTCGCGCGCATCGTCCGCATGGCTCTTTCCGACCAGGAGCTGCGCCACCTCAGCGATTCGATCGCGGAGCTGGAAGCGGAGGTGAAGTCCATCTCGCAGCGGAGGGAGATCTTCCGCTTCTCCGGCCTGGCGCGCCACCTCATCGCCGAACTCGAGGAGCAGCGCCGCGCGCTGGCGGTGAAGGCGGGCCACCACACCAAGCGAAAGCTCGAGCGGGAGGCGCGCGAGCTCGGTCAGCTCAATTACCGGGCCCTCGCCATCAAGGCGGAGATCTCCAGCCGGGAGAAGGAGGCGTTGCAGGCCTCGCTCGAAAAGGGCGAGAGCGTCACCGTGGTCCGCCCGTATCGGTACTCGACCGCCGTGGACGACGAGCACGTCTACTGGCCCTACGAGGGTGAGTTCTGGCGCGACGAGCTGGGCAGCTACGAGTACACCCTGACCAGGGGCTGCAAGGAGAAGTGATGCGAGGGATGGTTCCACTCGTCTGGATGCTCGTCCTTCTCGGCCCGGCGATCTCGGCGGCCCAGGTCTCCGGGGCCGAGGCCCACGACGCGGGTCTGGGCAGGAAGGCCGACCGTGGCGGCCCATCCGAGGAACTCGCCGGCGATACCACGCGCGAGGAAAAGGACGAGGCGAAGCGCGCGGAGGAGGAGCGTCCGGCGCTGCAGTACGACATCTTCCGCTTCACGGTGGAGCTGCAGCTCAAGGACAAGCGCGAGGAGCTTCTGCGGACGCTGGAACAGATGGCTCCCCTCGCGCAGGACCCCAAGGAGAAGGCGGACCTTCTCTTCCGCATCGCCGAGCTGCACTGGGAAGAGGCCCAGTACTGGGGTTTCGAATCGCACCGCCAGGACGACCGGATCGCGCGCTGCCTGCAGGCCAACGACGAGGCCTGCAAGCGCGAAGCGGAGCGCGTGCAGGCGGAATACGCGGAGAACCAGCGGCGCCACCAGAACCTGGCGATCGACCACTACAAGCAGGTGATCGCCACCCATCCCGAATACGAGCGGATGGACGAGGTCCTCTTCTTCCTCGGCTATACGCTCTGGGAGGCGGACCAGAAGGAGGAGGCGCTCGGCGCCTACCGGACGCTGCTGACGCGCTTTCCGGATTCGCGCTTCGCGCCCGACGCCTACATCGCCTTCGGCGAGTGGTACTTCGACAACTCGGAGGGCAAGCGCGACATGCTCGAGGCGGCCCTGGAGGCATACACCCGGGCGGCGAGCTACACCGATGCGCGGGTTTACGGCTACGCCATCTACAAGCAGGGCTGGTGCCTCTACAACCTCACCGACTACGCCGGCGCGGCGGACAAGTTCAAGGCCACCGTTTACTACGGCGAGGTGACCACCGCGGTCGGGGGCGACAACAAGATGGCCCTGGTGCGGGAGGCCCGCAAGGACTACGTCCTCGCCTACTCGCGCTTCGGGGATCCGACCCGGGCGAAGGATGCTTTCCGAGACGTGGGCGGCGACGAGCACTGGCGGTCCATGCTCGAGCAGCTCGCGAACATCTACTACGACGACGGAAAGGACCGGGAGGCGGTGCTGGTCTACCGCGAGCTGATTCGCGACCAGCCGCTTTCGCCGCGCGCGCCCTTCTATCAGAGCCGCATCGTCGACTCGGTGATGCGAGTGGGCAACAAGCGGATCACCGCGGAGCAGGCGCGCATCCTCGTCGACATCTTCCTCGAGGTGCGCAAGGCAGGCGTAATCCGGACCCGCGAGGACGAGATCGCGATGGAGCGGGCGGAGGAGCTATCGGAGCGGACGCTCTCCAGCCTGGCGGTCAACTGGCACAACGAGGCGAAGAAGACGCGCGACCCGGAGACCTTCGAACTCGCCTCCCGCATCTACGCCGACTACCTGGCGATCTTTCCGAACTCGCCCAAGGCCTACCACCTGCGCTTCTTCTACGGCGAGCTGCTCTACGACCCGCTGGAGCGCTTCGAGGCGGCGGCGCAGGCCTACACCGAGGTGGCGCTGGAGGACATCGCGCGCAAGGAGCGGGGTGAGGAGCCGGGCCAGTGGTTCGTGCCCGCGTTGGAAGGCGCCATCTTCGCCAACGACGAGTTGATGAAGCGCGCGGAGCAGACGCAGCCGCCGCCCGATACCGATCGGAAGGAGCCGCTGCCGATCCCGCCTGAGAAGCAGGGATTTCTCGATGCCGCGGAGCGCTACCTCGCTCACGTGCTCGACGGCGACATGCGGGTGGAGGTGGCCTACAAGGCCGCGCGCATCTACTACCTGTACAACCACTTCGACAAGGCGGTGGAGGGCTTCGCTCGCATCGCGCTCGAGCACCCGGAGCACGAGCTGGCCATCTACAGCGCCCACCTCGTCCTCGACGCCTTCAACCTGCAGGAGAACTGGGAGGCCATCGACGAGTGGGCCAAGCGCTTCTATGCGGAAAAGCGCCTGCACCGCGGAAATTTCCGCGAGGAGCTCCTCGAGATCATCGAGCGCAACTCCTTCCAGCTGATCGCGCGGCTGGAGCAGGCCGGCAAGTACAGCGAGGCGGCCGAGCGCTACGTCACCTTCGTGCGGGAGTGGCCCAACAGCCAGCTCGCCGGCGAGGCGCTCTTCAATGCCGCCGTCGACTTCTACAAGGCGGGGCGGATCGAGGAGGCGCTGGACGTGCGCAATCGCCTCGTCCGCCAGTATCCGGGGCACAAGCTCGTCCCGCAGGCCATCTTCCTCAATGCCTCCGTCTACGAGTCGATCGGCGACTACGCGGCCGCGGCCGGACTGCACGAGGCCTACGTGGACGGATGGGTGGCACGGCAGCCCGGCTACGAGGAGGAAAAGGCCCGCGCGGCGCTCAACGATGCGGCGATCTTCCGCGAGGCCCTTGGCGATCTCGACACGGCTCTGCAGAACCGCCGGCGCTTCCTCGAGCTCTGGCCGAACGACCAGGCCGCACCGGCGATGCACCTCTCGGTGGCGCGACTGCTTTCGCGCACCGGCGCCCACAATCGCGCGCTGCTGGAGCTCGACGCCTTCGAGAAGCGCTACCTCCGCGACGCCGACAAGATGATCCTTGGCGAGGCGGCGATCATCGACGTCTACCTGGCGCGCGGGAGCCAGCGCGCGGCGGACCGGATCCGCGAGCGGATGCTCAAGTACTACCGGGAGCTGTCGCGCTCGCGACGCGAGTCGCTCTCGCCCGAGGCGTTGGAGGCGGTGGCGCGGGCCATGCTGGTGGAGACGGAGCCGCACGACCGGTGGTTCCAGTCGATCAAGCTCGCGCTGCCGGAGCGGGTGATGGCGCAGCGGCTGGAGGCGAAGGCCAACGCGCTGCTGGAGGTGGAGCGGCGCTACACCGCGGTCGTGCAGCTCGGGGCGCCGGGGCCGGCGGTCTGTGCACTCACCCGGATCGGCAAGGCCTACGACCACTTCGCCCGGTCGCTCTACGACGCGCCGATCCCGGCAGGCCTCACCGAGGAGCAGGAGGCCATCTATCGCGAGGCGCTGGCGGAGCAAGCGATGCCGGTGGAGACGAAGGCGCAGGAGGCGCTGGCCACCGCCGTCTCCAAGGCGCGGGAGCTGGGGCTGGACGACGCCTGCTCGCGAGAGGCGCTCGCGCTGCTGGAGAGCCGCGCACCGCACCTCTACCCGCCGCTCGTGGGCGATCCCGCTCCCGCGTTCGAGCGGCCCGACCTCGGCATCGACCTCTTGACCGAGCGCCAGAAGGTCGAACCGCCGCCGGAGGGCGCGGTGCTCTCGTCGGCGGTGGAGGAGACCATCCCCGGGCT
>QGUN01000052.1 GCA_003242475.1 Pseudomonadota bacterium
TGTCTTGCGACGTATCCGAAAGTCGTGAGGAAGAAGGTTCAGTCCTCGCTGTCGCGGAGGCCGAATTCCTTCATCTTGTTTTGCAGGGACTTGCGGGAGATCTTCAGCTTCTTGGCGGACTGGGTGACGTTGCCTCCGGTCTCTTCCAGGGCGCGGACGATGAGATCCTTCTCGATGGCCGCGGTCGCGCCCTTGACGATCTCCTTCATGGAGGCATCGGCGGGGAGGGAGGTCAGCGGCGGGATCTGAACGACGGGCTCCGCGGCGGGGGCGGGGGCGGCAGCGCCGCGGATGAAGTCCGGCAGGTCCTCGAGGCGGATCTCGTCGCCCTCGACGAAAAGGAGCGTGCGCTCCATGACGTTTTCCAGCTCGCGCACGTTTCCGGGCCAAAAGTAGGCCTGCAGTGCGGCGATGGCGTCGGGGGAGATGCGCTGCACGCTCTTGCCCAGGCGGCGGTTGAAGCGCTGGCGGAATGCGTCGGCGAGGAGGGGGATGTCCTCGCGCCGCTCGCGCAGGGCGGGAAGGACGATGGGGACGACGTTGAGGCGGTAATAGAGGTCCTCGCGGAATCGCCCTTCCTGGATCTCCTTCTGCAGGTCGCGGTTGGTGGCGGCGATGAGGCGGACGTCCACGCGGATGGTCTTGACGCCTCCGACGCGCTCGAACTCGCTCTCCTGCAGGGCGCGCAAGAGCTTCACCTGCATTTCGACGGGGATCTCGCCGATCTCGTCGAGGAAGAGGGTGCCGCCATCGGCGAGCTCGAAACGGCCGGGCTTGGAGGTGACGGCTCCGGTGAAGGCGCCCCGCTCGTAGCCGAAGAGCTCGGCCTCCATCAGGTCCTTCGGGATGGCGGCGCAGTTGATCTTGATGAAGGGGCCGTTGCGCCGCGAGGAGAGGTTGTGCAGGGCCTGGGCGACGAGCTCCTTGCCGGTGCCGCTCTCTCCGGTGATGAGGACGGTGGAGGGGGTGTCCGCCACCTTTTCGATGATGCGGATCACCTCCTGGATGGCCGGGCTCTTGCCGATGAGGCGGATGGCATGGCGGCTCTCCCGCGAGAGGCCGCTGCGCTGGGAAAGGGCCCGGGTCTTGGCCGCCTTGGCGATCACCTGCCGCAGCTCGGCCTGGTCGAAGGGCTTGGTGATGTAGTCGAAGGCGCCGGCCTTGATGGCGGCCACGGCGGAGTCGACCGTGCCGTGGGCGGTGATGAGGATCACCGGGACGTCGGGAGCCCGGGAGAGGACGTGCCGCAGGACGTCGAGGCCATCCCGCTTGGGCATGACCAGATCCGAGACGACCACGTCGATCCCCCCCTCGTCGAAGCGCGCGATCGCCTTCTCACCGTCCTCGGCGGTCACCACGTTGTAGCCCTCGCGGCGAAGCGTGGCGCCGAGCACCTTGCGGAGGCTGGATTCGTCGTCGACGACGAGTACGGTCTGCGCCATCTCGATAACCCTTCCTAGGCGGAGGCGGCCTGGCCCTCGGGTGGCTGGACCGCCTCGCTCTTCTTTTCGGCCGCCGGGAGGCGGATCAGAAACTCCGCTCCCTCGCCGGGCCGGCTCTGCGCCGAGATCGTTCCGCCGTGGGAGCGGATGATCCGCTGCGAGATGGCCAGCCCCAGGCCGGTGCCCCCCTTCTTGGTGGTGAAGAAGGGCACGAAGATGTGCTCGCGATGCTCCTCGGGCAGGCCGGGCCCCGTGTCTTTGACGCGGATCTCCACGAAATCCGTGCTGCGGCCGCTCAGATGGAAGCCCGCCGGATCGTCGTGGCTGGAGCCGGTGGACAGGGTGATCCGGCCGCCCGCCGGCATCGCCTGCACCGCGTTTTGTACCAGATTCACCAGAACTTGCTTGAGCTGTTCGGGATCGCTCATCGCCATCGGCCCGGCCGGGTCGAGCTGCAGCTCGATGGCGATGGATTCGTCGAGGTCCACCTGCAGGAGCTTGACGGTCCGGTCGACGACCTCGTTGACGTCGACGGGGACGACGTTGGGCTTGACCGGCCGGGCGTAGTCGAGGAACTGGGTCACCACGGCGTTGAGGCGGTCGACCTCGTCGATGATGACCTGGAGGATCTCGCCGTCGTCGTCGCCCACCTGGGCGGGGGCGAGGTACTGCGCTGCGCCCTTGATGGCGCCGAGGGGGTTGCGGATCTCGTGGGCGAGGCCGGCGGCCATCTCGCCGAGGGCGGCGAGGCGGTCGCGCTCGCGCATGCGCTCGTAGAGCTTGGAATTCTCCACGACGGTGGCGATCTGCTCGCCGACCTCGAGCATGAGGGCGATCTCGTCGGAGGCGAACGCCTCCGGCACGCGCTCGTCCCAGAGGTTCAGAAAGCCGATCACGCGATCCGCACCGATGAGGGGAATGCAGATCCCCGCCTTCATGGCGTTGAGGGCGGAGCGGATCTCGGAGAGGAGCTTGGACTCCTCGACGAGCTTGACGCGGAAGGGATCGTCCTCGGCCAGCTCGGTGGCCTGGCCGCGCGCGCCCAGGAGCTGCCGTATCTCGTCGATCCTCCTCTCGACGTTCTCGCGCAGGACCGCCTTCTGCCCGGACCGGGCGATGGCGAGAAGACCGCGCGCCGCGCCCGCGTCCAGGAAGGGAACGGGGGTGGGGCCGCGGCTGTCGATGAGGGAGAAGCCGGGGCGCGAATCGGCCAGAAGGTAGATGGAGCCGTGGGTGATGCGGCGCGACTCGTGGAAGGTGTCCAGGCAGACGCGCGCCACGTGCAGCGGGTCGATGATGCCGGCCAGGCGGACCTTGAGGGCGGATAGCGTGCGCAGCAGCTCGGCTCGCTCGCGAAAGAGGACGGAACTCACCCAGGACTCGACGGTGGTCCGCAAGGGATCGACGAGGCTGAGCACCACCACGGAAGCGACGAGCGTGTTGAAGAGGAAGAGGGCGGTGTCGTCGCGGGCCCAGACCACCAGGCCGACGAAGATGGCGGCGAGGATGAGCGCCAGCGCCGAGAGGGCGGCGATGCGGCCGAGAAATTCGTTGAGGTCGAGGAGCCGGTAGACCTGCAGGGTGTGGGAGAAGAAGAAGAGGTAGAAGATGGTGGCGAGGGGGCCGAGGGAGGGGAAGGGGATCCCCACCGAGGGGAGGAAGTCGAGCAGCGAAACCAGCAGGGTGCCGCCGCCGCCGTAAAAGAGGTAGGCGAGCCGCTGGCGCTCGACGCGCGAGCTGACCTGGCGCATGCGGCGTTGCAGAAGTGCCAGGGCCACCGCCAGGCTGGCGGCGAGGAGGAGGCCGGCGCCCGCGCGCGCCGCCGGGGCGAGGACGAGGGGGGTGGTGGCCACCGCCCATCCGGTCAGCCCCGCGACGAAGGCGAAGTTCCGCTCCCGTCGTGCCCTCCCGATGCCCAGAAATGCCAGGAGGAACTCGAGCACCGCGGAGGGCACCATGGCCGCGGTGGCGAAAGAGACCCTCAGCCAGAAGGGCGCGCCGGTGATGGAAAAGAGAAAGCGCGCCAGATACCATGCGGCGAAGGAAAGGCAGACCAGAGCGAAGAGAGAGAAGGTCCTGGCGCGCTGCGTGCGCAGGAGCATCGAAACGGCCAGCGCCAGGGAGACGATCGCCGCGAGAAGCGAGCTCTGGGTGCTGAGATCCAAGGCGAGTCCATTTAGAGCGGGTTTTCTTCGGGACGCAACAAGGGGCGAGGGCGTGGTGGTGATACGGGGCGGACGGCTGGGCTGGCGGGTGCTCCTCCTCTGCCTCTGGGGTGCGACGGCGTCCGCGGAGACCGCGCCGATCGCGTCCGCCGACGCCGGGGAAGTCTCGTCCCCGCGGGCCGCGGCGCCCGGGTCCGCGCGGCACACGGCCCCGGAGATCCAGCTGACGCTGCATTCGAGCGGCCTGGTTCAGGCGGCAGAAGCCCTCCATCGCGGCCGGCACAAGGAGGCGCTGAAGCTGCTGGCCGCGCACGACGACGGCACACCGCAGGCCGACTTTCTGCGCGCCCTGGCGCTTCTGCGCTCGGGTGAGGCCGGCCGCGCGGAGAAGCTGCTCGAGCGCCTCGTCTCGCGCCTGCCGGCGATCGAAGACCGCGTCCTCTGGCAGCTCGCCGCGGCGCGGGAGGAGCAAGAGGACCGCGAGGGCGCCCTGGCCGCTTACGAGCGCATCGGCCCCGACTCGGTGCTGCACGACGAGGCTCGGCTGGCGCGGGCCCGACTCCTCGCCCGACTCGGGCGCCGGGAGGAGGCCATGGAGGTGCTTCGGCCGCTCGCGGATCGACCCGCGCCGAAGTGGGGGCAGGATCCCTCCGCGCGTGCGCTCCTCCAGCTCGGCGAGCTCGCCGAAAAGCGCGACCGCTCGACCGCCGTCGCCGCGTACCGAAAGCTCTGGACGGAGCACGTGCAGGCGCCCGAGGCAGAGATGGCGCGGCGGCGTCTGGAAGCGCTCGGTGCGGCGAAGCTCGGGCCCCAGGCGAGCCTCCGCCGGGCGAAGAATCTGGTGGACGCGCACCGCAACGAGGAGGGCGCCGCGCTGCTGCGGGAACTGCTGCCCTCCCTCGAATTCCCTTCGGAGGCGGGCTGCGAGGCGCGGCTCGCGCTGGGGCGTGCCCTGCGCAAGATGCGCCGGCACTCGGAGGTGCCGGAAGTCCTCGGGCCGGTGGCGGATCGCTGCCCGGATCCGGAGATTCGGGTGCGCGCTCTCTACCTGCTGGCCACCAGCACCACCATCCTCGACCCCCCTCGAGGCGAGCAAACCTGGCTACGCCTCGCCGGGGAATTTCCGGACCATTCCTACGCGGACGATGCGCTCTTCCAGGCCGCGGAGGTTGCGCGCCGGCAGGGCGAGCTGGATCGTGCCCGGGAGCTTCTGCACCGCCTCGTCGAGCGCTATCCGGGCGGCGATTTCCGCGCCGAGGCACTCTTCAAGCTCTTCTGGTTGGAGCGCCAGCAGGGACGGTTGGCGGAGGCCCTGCTCGCCCTCTTCCAGCTCGAGGGCGAATGGCGGGAGCGGCCGCGCGCGCTCTACTGGCAGGGGAGGACGCTGCTCGACCTCGGCCGTCCGGCCGAGGCGCTCGTCAGCTTCCGCACCCTCCTCGTCGAGCACCCTGCCTCCTACTACGCGCTCCTGGCGCGAGGCCGGGTGCAGGCCCTCGACCCCGCGCTCGGCGCGGAGATGCGACCCGAACTTCCGATCGCCTCGGAACCCGGGCTCGACCTCGCCGCGCTCGCAGGGGAGCGGCGATTCGCGGCGGCGGTCGAGCTTCTTCGGCTGGGGTTCGTGGCGGAGGCGACGGCGGAGCTCCTGCGCATCGATCGACAGGCGATCCGCGAGGCGGCGGGCGGTTCTCCGGAGCCCCTCCTCGCGATCGTCTACCTGCTCGACCGGGCGGGATCGCGGCAGGCGGGGCTGCAGATCGCACGGGTGGAGCTGGCGGAGATCCTCGAGCGCGGCTACGGGCCGGAGACGGCCCTGCTGTACCGGCTCGCCTACCCGCTGGCCTACCGTGACCTGGTGGAGGAGAACGCGCGGCGGCACGGCGTTCCCGCGGATCTCCTCCAGGCGCTGATGCGGGAGGAGTCGAGTCTCGATCCGCTGGTGGTCTCGTGGGCGGGCGCGGTTGGTCTCACGCAGCTGATGGTGCAGACAGCGCGCTCGGTGGCGAAGAGGCTCGGGCTGGGGCCGGTCGACGCCGGTCGCCTCAAGGACCCGGCCACCAACGTGCGGATCGGCACCGCGTATCTGGGCTCGCTCCTGCAGCGCTTCGAGGGCAATTGGGCGCTGGCCTGTGCCGGCTACAACGCGGGCCCGGGCGCCGTTTCGCGCTGGCTTGCCGCGCGCGGGGATCTCCTTCTCGACGAGTTCGTCGAGGAGATCCCGATCGACCAGACCCGCAACTACGTCAAGCGCGTTCTCGACAGCTTCGCTGCCTATCGACTCATCTACGGGGAGGGGGAGGACCGCTTCCCGGCGATTCCGCCGGGACGGGCGGCGCCTTGAAAAAGGGGGAAGGCATGCAGGTCTCGGAAGGCGAGCGCCGGGCCGGTCTCCTCGCGCGGGGGTTGGAGGAGCGGGGGATCGCCGTGGCCATCCGGGGCTCGCTCGTATCGGTCGTGGGGGGACGAAGACTCTGGGCGGAGATCGAGCGGAGGGCGCCGGGCTTGCCGGCCCGCATGGCGGACGGGCGTCTCTGGGTGGACGCGGGCGAGCTGCCGGACGAGGAGATCGCCCGAGCGGCGGAGGCGATCGCGCGTGCGTTCCGGGATGTGGAGGGGCTGGTCGTGTAATCGGCCGGCCCATCTTACAAGGAGGTCGGACGCGCGCTAGAATCGCGCCGGGCGCGGGGGCAGGGACACCCGCGCTAGGAGTCCGTCGTCGTAACCGGCCGTTGCCGCAGCAGGCTGGTGGTGCACCGGGCTCCGAGGCCCCCGCCGGCTCGGAGGACGGAGGTCGCGGATGGGAGCGTCCCGAGCATGAGTTCCACGGCAGCCGATGGGCTAGCGCTACGGCGCGAGCCGAGGCCCGCCGGCTCGGTCTCGCTGGCGGCCCCCTGTCTCGTCCTCGACCGCTCCTTTCAGCCGATCCACGTCACGACGCTGCGCCGCGCCTTCATCCTGCTCTACCGAGGGGTGGCCCAGGCGATCGACGAGGAATTTCGCCTCTTCGACTTCGCCTCCTGGGCGAGGCTCGCCGCGGTCAATGGCGACTCGGTCGGCACGCCGTCTCGGCGAATCCGCGCACCGTGGGTGATCGTGCTGATGGCCTTCGAGCACCGGCGCGGAATGGAGGTGCGCTTCTCGAGACAGAACGTCTTTCTCCGAGACGAAAACACGTGCCAGTACTGCGGGAAAACGCTGCCCCGCTCTCAGCTCAACCTCGACCACGTGATTCCTCGTTCGCAGGGCGGAGAGACGACGTGGGAGAACGTCGTCTGCTCCTGCATCGCCTGCAATCTCAAGAAGGGCGGCCGAACCCCGGAGCAGGCGGGGATGCGGCTGCTGCGCAGGCCATTCCGGCCGAGCTGGAATCCGATCCTGCGGAACGGAAAGACGTCGGCGTACGAGCTCTGGAAGCCGTTTCTCGTCCCGATCGGCGCGCCGCACGGCGTCGCGGAGGACTGAAGCGGTCCAGCTTTCGGCTGTGGGAAACGCAGCCTTGCCCGGATGGCAATCGGAAGGGCCTGTGCTAGTGTAAGTGCGATGCGCACCCTCGCCGAACACACGCCAGCCGAGTCCGTCGCGACGAGCGACGTGCGCTCCGCGGCCGCGTTCTTTAAGCGCATCGTCGCGGTCGGCGGAGGCAAGGGGGGGATCGGCAAGTCGCTCATCGCCTCCAGCCTGGGCATCGAGTTCGCGCGCCGGGGTCGGCGAGTGGTGCTGATCGACCTCGACCTGGGGGGCGCAAACCTGCATACCTGCCTCGGTATCGCGCATCCCGAGGAGACGCTTTCGGACTTCGTCCTGCGGCGGGTGGAGAGCCTGGAGGAAATCGCCGTCGATACGGGCTTCGAGAATCTCCGCCTGGTCTCCGGCTCGCTCGACGCCATCGCGGCGGCCAATCCCCTGCACCAGCAGAAGCTTCGCCTCATGCGGGCCATCCAGGGGCTGGACGCCGACCTGGTCGTTCTCGACCTGGGGGCGGGGAGTCACTTCAACGTCCTGGATTTCTTCCTCGTCGCCGACGAGGGGATCGTCACCCTGGTTCCCGAACCCACCTCCGTCGAGAACGCCTACCGCTTCGTGAAGGCGGCGTTCTTTCGGCGCTTGAAGGCGGTCGAGGCGGTCTATGGCCTGCACGACGTTCTCGCGGAGGTCATGCAGGCTCGGCGCCCGATGAGCCCGGCGCGACTGGTCCAGGAAGTCTCGAGAAGGGATCCGGAGGCGGGGATGCGCCTCTCGGAGGAGATGCGAGCGTTCCGACCCTTCGTCGTGGTCAACGCGGTCCGCGAGGCAGCCGATCTCTCGCTCGGTGACGCCATCTGCACCGCGTGGCGGCGCTTTTTCGGGATCGAGCTGCGATATCTGGGCCACGTCCGCCACGACGAGGAGGCGTGGCGAGCGGTGCGGGCGCGGCGGCCGCTGCTTCTGGAGCGCGCCGGGCAGCCCATCGCCGCTGACCTGCGCGCCATCGCCGACGGGCTGTGGGCCCGCTTCGAGGAGGAGGCGGAGAGCACGAGATGAGCTCGCGCTGCCCCTACGAGGTGCTCGAGGTCAGGCCCGGCGCCTCCTTCTCGGAGATCCGCCGGGCCTACGAGCGCGTACGCGCCATCTTCGGTCCGTCCTCGCTGGCAGTCTACTCGCTGGTCACGCCGGAGGAGCAGCGCGCGATCCTGATGGAGATCGAGGACGCGTATCGGGTGCTCGCGGATCCGGAGCTGCGTCGCGCGCACGACGAGGAGCACGGACACCCGCCGCCGGAGGTCGCGGCCGAGGCGGACGGGATCCGAGCGGTAGCGTCGGCGGCGGCGGGCGCGACCGAGCCCGACCTGGGCGAAGCCGGCCGCGCCGTCCTCGACGCAGGCACTGCATCGGAGTCGCGGGCGCACGAGGCCGGCGCGACCCGCGGGGCGGAGCCGCACGTCTTGCCGGCCCATCCGGCTGGGCTGGCGGAAGGAGGGCGGATCGCGGAGCGGGAACTTGGCGCGGCAGCGGCCGAGGGGTGGGCGCAGCCCAGAGACCCAGCGCGGACGGAAGAGGTCCGGGTCGGAAAGCCAGGCCTCGCCATGTCGGCGGCGGAGGGGTGGGCGCAGAGCCGGGTTTCTGCACCGGCGGAGGAATTCGCACGCGGGGGAACGGGGCCGGAGGTTGCGCAGGGGCGGCCCATCCCGCGCTCGGTCCCGACGCCTCTGCGTCAGGGGCCGCGACCGACACCACCACCCCTGCCTTCCTCGGCGCGTCCACCAGCGCCGCCGATGCCGGAGATCACGCCGGAGACCGTCTTCACCGGCGAACTGCTACGGGAGGTGAGGCTGGCGCGTTCCTTGACGATCCAGGAACTCGCCAACCGCACCAAGATCTCGCCCACGCACCTGGAGAGCCTGGAAAAAGAGCGTTGGGACTGGCTTCCCGCGCGGGTCTTCGTGCGTGGGTTCCTGATGTCGGTGGCGCGAGAACTCGGCCTCGATCCCGAACAGGTCGCCCGGACCTTCCTCGCTCGGCGCGAGGGGCTTGGTTGAGCGTTTGACGGTCCGATCGGCAGCGCCTAGACTGGGCTCGGTCGACGAACCGCGAGTAGAGGCACGTCCATGCCCAGCGAAGAAGAGAAGGCCAAGGCGATCCGGCTGGCACGCGCCATCGCTTCGGACATCTCCCTCTACAACGAGGAGAAGATCCGCCAGGGGATCGAGGAGGACAATCTCTTCGACGTTCTCCAGGAGGAACTCGAGGAGGGGAGGGAGCTGTATCGCAGCCGGGTCTCGGAGGAGCTGTACCGCACGACGAATTTCTTCGAGCGGGCCATCGTCGACATCATCGTCCGCCCCCGGGGGCATATCCGCTCCAAAGTCTGGCTCTGAATGGCCGAGACGGTCGTCCACTCGGTCCCCGAGGAGGCGCGCGGCCAGCGCCTCGACCATTTTCTCGGGAGCCGCCACGAGGATCTCTCCCGTTCCCGCATCCAGGCGCTGATCGAGCAGGGCCGGGTGCGGGTCGACGGCAAGGTGGTCAAGGCCTCGCGCAAGCTGCGGGGCGGCGAGGCCATCTCGGTGGAGATCCCCGATCCCGTTCCGGCCGAGCCCCAACCCGAGGACCTGCCGCTGCGGATCCTCTACGAGGACCGCGATCTGCTCGTGATCGACAAGGATCCGGGCGTGGTCGTGCACCCGGCGGCGGGGGTGAATTCGGGGACGCTGGTCAACGCCATCCTCTTTCACGTCGAGGATCTGCAGGGGATCGGTGGCGAGATCCGGCCCGGGATCGTCCACCGGCTGGACAAGGACACCTCCGGCTGCATGGTGGTGGCAAAGAACGAGCGCGCCCTGAACGCCCTGCAGGCGGCCTTCAAGAGCCGGGCGGTGGAAAAGGTCTACGAGGCGTTGGCCTTCGGCGATCCGCCATCGGACGAGTGGACGATGGACACGCCCTTCGGCCGCCACCCCACTGACCGCGTCCGCTTCACCTCGCGCAAGCCCGCCGGGCCGCCGCGCCGGGCGATCACGCATCTTCGGGTGTTGGAGCGCTTCGGTCGGGCCTGTCGGATCGAGGCTCGGCCGGTGACGGGGCGCACCCACCAGATCCGCGTCCATCTCGCCGAGGCGGGGCATCCGCTCCTGGCCGACGAGGTCTACGGCGGCTCGATCCGCCGCAAGGCCCTGCGGGACGATGCCGTGCTGCGTCGGGCCGAGGAGGCGATCGGCCGCCACGCGCTCCACGCCCGGGTCCTCGCCTTTCCGCACCCGAGCACCGGCGCGCTCGTTCGCTGCGAAGCTCGCTTGCCCGAGGATTTCCTGCGGGCGCTGTCTGCGCTGCGGGCCTATACTGCTGGGCCGTGAGCCCCCCTCGAACCCAGTTCGGTGCCTTTCCCGCGACCTACTCGCTGCTGATCCTGATCGGTCTGGTCTTCCTCCTCGAGGTGATCGCGGGCGGCTCCACCTCCAGCCGCGTTCTGCTCGGTCTGGGGGCCAACGAGCCCGGGCGGATCGTGGGGCAGGGCGAGTGGTGGCGCATGCTCACCTCGGCCTTCCTCCACATCGGCGTCTTCCATCTGCTGCTCAATGGCTGGGCTCTCTTGCAGATCGGTCGGCTCGCGGAGTCGACCTTCGGAAGCGCGCTGACGCTCTCGCTCTTCGTCTTCACCGCCATCACCGGATCGGCGCTCACCCTGCTGCAGCCCAAGGTGAGCGCAGGGGCCTCGGGGGCGATCTTCGGGCTGGTGGGGGCGCTCGTGTCGTTCCTCCTGCGCCACCGCGAGCACCTCACCCCGACCGGCCGGCGAATCCTCACCGACCTGCTCGTCTGGTCGGCGGTGCTCATGGCCTACAGCTTCATCGTCCCTCGGATCGACTGGCTCGGGCACCTGGGTGGATTTCTCGGTGGTGCGGCGGTGGGCTGGGCCCTGCCGGTTCGACGGGCCGAAAGGGGCTGGGCGCGAGGCCTGGCATTCGTTTCCGCCGCTGCCATCGCGGCGGCGCTCCTCACCGCGGTGGTGCGCTTCTTCTGAGGAGCGGTCGCAAAATCGCCAAGCCGGCAGCGCTGTGGTACAAGCGGCTTCGAGATTTTCGACCTTGGAGGAGCCGATGAGCCGCATCGGGGCGCTGATCCTCGCCGTCTGCATCGTTTTGCCTGCCTGGGCAGGTGCGCAGTCGGTGACGAAGCTTGCAGACGTCGAACGCGGCCTGTGGGCCGCGAGCCACGCGGGGGCGGTTTACTACCTGGACCTGCCCGGCGAGAACGGTAGTTCTGCCCTCGGGAGTCTCATCGGCATCGAGGTGGGCTACGACCTGCTCGACGTGCTCCAGATCGGTCTGCTCGCCTGGGGCCAGTCGGTGGGTGCGCCGGCCGACTACCGCGGCATCACCGACGACGACCTCGACCCGCGAGGCGCGCGCGGCGACTTCCAGACGATGATGTTCGGCGCGGGCCTGCGCTGGGCACCGATCCGCCTGGCGGACGACAACGGAATCGAGCGAACCTTCTTCTTCCTGCGCGCCGCGGGTGGCGCCACGATCTCCCGGCCTCGGGGCATCCTGGACGAGGAGGGATTCTTCGCCCTCGCCGGCCTGGGGGTGGAGTACTTCACGCACCTGCGGCACTTTTCGGTGGGCGTGGAAGTCGACTGGCTGGGCCTTCTCGGGGAGCTCGGGCAGGCGCATGCCATCACCCTTCTCCCCCACCTGAAGTACACGTTCTGAGGGGGACGTACAGATGCAGCGGACATCGGAGCCGGCTACCCGGGAGAGCGATCTCCAGGCGGCTCTTTCGCGCTTGCTCGACGCGGCCGCCGGCGCGGGCGCCGAGGAGGCGCGCGAACACGCACGGGACATCATCGCCCTCGGACAGGATGCGCTGGAGGCGCACGGCGATCTCGCCTTCGCGGAGCGCTGCCTGGAGGAGGCGCTCGGGCTCGACCCGGATTGCGAGGAGGCCCTGGCGCTGGCGCAGGCCATCGACGCCGCCCGCAACCGGCCGGCGCCGGGGGCAGGGGCCGACGCTTCCGTCGGAACGCCCGAACCGCAGGCCGATGCTGCCGTCGGTGAGGCCTCTCGGACGGACGCCGCCGCTCGAGCGCGCGAGTCGATGACCGAAACCTCCGCAGGAGCGCCCGAGCCACGAGCCCCGAGTCCGGGCGAGGCCCGTGAGGGGCGAGGTCCGGCCGAGGAGGCGGCGCCAGCCCCCGAGGTGGCCAAGCCCTCGCCACCTCCGTCGATCTCGCCGGCGGACCGCTTCAACGAACTCTTGCGCGCCTTCGCCGCGCGCCCGGACGACCTCGAGCTCCGCGCCGCGGTGGTGGACGCGGCCCAGAAGGCAGATCTGGAGCGGGTCCTGGTCGAGCGCTGGGCGGATCTGCTCGAGACCGAGGAGGACGGCGGGCGCGCCGAGTCGCTGCGCGAGGGGCTGATCGCTCTGCTGGAGCGGCTGAAGCGCCGCGCCATCCGTGAGGGCGACGAGGATGAGGAGCGGGCGCTCACCGTGCGGATCGCGGGGCTGCTCGATCGCTCCAACCCCGAGCGCGCGATCTCCCTCTACTCGGCGGTCCTGGAGGGGCGGCCGGATCACGACGGGGCGCGCCAGGGTCTGCTTTCGCTCTGGCGCGAGGGTGGCCCGCATGCGCTGTCGGCGCTCGAGGCTCTCGACCGCTTCCTGGCCCGCGACGGCGACCACCAGCTCCGTGTGGCGCTGCGGGAGGAGGCGCTGGAGCGAACGGTGGAGCCGGAGCGTCGCTGGGCACTGCTCCGGGAGATCGCTCTCATCGCCGAGGAGTCGCTCGCCAATCCGCGTCTGGCCTTCGACGCCTTGGCGCGCGCCTTCTCCGAGGGATCGGAGGAGGCGGCTCGCCACCTCGAAAGGCTGGCGAAGGCGGCCGGGACGCTGCGCGAGCTCTGCGATCTCTTCGAGGTGGAGGCCGCGCGCCGCGAGGGCCGCGAGGCGCGCGACCTGCGGGCTCGGGCGGCGGTGATCTGCGAGGAGGAGCTCGGCGATCGCAAGGGCGCGGTGGCGCGGTGGAATGCCATCCTCGGCTCCTTCCCGGACGACCGCGAGGCGATGGAGGCGCTGGAGCGCAACTACCGCGCGCTGGGGCTCTTCGGCGACCTCGCGCGGCTCTACGAGATTCGCATCGCCCAGGAGTCCGTTGCCGAGGAGCGGCGCGCTCTTTTGCTCGAGCTCGGCAAGATCCAGCTCGATCAGCTCGAGGACGAGATGGCGGCCGTCGAGGCCTATCGCCGCGTCCTCGAGCTGGATCCGGGGGATCGCGAGGCTTTCGAGTCTCTGGCGGAGATCTTTCGGACGTCGCGCCGCCATCGCGAACTCGCGGCGCTCTGCGAGGAGCGCATCGCGTATTTGGAGGGTCGCGGCGCCGCACGCGAGGCCCGTGAACTCCGGGTGGAGTTGGCGAGCGTCCTCTTGCGGCTCGAGCGCGATCCGCGCGAGGGATTCGCGCTCCTCGGTCGCGTCCTCGCCGAGGAGCCTCGTCATCCGGGCGCCCTCTCGGTCCTCGAGACGATCGTCGAGGAGGAGGAGGGCAGGCGAAAGGTGGAGGCGGCGCGCCTGCTCGCGCCCATCTACCTGGAGGAGCGGGAATTTTCCCAGGCCGTGCGCACGCTCGAGATCCTCGCGCTGGCCGAGGAGGATCCGGCCGAGCGCGCGCGCCTCTACCTGCAGGTGGCCGAAATCCACACCACCGCGCAGCCGCAGCCCGCGCTCGCCTTCGTTGCGGCGAGCCGCGCGCTCCGTGCCCGGCCCGAGAGCAGCGAGGCGCTGGATCTCGTCCTGCAGACGGCCGCGCGCGCTTCGCTGCAGGAGGAGCTCGTCGCCCTCCTCGACGAGATCGCGCCCTTCGGCGGCGGGCCGGAATCGCGCAAGCGGCTGAACCTGGCGCTGGCGCGGGCAGCCGAGGCGATCGGCGACGAGGAGACGGCGCTTCGCGCCTACCTCGAAGCCCGCTCGATCGACCCGGACGACCGCGATCTTCTGGAGGCCGAGGTTCGCCTGCGCGCGCGCTCGCCGGATGCGGTCGGCTACGTGGACGCGCTACGGGCGCTCTTGCGCCTGGCAGTCGACGAGGCGGAGCGCCGCCGCCTGCTCTGGGAGATCGCCCGCGTGCAGCGGGAGCGCATCGGCGATCTCGCGGCGGCGTGGGAGACGCTGACGGACTTCGCGGAGCGATGGCCGGACGACGCGCGCGCGCTCGAGGCGCTGGAGGAGGTGGCGGCGAAGCGTGAGCGGTGGACCGACGTGGCTGCGGTCCTCGAACGCCGCCTGGCTCGGGAGCGGGGCCCGGCGCGAGCCGCCCTCGAGCTGCGCCTCGCCGAGCTCAAGGAGGGGCCGCTTCTCGACCGTGCCGGCGCCATCCGCATCTACGCTCGCATCCTCGAGGCCGATCCGGCCAACGGCCCGGCGCTGGAGCGCCTGGAGAGGCTACTGGAAAGCGATCCCGGAAATCCGACCATCGCGGCGGTCATGGACAAGGCGTACCGCGCGCGCATGGACTGGGCCGGCCTGTGCGATCTTCTGGAGCACCGCGTCTCCTATGCGGACCGCTCCTCGCGCAAGGGGCTCCTTCTCGAGCTGGCCGAGCTGCGCCGCACCCGCCAGAACCGGCCGGACCTCGCCTTCCTGGCCCTGCACCGCGCCTTCCGCGAGGACCCGGCCGACCGCGCCCTCTGGTCCGAGATCGCTGCGGCCGCGCGCGCCGCCGATTGCGTGGACGAGTGGATCGCCACTGCCTCGGAGGAGCTCGACCGCTTCGGCAATGCCAGCGTCGCCGCGGAGCTGGCCCTTCACCTCGCGGACCTCTCCGAGCGGGAAGGGGATGCCGCGCGCGCCGAGTCGCTTCGGGAGCGCGCGCTGGCCTTCGACGCGGACCGGACCATCGCCCATTACCGCGAGCTCCTGTCGCGCGATCCGCGAAATGCAGCCCTTCGCGAGCGTCTTTGCACCATCCTCGAGGGGCGCGGCAGTTTCGGCGAGCTGGCCGAGCTCCTCGAGTCCTCGCTGCCCGCGGCGCGCGATGCGCGAGAGCGCATCGCCATGCTCTTGCGGCTGGCGGCCTTGCGGCGCGACCGGCTCGGGGATCTCGACGGCGCCGTGGACGGTTACCGCGCCGTGCTGGAGCAGGATCCGCGAAGCCGCGAGGCGTTGGAGGCGCTGCGGTCGCTTTACGCGCTGCGCGGCGAGGACGAACGGCTCGAGGAGGTGCTCAGGCGCCTCATTCCGCTGCAGGACGATCCCGCCGACGTCAAGGCGGTTCGTCTCGACCTCTTCGAGTGCCTCGTTCGCCTGGGGAAGCGGCAGGAGGCGATCGAGGCGGCGGGCCGCATCCTCGACCTGCCCCCGCATCGCAAGGAGGAGCTGCTTCGCCTCGAGTCGGTCCTCGGCGAGTGGAAGGCGCACGCCGAGCGCATTCGCATCCTCGAAGCGCTCGTGGCCGTCGAGCCGGTGGGCGACGTGGAGCGCCTGCGCGAGATCGCGCGTCTGTGGCGCGACGAACTTCGCCGGCCGCACATGGCAGCCCAGGCCCTGGAGCGCGTGCTGGAGCGCCATCCGCGCGACGAGGCGGCCTTCGCCGAGCTTCGCGCCCTCTACCGTCAGGCGGCGGACTTCCGTCGCTATGCCGCGGCGACGGAGCGCTTCTTGTCCTCCGCCGTCGACGACCGGCAGAAGGTGGAGCTGCTCCTCGACCTCGCGAAGGTCCTCGAGGAGAGGCTGGGGCAGCGCGACCTCGCCTTCGCCCGAGTCGCCGCGGCGCTGGGGCTGGCGCCGCGCGATCCCCGCGTGGTGCAGGCCCTGTGGGAGATCGCCGAGCGGGGCGGCAATTACGAGGAGCTCTCGCTCGTCCTGGAGAGCGTGGCGGAGGAATCGGGGGAGCGGTCGCTCTGGCTGCTGCGTGGCCGGCTGCTCGACGAAAAGCTCGACGATCCCCGCGAGGCGGAGGCCTCCTACCGGCGCGTCCTCGAGCACGACCCTTACCACCCCGAGGCTCTCGCCGCGCTGGAGCGCCTCTTCGAGGCGCGCGGCGAGCACGTGCGGCTGGCCGAGATCCTCGAGCGCCAGGTGGAGATCGCCGCCTCGCCGGCCGAGCGCCAGCAGCGATCGATCCGGCTGGGCCGGGTCCTGGAGCGCTCGGGTCAGCTCGATCGCGCCCTGGACGTGTTGCGCGAGGCCTTCGACCTCGACCCGACCCACGCGGAGGCGGCGAGCGCGCTGCGCGAGCTTCTCGAACGCCAGCAGCGGTACGAGGACCTCGTGGCCCTGCTGGCGAGGTTGCGGGACCTGGTCGAGAGCCCGCGCGAGCGGATCGGCTTCGAGCGGGAGATCGCCGAGATCTGCGAGATGCGGCTCGACGACGATGCAGGCGCCATCGCCGCGCACGAGCGCATCCTCGAGATCGACGCGGACGACCTCGCCTCGCTGGATGCTCTGGAGCGCCTCTACACCCAGGCGGATCGCGCCTCGGAGCTGCTCGGCATCTACGACCGCAAGCTGCGCCTGGCCGAGAGCCGCCCCAAGGAGCAGGCGCGCATCTATCTGAAGGCGGCGAGCATCTGGGAGGAGAAGCTCGGCAACCTGCCCAACGCAATCGCCTGCCTCGACGCCGCCCTCGAACTCGAGCCCGACAACCTCTCCGCCCTGCGAGACCTGGAGCGCCTTCTGCGCGCCGAGGAGCAGTGGCAGCGGCTGGCTGAGGCCTACCTGCGGCACGAGGCACTGCTCGCTTCCGATCCGCGCAAGGTGCAAGAGCGGGCGGAGATCTGGACGCGGCTCGGCGACCTCTACCTGAACGAGCTGCAACAGATCGACCGCGCCGAGCGAGCCTACCGGACGGCCTTCGAGCTGGATCCGGGAGCGCAGGAGGCCGCGCTCGGACTCGGAGCGATCTACGAGCGCACCGGCAACTGGACCGACGCCCTGCAGCTCCTTTCGCAGCAGGCCTCGCGCGCCGGCCAGGGCCCCGAGGCGGTGGAGCTCTACTACCGCATGGGACGCATCTACCGCGAGATGTTTCTCGATGCGGACTCGGCGCGCTCCGCCTTCCTCGAGGCGCGCAAGGTCGACCCCGGCCACATCCCCTCCATCCAGGCCCTCAAGGAGCTCGCCTTCGAGCGGGGCGACGCGGAGGGTTATCTCGAGTACCTGCTGCAGGAGGCCTCCTACACGCCGGAGCCCGGTGCGCGCGCGGCGTGCTTCTTCGAGGCCGGCCGCTTCCTCCTTGAGCGCGGCGACCGCGCCGGGGCGATCCGCTACTTCGAGGAGACGCTGCGGCACGACGGGAGCCACCTCGACGCGGCCCGGCGCCTGGTCGAGCTGTATCGGGAGCGGGAGGACTGGGAGGGAGCCGAGCGAGCGCTCGACGTGCTTTGCCGCGAGCTCTCCCCCGGCCGCGACGCGGAGGAGCTCGTGGCCGCGCTCTGCGCGCTGGGCGAGGTCTGCGAGCGGAGGGAGAACCGGCCGAAGGCGATGGAGTGCTACGCCCGCGCCTACGAGCTCGACCCGACGCACCTGCCCGGCGCGGAGGGCCTGGCGCGGTTGCGCATGGCCGCCGGCGATACGGTCCAGGCGCTGAAGATCTACCAGAACATCCTCATCCACCACCGCGAGGACCTCGAGGAGGCCGAGGTGGTGGAGTTGCACCGGACCATCGGCGATCTTCGCGCTCGGCTGGGCGATCGCGCCGGCGCTCTCAAGAGCCTGAGGACCGCGCTCGAGCTCGACCCCGAGCACGTGCCGTCGCTTCGCGCCCTCATCCAGGTGGCCGAGGAGGACGGCCAGTACGACGAGGCGCTTCGCCATCGCCACCGCCTGCTGCACCTTCTGCAGGGCGCGGAGCGGCGCGACCTTCTGCGCAGCACCGCCCGGCTCGCCCGCGACCGGCTGGACGCGCCCGACATCGCCGCCGAGGCGCTGGTCGCCTACCTGCGGGAGGTCCCCGGCGACCTGGAGGCGATGGAGGAGCTGCTCGACCTCTACGAGCGGACGCGGCAGGCCGCCCGGGCCATCGATCTGCTGGAGCGCATGCTCAAGACGCCGGAGGCGAAGGGCTCGCCGCGCCGCGCTGCCGCCTACCACATCCAGCTCGGCAAGCTGCATCGCGACGAGGGCCGCGGCTCGCCCGACTGGCTGGAGAAGGCGGCGCTCCACTTCGAGTCCGCCCTGAACCTGGACTTCCGGCAGACCGAGGCCTTCTCCGCCCTGGAGAAGATGCTGGTCGGCGCGGGCAAGTGGGACCTGCTCGAGGAGAGCTACCTGCGGATGATCGAGCGCCTCTCCGGCAAGGTGGGCTACGAGAAGGCCCGCGCCTCGCTCTTCCGCAACCTCGCGGATCTCTATTACGAGGTCCTCGACCGGCCCACCGAAGCGATGAAGGCCTACAAGGCGGTGGTGGCGCTGGAGCCCTCCGATACGGTGGCGCGCGAGCGCTACGCCGAGCTCGTGGCACGCGAGGCCGGTTCCGAGGAGGAGGCGATCCGCGCCTACCGCAAGCTTCTCACCGTTCCCGAGTCACGCGTCGCCGCCGCCAAGGCCTTGGTGAAGCTGCACGCCCGGCGCCGCGCCTTCGACGACGCCTACGTCGCCGCGCAGGTGGTCAGCCACCTCTTGGGCGAGGGCGGTCGCGACGAGGAGGGGATCCTCGCCCGCCTCGAGGGCTTTTCGCGCGCCTCCACCGAGGAGACGCTGGTCGAGGCGGACTTCAAGGGCCTGCTCTGCCACCCCGATGCGCTGGCGCCGACGGCCGAGATCTTCGGCCTCCTCTACCGCGAGGCCGGCGCCCTCTTCGCCTCCGGCCTGGACGCCGTCCGGGTGCAGGGCAAGACGCTGCGCATCGATCCCGGGCGCGACCGCGTGGACATCGAGAACTCGATGCTCTTTTTCGCC
>QGUN01000053.1 GCA_003242475.1 Pseudomonadota bacterium
GCAGCATGCGCTCGGGGGCCTCGATGCACTCCTTGACGCGGACGAGGAACTGAACCGCCTCGCGCCCGTCGACGATGCGGTGGTCGTAGGAGAGCGCCACGTACATCATCGGCCGGATCACGATCTGGCCGTCGACCACCACCGGGCGCTCCTCGATCTTGTGCATGCCGAGGATGCCGCTCTGCGGCGGGTTGAGGATCGGCGTCGACAGCAGCGAGCCGTAGATGCCGCCGTTGGTGATGGTGAAGGTGCCGCCCGAAAGCTCCTCCAGCTTGAGCTTGCCCTCCCGGGCCCGCTGGGCGAAGTCGGCGATCACCTTTTCGGTCTCCGCGAACGAGAGCGTGTCGGCGTTGCGGATCACCGGGACGGTCAGCCCCTTGCCGCCGCCGACGGCCACGCCGATGTCGTAGTAGTTCTTGTAGACGATGTGGTCGTCGCGGATCTCCGCGTTGAGCTCGGGGAAGGCCTTGAGCCCCTCGATGACGGCCTTCACGAAGAAGGACATGAAGCCGAGCTTGATGCCGTACTTTTTCTGGAAGAGGTCCTGATACCGGGCGCGGGTCGCGATGACGGCGGACATGTCGACCTCGTTGAAGGTCGTCAGCATCGCCGTCTCCTGCTTGGCCTGCACCAGGCGCCGCGCGATGGTCTTGCGCAGCGGCGTCATCGGCACCGCCTGCTCCTCGCGACCGCCCACCACGGTCGGCGCCGGTGCGGACGGAGCCTTCCTCGCCTCCGCGGCGCGCTCCACGTCCTCCTTGAGGATCCGCCCGCCGGGACCGGTGCCCTGGACCGCCGAGGGCTGCACGCCCAGCTCGGCGGCGGCCCTGCGCGCCGCCGGACCCATCGGCGCTTCCACCGGCGCGGCCGGCGAAGGCGTGGGAGTGGCGGGCGCCGGCGTCGGAGCGGCCGGAGCCGCGGGCGTCGGCGCGGCGGCGGCCGGAGCGGCGGGAGCCGGAGCCGCGGCAGCGGCCGGAGCGCCGGCGGCGGGCCTCTCCGCCTCCTCCATCTCGCCGATGGCCTCGTCGATGGTGACGGACTCGCCCTTCCCTTTCAGGATCTTGCGGAGGTAGCCGCTGACGGGAGCCGGGACCTCCACGGTCGCCTTGTCGCTCTCCACCGTGACGACGGTCTCACCTCTCGCCACCCAGTCGCCGGGCTTTTTGAGCCATTGGTCGATCGCCGCCTCGACGACGGACTCGCCGAGAGGCGGAACGGTGATCATCGTGGGCATCTCCAACTCCTCGCCAGTCGCGTGGGCCTCTACCTATCACGGAGTGGGGAACTGAATGGGAGCAAAAGCGGCCTCGAGGAGGCGGCGCTGCTCGAGCCTGTGGCTCGCCAGCGAGCCCGTCGCCGGGCTGGCCGCCGCCGGCCGGGTGACCCGCGCGAAGGGCACCTTGAGGATGCCGCTCTGGGTGAGCTGGCTCCACATGTGCATCCAGGCGCCGTGGTTGGCCGGCTCCTCCTGCACCCAGAGCACTTCCCGCAGGCCCGGATAGCCGGCGATGGCCTTTTCGATCTCCCCGAGCGGCGTCGGGTAGAGCTGCTCGACCCGAACGATGGCCACGTCCTCGCGCTTGCGCTCGCGTCGCTCCGCGACGAGCTCGTAGTAGATCTTGCCGGTGCACAGCAAGAGCCGCCGAACGCCGCTGCGGTCCTGCCCCTCGAACATCGGATCGTCGAGGACGCGCCGGAAAGTGCCGCGGGTCAGCTCGTCCAGGTCCGAGGTGGCCTCCGGGTGACGGAGCAGGCTCTTGGGCGCCATCACCACCAGCGGCTTGCGGTAGGGCCGCAGGACCTGCCGCCGAAGCAGGTGGAAGAACTGCGCCGGCGTGGTGGTGTTGACGACCTGGATGTTGTGGTCGGCGCAGAGGCTCAGCCACCGATCGAGGCGCGCCGAGGAGTGCTCCGGGCCGCCGCCCTCCCAGCCGTGGGGCAGTAGCAGCGTCAGCCCCGAGAGCCGGTGCCACTTGTCCTCGCCCGAGACGATGAACTGGTCGATGATCACCTGGGCCGCGTTGGCGAAGTCGCCGAACTGCGCCTCCCAGATCGTCAGGCCGTCCGGCGTGTCGAGGCTGTAGCCGTACTCGAATCCGAGGATGCTCACCTCGGAAAGCGGGCTGTTGTGGATCTCGAAGACGCCTCCCTTGTCCTCCAGCGTCTTGAGCGGGAAGTACTTCTGCCCCGTGACCTGATCGTGAAGCGCGGCGTGGCGCTGGCTGAAGGTGCCGCGCTCGGAATCCTGGCCCGTCATCCGCACCCGGACGCCCTCCGAGACCAGGCTGGCGAAGGCCAGCGCCTCCCCCGCGGCCCAGTCGAGCTTGCGCCGCCCCTCGGCCATCTCGGCGCGGGCCGAGAGAAAGCGCTCGAGGCGCGGGTGCAAATGGAAGCCCTCGGGCACCTTGGAAAGCGCGTGCAGGAAGGCCTGCAGCTTCTCCTTCGGGACCCCGGTCTCCACGTCGGAGACGGAATCCTCGCGCCCGCCGGCGTAGCGCGCCCAAAGCCCTCCGAAGGCCGAGGGCGGCTTGCGCTTGAGCCCGTTGCGCTGCTCGGCGAGGTGCTGTTCGAGAAGGGACCTGCGGCTCTCCTCGATCTGCCGCGCCTGCTCCTCCGTCAGGGTGCCGATCTCGACGAGCTTCTTGACGTACTGCTCCCGGACCGAGGGGTGGTTGGCCACCGCCTTGTACATCAGCGGCTGGGTGTAGGTGGGATCGTCGCCTTCGTTGTGACCGAGCTTGCGGTAGCAGTACAGGTCGATGACCACGTCCTTGCCGAAGCGGGCGCGGAAGTCGACCGCCAGGCGTGCCACCTGGACCACGCTCTCCGGATCCTCGCCGTTGACGTGGAAGATGGGGACGTCAAGCATCTTCGCCACGTCGGTGGAATAGCGGCTCGAGCGGTATTCCGACGGCGTGGTGGTGAAGCCGATCTGGTTGTTGATGATGACGTGGATGGTGCCGCCGACTCGATAGCCGGGAAGCTCCGAGGCGTTGAAGAGCTCGGCCACCACGCCCTGGCCCGCGAACGAGGAATCGCCGTGGACGAGGAGCGGCATCACCCGCTTGCGCTCCACGTCGCCCCTCCGATCCTGCTTGGAGCGAACCCGGCCGGCGACCACCGGGTTGACGTACTCGAGGTGGCTCGGGTTGAAGGTCAGCGAGAGGTGGACCTTCCGCCCGTTCACCTCGCGGTCCGCCGAGTAGCCCAGGTGGTACTTCACGTCGCCCCGACCGATGTAGAGGTTCGGATCCTCGTCGGCGAACTCCGCGAAGATCTCCTTGGCCGGCATCTTGAGCACGTTGGCCATCAGATTGAGACGGCCGCGGTGCGCCATGCCGATGACGATCTCCTCCACTCCGTGGCTCGCCGCCCGCTCGAGGATCAGCTCGACCAGCGGGATGAAGCTCTCGCCGCCCTCCAGAGAGAAGCGCTTGGCGCCGACGAAGCTGGTGTGAAGAAAGCGCTCGAAGACCTCCGCGTCGGTGAGGTCCGTGAGGATCTTCAGCTCCTCCTCGCGCGTCAGCTGCACGTGGTTGCGGGTGGACTCCATCCGCTCCACCAGCCAGCGGCGCATCTCCGGATCGTCGATGTGGGCGATCTCCACCCCGATGGTGCGGCAGTAGGTCTCCTCCAGGTGGTCGATGATCTCCCGGAGCGTCCCGCGCAGACCGCCCGCGACGAAGTTCCGGTCGAGGTCCTCCTCTCCCAGCCCGAATTCCGCCAGGTCGAAGCAGGGCCGAACGCGCTCCGGGCGCGGCTGGAGCGGGTTGAGGTGGGCGAAGAGGTGGCCGCGCTGCCGGTAGCGCTCCACGAGCTGCGCCACCCGGTCCTGCTTGGTCTCCGCGCTGACCGTCACCGCCACGCCGTTGACGGCACGGGGGGCGAAGATGCTCCGCGGCTCGAAGGAGGGCGGGGTCGGATAGACCCTCTCCCCCAGGCTGCGGAAGTAGGCGCGCCAGCTCTCGTCGACCGAGTTCTCGTCCTGCAGGTAACGAGCGTACAGCTCCTCGACGAAGGGCAGATTGTGGCTGGGAAGGGAGGCGAGACCGAACTTCATTTCACCCTGACTCCGAGGCGAACGAACCGGCCCGGAAGATAGCCCATTCGGACGAAATCCGCTCCTTTCCGAACCGGCGCAGGCCCGATAGCCCATCCGCGCGAGACTGTAAAGCATCCCACCCCGAAGACCGGACGACTCCCATCCGGGGGCCGTCGCACCTACCCTGAAGGCGATGAGCCTCGTCTTCGCTCCAGTTCGGATCCCGGTCGACGGCGTCCACGTCGTCGCCGACCGGCTCGGCCCCACGACCGCGCGGGGGATCGTCGTCTTCGCCCACGGAAGTGGGTCCAGCCGCAAGAGCGTGCGGAATCGGTACGTGGCCGAGGTGGTCGCCGGCCGGGGCCTCCAGGCCCTTCTCCTCGATCTCCTCACCGAGGAGGAAAAGCGAGAGGACGCGCAGACAGAGGCCTACCGCTACGACGTCCGCCTCCTCGCCCAGCGCGTGGTCAGCGCCATCGACCATCTCGAGCGCAACGAGCCCGACTTGCCCATCGGGCTGTACGGATCGAGCACGGGCGCGGCGGCGGCCCTCGTGGCCGCGGCCGCTCGCCCACACGCCGTGGGCGCGATCGTCTCCCGCGGCGGCCGCCCCGACCTCGCCGGCGACGCGCTTTCGCTCGTGCTCGCTCCCACCCTCGCTCTGGTCGGAAGCGAGGACCCCCTGGTTCTCGAACTCAATCGCGACGCGCTGGCGCGACTGGGCGGCCACTGCCGCCTGGAGGTGGTACCGGGAGCCGGCCATCTCTTCGAAGAGCCCGGCGCACTGGAGGAAGTCGCGCGAGCCACCGCCGACTGGTTCCTTCACTACCTTCCCCTCTGGCGCGGCGCTCCCGCCCGGCTCTGAAGCGTATTGCACGTTCTTCCCCCGGCGGGGCATTCGCCTCGGAGGCACCAATTCATAACGTCCGGTCACCTGTCGTCGGTGCCGAATGAGTTCGATCTATCCACCCTGGGCGAATTCTCTCTTTTGGCTGCTTTCGTCTGCGGTGGGTCTGGGGATCGTCTCCATCCCGCTGGGCCTGATGATCTACGTGCGGACGCCCTATTCCACCAACGTTCGCAAGGCGGTCGAGCAACCGATCCAGTTCGATCACCGACACCACGTCCTCGACGACGGAATCGACTGTCTCTTTTGCCACCACCTCGCCGATCGAAGCGACCAGGCGGGACTGCCTCCGACCGACCTCTGCATGGGATGTCACGGCCAGATCTGGATCGAGGCGCCCATCCTCCAGACGGTCCGTGAAAGTTTTTTCGAAGACATCCCCATCCCCTGGGAACGGGTCAACGGCGTCCCCGACTTCGTCTTCTTCAGCCACAAGGCGCACGTCAATCGTGGCGTCGGCTGCGCCAGCTGCCATGGCAACGTGGCGGAGATGGCCGTGGTCTATCCGGTGGCCTCGCTGACGATGGACTGGTGTCTCGACTGCCACCGGGAGCCCGAGCGCCACCTTCGTCCCCTCGACCGCATCACCGACATGAACTGGAACCCGCCGCCCCTCGAGCAGCTTCGCATCGGCCGGGAGATCGCGCGCGAGCTCGGCATCTCCCCGCCCACCACCTGCACCGCCTGCCACCGGTAGGAGCCGCCGTGTCCGAAAACGAAAGACATCCCCTGCCCGTGATCGTCGAGGAGGAGGAGGGCCTGCTCCGCCGCGAGATGCTCGAGCTCGTCGGCGCCGCCATGGCCCTGGCGGCCTGCGAGCCGCCGCGCGGCAAGATCCTCCCCTACGTCCGGCAGCCGCGCGAGATCGTCCCCGGTCAGGAACTCTCGTACGCGACGACGCTCACCGACCGCGGCATCGCCTGGGGCGTCATCGTGCGGACGCGGGCCGGGCGGCCGTTGAAGGTGGATGGAAATCCCGACCACCCGACCACCCTCGGGGGCGGATCTGCGCCGCAGCTCCAGGCATCGCTTTACGACCTCTACGATCCGGCGCGGCTACGCGGCCTTCGCCACGGCGACGCCGAGATCGCCTGGACGGATTTCTACCGGGCGCTGCGCGAGGACCTCCGCGACGGAAGAGGTCTGCATCTCCTCCTCGAACCGACGACCTCGCCCCTGCTGGTCACCCAGTTGGAAAGGCTGCGAAACGCCCTCCCCGCGGCGCGTATCCACTTCTTCGATCCGCTCGCGTCGGCCGGAGAGGACGAGGCGCTCCGGACCGCCTTCGGCCGCCCGCGGCAGCTCCGGCTCCGGCTCGATCGCGCCTGGGCGATCGCCGCCTTCGACGCCGACTTCTTCATGGATCCGCCCGAGCGGATCCGGTTCGCGCACGACTTCTCCCAAAGGCGACGCGCGCTGCGGCCGGGGGAGCGCCGCAGCCGCCTCTGGGTGGCCGAGGGGGATCTCACCGTCACGGGCGCCATCGCCGACGAGCGGATGCGCATCCGTCCCTCCGCCATTCCCTCGCTCCTCGCCTCGCTGGTGGGCGAGCTCGGGCAGCTCGCCGGCGAGCCGGCGTTGCCCCGGCTTCCCGCACCCGACTGGATCCGTCGCCTCGCTCGAGACCTCTGGCAGAACCGCGGCGCCTCCGCGGTGATCGTCGGCGAACGTCAGCCCGCCGAGGCGCACCTCTGCGGGCTCCTCGCCAACCGCATCCTCGGCAACCTGGGGAACACCGTGGAAGTCACGGCGCCCGTGGTCTTCGAGCGGGGCGAGGAGAGCCATCGGCTCGAGTCCCTGGTCCGCGCCCTCGAAGGCGGCGAGGTGAGGACGCTCCTCATCCTGGGCGGCGACCCGGTTCGTGCCGCGCCGGCGGACTTCGGCCTCGCCCGCCTGATGCGTCGGGCGCGGCGGCGCATCTACCTCGGCACCCACGCCAACGACACGTCCGCGCTCTGCGACTTCGTCCTCGCCGGCCTGCACCCCTTCGAGCAGTGGGGCGACGCGCGAGCGCACGACGGCACCATCTCGCTCGTCCAGCCAGTGATCCGCCCGCTGTGGGGAGGCTGGGCGCCGGTGGAGATCGTGGCGGCGCTCCTCGGCGAGTCCTCTCCCTCGTCGGAGGCCTTGCTCCGGCAGCGCTACGCCTCCATCGGCCTCGGCCCCTGGCAGACGGCGCTGCAGTGGGGATTTCTCCAGGGCAGCCTGCCTTCCCTCGAGGCAACACCGGACGAGGGCGCGCTGCGTGCCGCCGTGGGACGCGCCGCGGGCCGCCAGCCCTCCGCCACCATCGAGATCTCCATCCGACCCGACCCGAAGCTTCGGGACGGCCGCTTCTCGAGGAACGGCTGGCTGGTCGAGCTCCCCGATCCGATCACCTCGCTCCAGTGGGGCAACGCCGCGCTGATGAGCCCGTCCACCGCGCAGCGCCTCGGGGTGGACAGAGGCCGAGTCATCCGGGTGCAGGTCGGGGGCGAGGCCATCCTCGTCCCCGCGCTTCCGCTGCGCGGCATGGCCGACGACGTCGTCACCCTCCACCTGGGTTGGGGCGGCCCCGGTCCCGCGTGGGCAGGGGGGCGTCCCTCCCGTGAAGAGGCCGTGGGCGTCGACGTCTTCCCGCTCCGTCGCAGCGACGCCCCGTGGATCGCCCTGCAGGCGGAGATCGAGCCCGCCTTCCGAACGATCGAGCCGATCGGGAGCCGAGAGCCGCTCCACGCGACCCTCGTCTTCCAGCAGTCGGAGTTCGAGTTGCACGGACGGCCCATCCTCCTCTCCACCACGGACGCCGAGTTCCGCGCGGACCCCGACTTCGTCGCCCACCACGACCGCCCCGCTCCGAACGTCTACGGAATGCCGTGGACCTTCGAGGGACCGCAGTGGGGAATGATCGTCGACCTGGCCACCTGCATCGGCTGCGCGGCATGCGTCGTCGCCTGCCAGGCGGAAAACAACATTCCCGTGGTCGGCAAGACCAACAGCCGCAAACACCGGTCCATGCACTGGCTGCGGATCGATCGCTACTACCTGGGGGAGGGCGAGGAGGCGCAGTACCTGCCGCAGCCGATGCTCTGCCAGCACTGCGAGATGGCGCCCTGCGAATACGTTTGCCCGGTCAACGCCACCGTGCACAGCCCGGATGGGCTCAACGAGATGATCTACAACCGCTGCATCGGCACGCGGTTCTGCTCCAATAACTGCCCCTACAAGGTCCGGCGCTTCAACTATTTCCGATACAACGTTCCGCACGAGCCAGAGACACTCAAGATGATGAACAATCCCGAAGTCACGGTCCGGGAGCGGGGCGTGATGGAAAAATGCACCTACTGCGTGCAGCGAATTCGCGCCGCCCAGATCGAGGCGCGCATCCACGGGCGGACGCTGCGCGACGGCGAGGTGAAGACCGCCTGCCAGGTCGCCTGCCCCACCCACGCCATCACCTTCGGTCTCGTTTCCGAACCCGAGAGCGAGGTCGCACGGTTGCGGCGGACGCCCCGCTCTTACGCCGTGCTCAATGCCGAGCTCGGGACCGAGCCGAGGACCCGCTACCTGGCTCATCTGCGGAATCGCCGGGAGGAGGAGGTGTGAGAGAACCGCCGCTCCAGGAGTCCTACCGGTTCAGCCCCGCCTACTCCAAGTCGGTGGAGGATGGCGCGCCGGTCCTGATCTCGAGGGCGAGCGACGCCCACCTCACCGAGCGGCTGCTCCGACCGCTCTGGCGAGGCGGGCCCTTCTGGAAGCTCTCGTTCCTCGTCACCGGCTTCGGCGCGCTCTTCTTCTTTTCCACGCTGCTGTACACGGCGCTGACCGGAATCGGAACCTGGGGAAACAACATCCCGGTCGCCTGGGCCTTCGCCATCACCAATTTCGTCTGGTGGATCGGGATCGGCCACGCGGGAACCTTCATCTCGGCCGTCCTGCTCCTCCTCGAGCAGAACTGGAGAAATTCCATCAATCGCCTGGCGGAGGCGATGACGCTCTTCGCGATCATCAACGCCGCCGTCTTTCCCCTGATTCACCTCGGGCGCCCCTGGTTCGCCTACTGGATCTTCCCCTACCCCTCGACCATGAACGTCTGGCCGAATTTCAAGGGGGCGCTTCCCTGGGATGGCGCGGCCATCTCCACCTATTTCACCGTCTCGCTCCTGTTCTGGTACGTGGGCCTGATCCCCGATCTCGCCGCCGCCCGCGACCACGCGCCCACCCTCTTCAAGCGCCGCCTCTACGGGATCCTCGCCCTCGGGTGGCGAGGCTCGGGACGCGCCTGGAAGAACTGGCAGGTCGCCTACCTCCTCTTGGCGGGCCTGGCGACGCCGCTGGTGCTCTCGGTGCACAGCGTGGTCAGCCTCGACTTCGCCATCACCCAGCTTCCCGGTTGGCACTCCACCATCTTCCCCCCCTACTTCGTGGCGGGCGCCATCTACTCCGGCTTCGCCATGGTGCTCACCCTGATGCTCCCGCTGCGAGCGCTCTACGGCGTCGAGGACATCATCACCACGCGGCACCTGGACGCCATGGCGAAGCTCATCCTCGTGACCGGGACCGCCGTCTATTACACCTACGTCGTCGAGCTCTTCATCGCCTGGTACACCGGAAACATCTTCGAAAGCCAACTCTTCCTCTGGCTACGCCTCTCCGGCCCCTATGCGTGGGCCGTCTGGCTGACCTTCGTGCTCAATTTCGTCGTCCCCAACTTGATGTGGTTTCGCGCCTTTCGGCAGAGGCCGGTGCTGCTCTGGATCGCCTCGGTCCTGGTCAACGTGGCCATGTGGTTCGAGCGATTCTTCCTGATCATCACCTCGCAGTCGCAAGACTTTCTGCCTTCGAGCTGGGCGATGTACCGCCCGACCTACGTCGACGGCGCGATCTTTTTGGGCACCTTCCTCTTGTTTGGCTTTCTCTTCCTCCTCTTCTTGCGCTTTCTTCCCTTCATTCCCATTTCCGAGACGAAGGAACTCCGACACGCGCTGGTGGAGGAAGAGAGCCGTCTGGAGGCACGATGAGGTCCGGTCTGCTCGCCGAGTACGAGGACCCCGAGATCCTCGTCCGCGCGATCCGGGCCCTCCGCCGCGAGGGCATCGTCGCCATGGACGCGCACATGCCCTATCCCGTGCGCGAGGTACTGGAAGCGCTGGAGCTTCCGCCTTCTCGCGTCCCCATCTACTGCTTCCTCGGGGGCCTGGCCGGAGCCTCCTACGCCTATCTCTTGCAGTGGTGGACCAACGGCTTCGACTACGCGCTGAACGTGGGCGGGCGCCCCCTCGGCGCGGCCCCCGCCTTCATTCCGCCGACCTTCGAGGGGACGGTGCTGCTCGCCGCCTTCGGCGCTCTGCTTTCCTTCCTCGGCTTTTCCCGGCTACCGAGGCTCTGGGCCCCCGTGGACGAGGTGCCGCAATTCTCCCGGGTCACCTCCGACCGCTTCTTTCTCGCGGTGGACGCCACCGACCCGCGATTCGACCGGATCGAGGCCGAAAACATCCTCCTCGCCAGCGGCGCGCTCTCGGTCAGCGCCTTCGGCCTTCTGCCGCGAAAGGAGGCCGAGCGATGAGAAGGCTCGTCGCGCCCGCGCTCCTCCTGCTTCTCGTCGCCTGCGACGACGAGGAGAACCTCGTGCCGCTGGACTTTTCCCTCAACCGGATGAAACGCCAGGCGGCCTATCGCGACTTCGATCCGGGCCCCGGCTTTCCCGATGGCAAGGTCCTTCAGCAACCGCCTCCGGGCTCGGTCCCTCGCGAGCGCGCGGTCGTTCCCACGGCCCTCACCCTCGGCCTCGACGAAAACGGCGCATACGTCGAGCGGATCCCGATTCCTTTGACCCGCGAGCTCGTACAGGCGGGGCGGCTGCGCTACGAGCGCATCTGTGGCACCTGCCATGGCACGCTCGGGGACGGCGAGAGCGAGGTGGCCGACAAGATGCCCTTCGTCAAGCCCGCCTCCTTCCACGATCCGAGTATCCGTGCCTTCCCGCCGGGCAAGATCTACCAGGTCATCTCCTTCGGCTACGGCCTGATGCCCTCGTTTTCCTACGCGCTGACCATCGAGGAGCGGTGGGCCGTGGTCGCATACATCCTGGCGCTGCAGCGTAGCCAGAACGCTCGCCTCGCCGAGCTACCGCCGCATTTGCGCCAGCGCTTCGAGTCGGAGGTACGATGAGGCGCCGGTGGACGATCCTCTTCGTCATCGCGCTCGGGCTCGGCGTGCTGGGCCTGGTGATCGGCGTCTTCGTCGATCCACGGCGTTTCTATTTTTCCTACCTGACGGCGTGGCTCTATTTCGTCAGCATCGGAATGGGGGCGGTCCTGCTGGTGATGACCGGCCATGCCGCGCGGGCGCGGTGGTTCGGTGCCCTCCGCCGCGTCGCCGAGATCCCGGCTGCCACCTTCCCCTTCTTTCTCCTCCTCGTCCTCCCGATCTTCTTCGGCCTCGACGAGCTCTACCCCTGGGTTCACCCTTCACCGGAGCTCGGTGAGGAAGCCCTCCACGTCATCGATCACCGCAAGAGCTGGCTCAACATCCCCTTCTTCGTCGTCCGCACCCTCGTGTGGATCGGTCTCTTCGCGATCGCCGCCGTCGTGCTCGTGCGCGGTTCCATTGCCCTCGACCGGGCCTTCGATCCGGCGCGGAGGCAGCGCCTCTACCGATTCTCCTGCGGCGGCCTGGTGATCCTCGGCTTCGTCCTCACCTGGGCGAGCTTCGACTGGATCATGTCGCTGGACCCTACCTGGTACTCCACCATCCTCGGCGTCTACTTCTTCGCCGGAGGCTTTTCGGGAGCCCTCTCCCTGCTGGCGATCAATTCGGCCGTGCTGCGCCGCGCTGGCGCTCTTCCCGAGGAAGGAGCGACCGAACGACAGACGGCGGTGGGTCGGCTCCTCCTCGCCTTCGTCATCTTCTGGGCCTATCAGGGCTTCGCCCAGCTCCTCATCATCTGGATCGCCAACCTGCCCGCCGAGGTGGGCTTCTACCAGCGCCGTTCGGGAAGCGCCTGGGGGTGGGTGAGCTTCGTTCTCGCCCTGGCCCACTTCGGAATCCCCTTCCTCTTGCTTCTTTCGCGACGCCTCAAGCGCAGCCCCATCGCGCTGGCAGCGATCGCCGCCTGGCTCCTCTTCGCTCATTACGTGGACATCTACTGGCTGGTGATGCCGAACCTGACACCGAGCCGTATCGCGCCCCACTGGCTCGACCTGGCGGCGCTCCTCGCTCTCTTCGGTGCCCTCGGCCTCTCGGCTCTCCTTCTCTTTCGCAACCGCAGCCTGGTCGCGCAGACCGATCCCTACTTCCACCAGTCCCTTCGCTACGTGAGCTGGCCGTGAGCGCGATCGATCCCCGAAACCCAGAGATCCGGCTGAGCGAGGACGCGGTACCGGCGTACATCTTCGTGATCATCGCCGTGGTGACCCTGCTCTTCCTCGGCGGAATCGGCTGGGCGTGGATCCTGTATCACGATCGCGCCGCGGCGCTCGGAGGCTTTCCCGTCCCCGCCACCATCGAGCGCGCGCCCCGAGACATCTCGGGCGTGAAGCAGACGCCGATCTTGTACGACCGCCGCGGCCAGCGGCTTCGCGAGGAACAGCTCCGGCGCCTGGAGTCCTTCGGCTGGGTCGATCGCCGAGGCGGAATCGTTCACATCCCCATCGACGACGCCATCGACTGGCTGGTGGAGGAGGAGCGATGAACGACTTTCTCCGGCGCCTCCTCTTTCTGCCCGAGCAGGCTTCCTCCGTCGCCCGCGAGATCGACACCCTGCACTACTTCGTCATCGGAATCACCATGGTGGGGGCGACCGGAGTCTTCATCGCCGCTCTCTGGTGGTCGATCCGCTACCGGGCGCGCTCGTTCGAGGCGAGCTCCACCACGCCTCAGGTGCAGGCAGGCCTGGCCGTGGAGGGCGGCCTGCTCGCCTTCCTCGTCGTCCTCTTCATCGTCTTCTGGGTGGTCGGCTTCTCGCAGTACCTGCGGATGCGCATCCCCCCGCGCGACGCCATGGTGGTCTACGTCACCGGCAAGCAGTGGATGTGGAAATTCGCCTATCCCGAGGGGAAGCAGACCATCAATACCCTCGTCGTCCCGGCGAACCGAAACGTCCAGCTGGTGATGACATCACGGGACGTCATCCACTCGTTCTACGTCCCCGCATTCCGCGTGAAACAGGACGTCCTTCCCGGCCGCTACTACACCACGTGGTTTCGGGCCACGCGACCCGGCACCTACCGGATCTACTGCGCCGAGTACTGCGGCCTCTCCCACTCGGCCATGTGGGGCGACGTGGTGGCGCTCGAGGCGGACGACTACGAGCGATGGCTCGAGGGCGAACCGCTGGAGAACTTCGTCCAGCTCCCCCCGGGGCCGCCGATGGCCCGCGTGGCGACCGGCCTCGGACCGGATCTCCCCGCCTATCCCCGTGGGATCGCCGAGGCCTCTCAGCCCCGCAGCATGGCCGACTGGGGTAGGGAGGTCGCCGCCCTCAAGGGTTGTCTCGCCTGCCATACCTTGGACGGACAGCCGCACATCGGCCCCACCTGGCGAAACCTCTGGTACCGCGAGACGCCCCTCGCCGACGGCCGCGTCATCATCGCCGACGAGGCCTACCTCACCCGCTCGATGATGGATCCGATGCTCGAACTGGTGCAGGGCTATGCGCCGGTGATGCCGACATACCAGGGACTGCTGGAGCCCGCAGAGGTCGGCGCCATCCTCGAGCTCATCCGCAGCATCTCCGAGCCGCTCCCGACGCCCGCGCGAGCGCCGGAGCCGCTGGTCCGACCGCCGCTTCCGCCTGGCTCTCTCGACCGGGTGGATCCGGCGCGTGCTCTCGAATTCATCCGCGAGACCAGTGAGAGGGTCACGCCATGAAAAACTACCTCAACTGCGAGACGACCATCTGGTCCTGGCTCTCCACGAAGGACCACAAGCGCATCGGCGTGATGTTTCTGGTCTCCGTCACGCTCTTTCTTCTCGTGGGCGGCGTCTTCGCCCTGATCCTTCGGCTCGAGCACCTCACGCCGGGCCCCACCCTCGTCTCGCCCAACATGTACAACCAGCTCTTCACCCTCCATGGCGTGGTGATGGTCTGGTTGTTTCTCATCCCGGCGATCCCGGCAGGTTTCGGGAATTTCTTCCTCCCCATCATGCTCGGTGCGAAGGACGTCGCCTTCCCGCGCCTCAACCTTGCCAGCCTCTACATCTTCTGGATCGGCGCCATCCTGACCATCTACGGCGTGCTCGACCGCGCGGCGGACACCGGCTGGACCTTCTATCCGCCCTACTCGAGCCAGACCTACACCAAGGCAACGCCAGTCCTCCTCGGCGTCTTCGTCCTCGGGTGGTCCACCATCATCACGGGGGTGAATTTCATCACCACCATCCACACGCTCCGGGCCAAAGGCATGCGCTTCATGGACATGCCCCTCTTCGCCTGGGCGCTCTACGGCGTGTCCATCATCCAGATCCTCGGCACCCCAGTCCTCGGGATCATCCTTCTCATGGTGGTGATGGATCACAGCTTCGACTGGGGCCTCTTCGATCCGGCGCGCGGCGGCGACCCGCTCATCTACCAGCACCTCTTCTGGTTCTACTCGCACCCGGCCGTTTACATCATGATCCTTCCGCCTATGGGCGTGGTCTCCGAGATCGTGACGAGCATGGCCCACAAAAATCCCCTCTCGTACAAGGCGATCGCCTACTCGACCTTCGGCATCGCCTTCGTCGGCTTCCTCACCTGGGGCCATCACATGTTCACCTCGGGGATGTCCGAGTTGAACGCCGGGATCTTCGGCATCCTCTCGATGGGCGTGGCAGTATTTTCGGCGATCAAGGTCTTCACGTGGACCGGAACGCTATACCGTGGCTCGGTCTGGATACGGACGCCGCTCGTCTACATCTTCGCGTTTCTTTTTCTCTTCATCTTCGGCGGGATGACCGGCGTCGCGGTGGCGGCGACCAGCCTCGACGTGCACTGGCACGACACCTACTTCGTGGTGGCGCATTTCCACTTCATCATGGTCGGCGCCTCGCTGACCGCCTTCCTGGCGGCGCTGCACTACTGGTGGCCGAAGATCACCGGAAAGATGTACTTCGAGGGCTGGGGAGTGGCCGGCGCGATTCTCGTCTTTCTGGGATTCGTCGGCACCTTCTTTCCGCAGTTCCTCCTCGGCAACGCGGGGATGCCGCGGCGCTACTACCACTACTCCGAGCAATTCCAGGCGCTGAACGTCCTCTCCACCGCCGGCTCCTGGGTCCTCGCCCTCGGCCTGCTCCTGGTTCTCGTCACGCTGATCTGGTCGCTCGTCGCCGGCGAGAAGGCGCCCGCCAATCCCTGGAATTCCCGTAGCTACGAGTGGATGACGCCTTCGCCGCCTCCCAAGGAGAACTTCCCGGAGACGCCGCGCTTCGTGCGGGGCCCCTACGACTATCACCTCCCCCTGGAGCCGCCATGAACCTCGCCGTCCCCAAGCTCCAGCATCACTTCGAGGACCTCCCCAAGCAGGCCCACGCCGCCCGGCTGGGGATGTGGCTCTTCTTGGCGAGCGAGGCGCTCTTTTTCAGCGGTCTTTTCACCCTCTACGCCGCCTACCGTGCCCACTACCCCGAGATCTTCCGCGAGGGCGTGGCGCACAACGACCTCGTCCTCGGCACGGTCAATACCTTCATTCTGCTGACGGGAAGCCTGTTCCTCTCCCTGGCGCTCTGGGCGCTGCGGGCAGCACGGCGGGCGCTCTCGGTCCTCCTCACCGCCGCCACCGGGCTGGCCGGTCTCGTCTATCTGATCATCAAGGCCACCGAGTGGGCCCACCACATGGCCGAGGGCATCTTTCCTGGTGGCCGCGGACGCTTTTTCGTGGAGAACCCGGAGCCGGCGTGGGCGATCTTCTACACCTCGTACTACGGATTGACGGGATTTCACGCCATCCACGTGACAGTGGGCGTGGGCATCCTCGCCTGGACCGCGTGGTGGATGCACCGCGAACGAGTGGGCCCGGCCGCCGCCTACAAGCTCGCCATCGTCGGCCTCTACTGGCACTTCGTCGACATCGTCTGGCTCTTTCTGTGGCCGCTCTTCTATTTGCTGAGGAATCCGGCATGAACGAGGGACGGTCCAGTCTGAAAACGATCGCGATCACCTACGCCGTTCTCTACCTGCTCGTCGTCGGCAACCTGGTGGTCGCGCTCGCGGGTGTCTCGGGTTTCTGGGCGCTCTTCGTGGCGGTGTCCATCGCCGGCCTGCAGACCCTGGTGGTGGCTCTGTTTTCCATGGAGCTTCTTCGAAGCCGACGCTCGATCGGGGTGGTGGCCGTGGTCGCGCCGCTCTTCGTCCTCCTGCTGGTCTGCCTGACCGTGGTCGACGTCTACACACGCCAACCGCCGCCCCTCGAGGTTCCGCCCGTCGACCGGTCCCTCCCCTCGCCCCCGCCTTGATGGCGGCCGCCCTTCACGCGAGCGTACGAGGGCGGAAGACCTCGAAGAACCAGCCCGTCGTCATCCCGAAGGCGACGTGAGCGGCCAGGTCCCATCCCCGGTCGAGGAGGCGCCACCACGGATCCATGTCCTGGAGGATGCCGAAGAAGGGCGGGACGAGGAGGATGGTGTCGACAATGGCGGCCGCCAGGCCCAGGCCGAGCCCCGCCACCACGTTGGTGGCGAGCCTCGGCCGAAAGACCGCGCTCACCACCAGCCATCCGAAGGCACCCGACCAGAACAGCGCCACGAGCTGGTTGAGAATCACCGCCACCACGTAGGTGAGCGCGGTCGGCGATTCCAGGACGACCGACCCCAGCGCAAACGAGGCGATCACGCGCAAGGGCCAGGTCCAGGGAAGCCCGCGGAACCAGACCGCATAGGCGAAGAGCCAGACGCCGAGGAAGGCGAGGCCGCCGAGCTGGCCCGCCACGAGCGCGGCGGCGAAGGTGCCTCGCCGGGCCAGTGCCCTGCCCCCGAGTTCGATGGTCGTCTCCATCTCCCACCTCGCGACGGCAAGGATGGGCACGACCGGCACGCGGCGCACCTGCGAGGCCACCATTCCTGATACAGGGCAGAACGCGGGCTAAACGCGGGAGTCGCTTCTCGTTTTTCGTACCCCTCGCCGGGGGCTGCGCGGTAGCTTCGAAGCATGCTGGCCCTGGTCGCCATGCTGGCCTTTATGGCCACCGAGCCCCACGAGCCGGCTCCCCGCGCGGCGATCACCTGGGAGGAAGCGTTTCGGCGGGCCCTCGAGGCGCCCGGCATCGCCGCCGTCCGAGCCGCGGTGCAGGAGCGGCGCGAGCTGGACGGAAAGATCTCCGGGCTGGGCAACCCCGAGGTCGAGCTCGTGGCGGGCGTGCGGAAGGGCGAGGTCGACCAGGGCTTCGATGGCGAGGTGACCGTGATCCAGCCGTTCCCGCTCGCGCCGGTGGGGGCGGGGCGGCGAAACGCGGCACGCGCGGAAACCCGGCTCCTCGATGCCCGAGCGCGGGCGCTGCGGCTCGAACGGGGCCTGCAGGTGGCCAGCGCCTTCTGCCGCCTCCACGCGGCGGAGCGCGCGCGCGAGGAGGCGGAGAATGCCGTATCCCTCGCCGAGGAGATCCTCGTGGCCGTCGAACGGGGCCAGCGGGCCGGCGTCTTCACCTCGCAGGACGTGGCGCTCGCGCGTCTGCACGTGGCCGAGGCCCGTCTCGATCTGCTGGCGGCGGAAGGCGAGGCCTTCGAGCTGGGCGTCGAACTCGGCCGCGCCGTCCTCCACGACGGGCCCTATCCGCTCGTCACCTCTGGCCCGCTTCCCCTCGTCGCCCTTCCTCCCGAGCAGGAGTGGACCCGCAAGCTCTCCACCGAAAAGCTCCCGTCGAGCATCCTGCCGATCCTCGAAGCCGAGGCGGCCCGGGCGCGACTGCGCGAGCGGGAGGTGGAGGCGCGCGCGTTCTGGGTCGGCATCGGCGCCACGGCCCTGCGCGAGAGCCAGGAACGCGCGCTCCTCGGCACGCTCCGCTTCACCATCCCCCTCTTCGATCGCGGCCTGCGGGATCGCGGCCAGCTTTCGACCGAGGCGCGTCTGCAGGAGGGAACGAGCGCGGAGGAACGGAAGGCGGCCGCGGGCCATGTCGCCTCGATCGTCCACGAGGTGGAGCACAGCGAGGCGACCTACGAGCATCTTCGCGACACCGTCGTCGCGCTGGCCGAGGAAAACCTGCGCCTCGCCCGGCTCGCGTTCGAGGCCGGAGAGCAGACCGTCCTCGACGTGCTGCGCGCGCAGTCGCAACTCGTCTCGCTTCGCATGCAACTCCACCGCGCCGAGGCCGACCGTGCCCTGGCACGGCTCAGGCTCGCCCTCTTGCTCGAGGCTGTCGACGGCCCGAGGACCGACTGAGATGAGAACGCGCCTCGCCACCACGATCCTCCTCCTGGCGCTTTCGGGCTGCCCCCGGGCCGACGATCCCTTTGGCGAACGCGAGCCGGGCCCCGGGCCCGCGAGCCAGAGCGTCCCCTGGGTCGCGGCGCGCGACGCCGCGGGCCATCCGCTGCTCGAGATCCCCGCCGCGGTCGTCGCGCCCGCCAGCGCGGAGGCCACGATCTCTCCGCCGGCGACGACGCGCATCCTGCAGGTCTTCGTCCAGGTCGGCGACGAGGTCCGGGCCGGCCAGCCCCTGGCCGAGGTGGTGATGCCGGAGATCCTCGAGGCCGCGGGCCGCCTCGCCGCCGCGGAGATCCGCATCGAGGCGCAGAGCCGGCGACGCGAGCAGCTCCTCGGCCTGCGGGAGCACGGCCTGGTGCGCACCGCGGACCTCGCCGGGGCCGAGGCCCGCTTGCCGGAGGCCGGGGCGGAGGCGGTCGGGGCCTTGGCGGTGTTGGAAAGCGCGGG
>QGUN01000054.1 GCA_003242475.1 Pseudomonadota bacterium
ACCGCCTTGGCCTCGAGGGCGATCTCCACCGAGCCGACGGGCGTCTCCAGAAGTTCCGGCAGGTCGTCGAGCAGGCGCTGCTCCTCCTCGCTGAGCACGATTCCCTTCTCTTTCGCATACGAACGTAGCGTCCGCGCATTTCTGGCTACGCGACCGCTTGCCGGCGTGCAGAGAACGAGGTCCAGGTTCTTCTTCCTGTCGTTCTCGAAGTCCCGCATCTCATGGTTGATGCCGAAACCGATCTTTCCCTCGGCTGCGTGCCGGGCAAGGATCTTCGAGTGCAGCAGTAGGTCGAAGACGATTCCCCAGCAGCCGCCTTGGAGTGCCGATCTCCCCTCGAGTGATACTGCCAGCGAGCCCCCGACTTCCCGGTCTCCGCCGGAACGCTCAGGGTACGGACGAGAATTCCTGGTCCAAACATGTCCCCGCAAACATGCCCTAAAGGCCACGGATCGCAAGACGAATCTCGACAATGGCCCGTGGGGACGAACGAACGCCCAACCTCGTTGCGTTGTGGTAGGAGAGCCGCATGCCGGATGGGACGAGGCCGCGGGCGCTGTCGACGGCGGAGCTGGTGGCGCGCAAACCGGGACCCGAGGAATTCGCGCGGTTGCCGCGCGCGCCCGTGCACGCGGTCTTCTCCAACGTGCGCGGGCTGGCCAACGTCGGCCTCGCCTTCCGCGTCTGCGACAACCTGCGCGTGGAGCGGCTCTGGCTCTGTGGGATCACGGGCTACCCGCTACGGGAGGACGATCCGCGACCGCCGGAGATCGCCGAGCGATGCGACCGCGAGATCCGGCGCACGGCGGTGATGGCGGTCCCCTTCGTGCCGTGGAGCTACGAACCCGACGCGGTCGAGGTGGTGAAAAGGCTCAAGGAGGAGGGCTACCGGGTCGTGGCGGTGGAGCAGGCGGAGGGCTCGATCCCGCTCTTTTCCGCCGACCTGCGCGGCCGCCTCTGCCTGGTCTTCGGGCACGAGCGACTGGGGGTCGAGGCCGAGATCCTGAAGCTCGCGGACGCGGTGGTGGAGCTGCCGGTCTGGGGGATGGCCAACTCGATCAACGTGGCGATGGCGCTGGCGATCGTCGGCTTCGAGGCCGCCCGCCAGAACGCCGGCTGGGGAATCCCGCCCCTGTGACAAAGAAGATGGCGAGCACGCGGGCGGTAGATTCCGCCCCCGCCACTGCCGCGAGTGGCTGCAACGGGAGCCTAAAAGAAACTCTCCGAAACGTAGACGATATCTCCAGGTAAGAGGAAAAAGTTCGGCTTCTTACCGGTCCCGATGTCGTCCACGCTCACGCGGATGCGGTGCTCGCGTTCGCCGATGGTGCGGGTGACGAGGACGGAGTTCTTGGAGGCCTGCCGGGTGAAGCCCCCGGCCATGGTAATGGCCTGGATCACGGTCATCCGGTCCTCGTAAGGGAAGGTCCCCGGCTTGTTCACCTCCCCGAAGACGAAGATCTTCTGGGAGTTGTGCTCCTTCAAGAAGACGGTGACCTGGGGGTTCTTGAGGTAGCCGTCGGCCAGGCAGGCGGTGAGGCGCTCGGCGAGGACGGTGGTCGTACCCCGGGCGTCGACCTTGCCGCAGAAGGGGAAGATCAGCGATCCGTCCGAGGCGATGCGGTGGTCGCCCGAGAGCCCGGGTTCGCCCACCACGCGGATCTCGACGACGTCACCGCTTCCGAGCGTGCGCGCCGCCACCATTTCGCCCGGAGGGACGGAGGGGAGCGGCGCGGGTGCGCCCGCGCGTTCCGAACCGGAGGTCGCGCAGGCAACGAGGAGGCCCGCCGCCAGGGCAGCGAGCCCGAGGGGTCTGGAGCGGATTCGCTCGATGGAAGCGAGCGTTTTCACCTCTCAGTACCGGACGGCCACGTAGGCTCCGAACTCGCTCCGAGCGTACTCGTACGCGGGCGATTTCGTGGAGCTGACGCGGTCCAGGTAGCCGTAGCTGGCACCGATCGCGATCCGGTCGCTCGGCATGTACTCCGGCCCGATGGCGAGGGAGAAGATCTCGTCGGACCGGTCGTCGGGGAAGCCGAGCATGTTGTAGGCCAGCGTCAGCCGCGCGCCGAAGTCGCGGATGAAGCGCCACTGGCCCGCGAGGTAGATGCGATCGTTGGTGTAGTGGAGCTGGGTCGGCGAGGAGTGGAAATCCCGCCGGTAGCCGACCTGGACCCGGGTGTAGTCGGTGATGCGGTAGCCGAGCTCGGCGCCGCCGATCACGCCGGAGAAGGCGTTGTCCTGGTGCGCCTCCTCCACGCCGAGCTGGGCGCCGTAACCGACGTTGGCCCGCAGCTCGAGCTTGGGAGCGACGAGGCCGACGAAGCCGAGGGTGGCGCGCAGGTTGTTGGTGTCGAAGTCCTGGGAGATCTCCTCGAGGTAGTTGTGGATGCCCAGCTTTCCGTCCACCACGATGGCGCTGCGGTCGCTGAGCTGGTAGCCGACGTTGAGGCCGATCGTGTTGGTCATGTAGTTCCAGCGGTTCACGTTGACCGGCTCGACCTGCCCCTGGCAGTCGATGCCCGGCGGGCAGGACTCCTGGAAGCGCTCCTCGAAGAACTCGACCGTGTTGGTGAAGGAGGGACGCAAGCTCAGCGCACCGCCACCGGGCTGGACGTCGAAGGCCAGCTCGGCCTGGTTGCGGTTGCTGATGGTGAGAACGCCGAGCTCGTAGTTGGTGGTGCGGTCGGAGCGGACGAAACGCTCGTCGATCTCGATCCGGAAGTCGCCGTCCGGGTTCCACAGGCCGTTGAAACCGAGGTTGGCGTTCAGCTTGCTCTGCCGGCTGGTCCAGCTCTGCTCCGCGCCGGTGTAGGCGACGTAGTCCAGGCCGGCATCGCCCTCGAGGGCCAGGGTCCGGGACGGCACGCGAAGCTCGAGCCGGGGCTTGACGTGGAGGACCACGTCGCCGACTTCCTCGAGCCCGCCGGACTCGCTCTGGCCCCAGCCCGCGAAGGAATCGTAGCGGGTCTCGAACTCCAGCGACGTGTGCAGGCGGCCCGTACCGAAGCGGATGCCGTTGCTGCTATCGTCGCGCAGCCAGAAACGCGACTGCGCTCCGGCCGCCGACGCGTATGAAACCAGGGCCACCAGCAGGCCGACACCTGCAGCCCGGAGCGCCGTGCCCTTGTCGAAGATCCTCACCACTCCCTCCCGACGAATCTCGTTCCTCATCTGGTCGCACTCGCTGCCGGGGGCCGCAAGGCCGGAAGGCTCGCATCCTCACCACGCCGTTCCCGCGCCGAGCGGACCGGGTCGTAGGTGCGCGCGGTCGCTCCGGCCTCCTCGGGACCGATGCAGTCGTACATCTCGTCGCGCAGCTGCTGCACCGTCGTCAGGCCTGCCTGGGCCGTCTGGAGCGCACGCGACTGGGCATCGGAGCCCTGGCCCGCCGCCTCCTCGACCGCCTTTTCCACCGACGCGATCACCTCGCTCATCTCGCGGTGCGCGCCGACGATGCAGGTCTGCTTGACCGCGTCCTCCCGGGTCTGCTCGGCCAGCCCCTCGACCTCCGTGACGACCTCCCGCATGGATTCGAGCAGCGCTCGAGCCTGGGAGAGGCCGTCCTGCTGGGCGAGCGCCACGGCCGGCAACAGCCAGAAGAGGGCAAGAATCGAGATTCGGATCACGGTGACCTCCCCATCAGGGTCCAGAACGGCGCGGAACAGTAACCGGAAAGCATGGTACCCGTCAAATCCCATGAAAACGGGTGTCGAATATTTTGAATTCGAGAGCGGTCCCGCCCCTCTCGGTCACCCTCAGCCGCTCCTGACTTTCTGCAGGACCAGCTTGGCGATGGCCTTGAGCGTCTCGAAAACGCCCTCGCCCTTCACGGCGACGGCCGGGAACTCGGGCACCTTCCGCGGATTGAGAAGCCGCGAAAGTTCCTCGACCGGCATCGCATTGGGGAGATCGCGCTTGTTGTACTGGATCACCAGCGGAATGGTGTCCAGGTCGTAGCCGTGCTCGGCGAGGTTGACCCGGAGGTTCTCCATCGACTCCAGGTTGGCGTCGAGCCGGTCCCGCAGCGAGTCGGCGACGAAGACCACTCCGTCCGTTCCTCGCAGGATCAGCTTGCGGGAGGCGTCGTAAAAGACCTGCCCCGGCACGGAATACAGGTGAAAGCGCGTCTTGAAGCCCCGGATCTCTCCGAGCCCCAGCGGGAGGAAATCGAAAAACAGGGTCCGGTCCGTCTCGGTGGCCAGGGCGATCATGTTGCCCCGCGCCTCCGGACTGGTCTTGGCGTAGATGTACTGGAGGTTGGTCGTCTTCCCGCAGAGACCGGGACCGTAATAGACGATCTTACAGGTGATCTCGCGTAGCGGGAGATTGATGAACGGCACGCCTGCTTACCCGCTAGTTGAAGAGGTTGTCGATGTCCTCGTCGGTGATCTCGGCGAAGGGACTCGGCAGCCCCATCGCATCCCCACGGCGCTGCAGCTCGTTGAAGACCTGGGCGAGCTCCTCGCTCGCCTTCTTCACCCGCAGCCGCACCAGGCCCAGGGAGGACCGGGAGTCGAAGATCACCACGAGAATCACCTTCTGCGCCACGATGGAGATGTGGAGGTTGTCCCGCTCTCCCTCGTGGAACAGGATGGAGAACTCCTTTTCACCCAGCAGCCTGGCGAGCCCGCCCGTTGCCGCGATGTTGCCCGCCGTCAGCGAGGCCAGGGACGTGGTGTCGATGTGGTCGGTGGCGCCGCTGCTGGCGATGAGCTGTCCGTTCTTGTCGACGAGGAAGACGGATTTGGCATTGGCATCCCGCGTGAGGCGATCGCAGACCGCGGTGATGCGGCGGTAGTCCTCCTCGTGGATGACAAACTGCTGGATCATTCTTCTCGCCCACTCGCGAGGCGGCTGGCCGAGCCGTCCCTTCGCATTCGGACCCACTCTCTAGCAGAGCGCGGCGCGAAGGGGCAAGGAAGTGAAGCGTTCGCCCTCGCCCCGCAAGCGTTGCGCCGGCCGGAGCGGGCGCTATCCTGCCCCCGACTCCAACGCGGAGAAGGGCATTGAAGAAGGTAACCGTCAATACCCTCCGGGAGATGAAGGCGAGGGGCGAGCCGATCGGCGTGCTCACCTGCTACGACGCCACCTTCGCGCGCCTGCTGGAGGCAGCGGGGGTGGAGGTGATCCTCGTCGGCGACTCGCTGGGCAACGTGATCCAGGGCCACCGGACCACCCTTCCCGTCACGGTGGACCACGTCGTCTACCACCTCCAGGCGGTGGGGCGAGGGCTTTCCCGCGCGCATCTCGTCGGCGACCTCCCCTTCATGTCGTATCAGGCCTCGGTGGACGAGGCGGTCGCGAACGCCGGGCGCCTGGTCAAGGAAGGCGGCGCGGAGGCGGTCAAGCTCGAAGGCGGTGTCGAGTACGCCGAGGTGATCCGCCGCATCGTCCGCGCGGGAATCCCGGTGATGGGCCACATCGGTCTTCTTCCGCAGGCGGTGCACCGCATGGGCGGCTACGTGGTCCAGGGCCGCAGCGAGGAGCAGGCGAAGAAGCTCCTGGAAGACGCGCTCGCCCTGGAGGAGGCCGGCTGCTACGCGCTGGTGCTCGAAGGCATCCCGGGGGAGCTGGCGGCCGAGATCACCCGGCGGCTCTCCATTCCCACCATCGGGATCGGGGCAGGCTCGGCCTGCGACGGGCAAGTCCTCGTGGTCTACGACCTGCTCGGCCTGGATCCCGGCTTCGCGCCGAAATTCGTCAAGCGCTACCTGAACCTGCACGAGGACGTGGTCCACGCGGTCTCCACCTACATGCGGGAGGTCAAGGAGCGGAAGTTCCCGGCCGAGGAGCACACCTTCGGCGCGAAGAGATCGGAGGCCGGCGCCGTCGGCGGGCTCTACGGCGGCACCCCCGGAAAGTCGTCATGATCGTCGCGCGAACGAAGGAGGAGATCTTCGGGCCGCTGGCCGCGCTGCGGGCGCGGGGGGAAAGGCTCGCGCTCGTGCCGACCATGGGCTACCTGCACGAGGGGCACCTCTCTCTCGTGCGCAGGGCCAAGGAGCTCGCCGACCGGGTGGCGGTGAGCATCTTCGTCAATCCGGCGCAGTTCGGCCCCCGCGAGGACTTCGCTCGCTACCCGCGCGACCTGGAGGGCGATCTCGACAAGTGCGAGAAGGCGGGGGTCTGGATGGTCTTCGCTCCCTCCGATCCGCGCGTGATGTACCGCGAGGATCATTCGACCTGGGTGGACGTGGAAGGATCGCTGACCGAGGGCCTGTGCGCCGCGAGCCGACCGGGGCATTTCCGGGGGGTGGCCACGGTGGTGCTCAAGCTCTTCAACCTCTTTCGTCCCGACGTCGCCCTCTTCGGCAAGAAGGACTACCAGCAGCTGGCGGTGATCCGGCAGATGGTCGAGGACCTGGACCTTTCGCCGCATCTGGAGATCGTGGCCGGGGAGACGGTGCGCGAGCCGGATGGTCTGGCGCTCTCGTCGCGCAACGCCTATCTCTCGGAAAGCGAGCGCAGGAGGGCTCTCTCGCTCTACCGCGGCCTGAGCCGGGCGCGTGAGCGCTTCGAGAAAGGCGAGCGCAGCGCAGCGGTGCTGATCGAGGCCGCCCGCGCCGTGATCGAACCGGAGGTCGACCGCCTCGACTACCTGGAGGTGGTCGACGCCCGCAGCCTCGTCCCGGTAAAGCGAATCGAGGCCCCCGCCTGCATGCTGGTGGCCGCCTTCGTCGGCAGCACCCGCCTCATCGACAACGTGGAACTCGGATGAGCGCGACGAAGAAGGAGAGCCGGATCCAGACGATCGCCGAGAACCGCCGCGCCCGCCACGACTACGAGCTGGGCGAGCGCTGGGAGGCGGGTCTCGTGCTTCTGGGGAGCGAGGTCAAATCGCTCCGCGAAGGCAACGCCAATCTCTCCGACGCCTACGTCCTGCCTCGAGGAGACGAGCTCTTCCTCGTCAACTTGCGGATCGCGCCCTACAAGGGCGCCGCCGCCTGGGGCCACGAGCCCTTGCGCGACCGCAAGCTCCTTTTGCACCGCGCCGAGATCGATCGGATCTCCCAGCGCGTGCGGGAAAAGGGCTTCACGCTGATCCCGACGCGACTCTACTTCAAGAACGGCCTGGCCAAGGTGGAGATCGCGCTGGCGCGCGGGAAGTCGAAGCAGGACCGCCGCGAGGCGATCAAGGAAAGGGAGAGCCGCCGCGAGATCGACCGCGCCATCGCCGACGCGCGCCGAAGGTATCGCTAGGAGCCAGTCGTCGTAACCGACCGTCGCGAGGCTTCGGAATCGAACGCGGATTTCGTCACGCGCGCACGCGCAGGGGGACGACGTCGGGCGCCCGCATGGAGCCCTCCTCGTCCTCGACGAAGAAATCGTCCCGCACTTGGATGCGGTCCACGCCGAAGGCCTCGCGCACCTTGCGGTCGAAGAGGTGCGTCGGCCGCACGTTGGCGATCGCCGCCATCAGGTTGCCCTTGACGTTCCGGTTCTCCCGGTGGAGCTCGGCGACGAGGCGCTTGACCCGCTGCCGGTGGTGGTTCTCCTGGCTCCCGCAGAGGGTGCAGGGAACGATGGGGAATTTCATCCGCCGCGCGAACTCCGCGATGTCCTCCTCCGCGCAGTAGGCCAGCGGCCGGATGACGACGTTGCGCCCGTCGTCGGAACGGAGCTTGGGGGGCATGGCCTTCAGCTGCCCCGAGTAGAAGAGGTTGAGCAGCAGCGTCTCGATGATGTCGTCGCGATGATGGCCGAGCGCGATCTTGGTGGCACCGAGCTCGACCGCCACGTCGTAGAGGATGCCGCGCCGCAGCCGCGAGCAAAGCGAGCAGGTGGTCTTGCCGGGCTTCACCTTCTCCTTGACGATGGAATAGGTGTCGCGCCGGACGATCCGATACTCGTAGCCCTCGCGCCGGTAGTAGTCCTCGATGACGTCGACGGGAAAGCCCGGATGGCCCTGGTCCAGGGTGACGGCCACGATGGAAAAGGGGAAGCCGCAGCGCTCCTGCACCTTGCGCAAGAGATGAAGGAGCGTGAAGGAGTCCTTGCCGCCGGAAACGCAGACCATGATCCGGTCGTCGGGCTCGATGAGCCCGAACTCCTTGCTGGCCCGGGCGACCTCGTTGAGCAGCACCTTCTCCAGGCGAATCGGCATGGCCCAGTCCTCGTGGCGGTCGTGCTATCAGGCATCCTCCTCGTGTTCAACCGCCCCCGAAAGCAGGCGGGAGAGACGGGCGAACTCCTCGACGGAGAGGGTTTCGGCGCGCCTCCCCGGATCGATCCCCGCCGCCTCCAAGGCGCGCGCGATCGCCTCGGGGTCGGCCAGCCTTCCGGCGCGCAGGGCGTTTCCCAGCGTCTTGCGCCGCTGGGCGAAGGCCGCCTTGACGAGGCGGCGGAAGAAGGTCTCGTCGCCGGGATCGGCAAGGGGTCCTTGCCGCATGCGGCAGCGGATCACCGCGCTCTCCACCTCCGGACGAGGCACGAAGGCGCGGGCGGGGACGCGGTGGGGGATGTCCACCTCCGCGTAGAGCTGGAGGAGAACCGAGAGCACCCCGTACTCCTTGCCTCCGGGTGGGGCGGCGATCCGCTCCGTGACCTCCTTCTGCAGCAGGAAGACGACGCGCCGCACCACCTCCCTCTGGTCGAAGACGTGAAAGAGGATCTCGGTGGAGAGGTGGTAGGGCAGGTTTCCCACCACGACCAGGGGAGAGCCGCGCTCGCGCGAGAGCTCGACGAGGGAGAAGGTGGCGGCGTTGGCCTCGACCACCTCCACGTCGAGGCCTTCGACCTGCTCCCGCAGGAGTGGGACGAGGTCGCGATCGCGCTCCACCGCCACCACGTGCGCGCCCGTGGCGGCGAGGTGCCGGGTCAGGTGGCCGAGGCCCGCGCCGAATTCGACCACCCGATCGCCGGGCGAAAGCTCGCAGGCGCGAGCGATGGCGGAAAGGTGCCGGTCGTCCGCGAGGAAGTTCTGACCCCAGCTCTTCTTCGGGCGAAGGCCGCGCCGGCGCAGGATCTCGAGGGGATGTTCCATCAGAGCCTCCAGGCCGGGTCGGCATTGATGGCCAGGCCCGAGGGCGCAAGGCCCCGGCGGTGACGCAGGTAACCCGCGGCGGCGATCATCGCCGCGTTGTCGGTGCAAAGCGACTTGGGCGGCAAGAAGACCTCGATCCCGGCCGCCTCGCCCCGTTCCTTCACCAGCGCGCGCAGGCGACTGTTGGCCGCCACGCCCCCAGCCAGGACCAGCCGCCCGAGGCCGTGCTCGCGAGCCGCCCGGATCGCCTTCTCGGAGAGGACGTCGGCGATCGCCTCCTGGACGCTGGCGCAGAGATCGGCGAGCTCGCGGCCCTGCGGGATGCCGTTCTTCTTCACGTGGTAGAGGACGGCGGTCTTCAGCCCCGAGAAGGAAAAGTCCAGCGTCGGCTTGCGGCCGAGTCCCCGGGGGAAGTGGATCGCCTCGGCATCTCCCTCCGCGGCGAGGCGGTCGATGACCACCCCGCCGGGATAGGGAAGGCCGAGGAGTTTGGCCACCTTGTCGAAGGCCTCGCCCGCGGCGTCGTCGAGGGTCTGGCCGAGAAGTCGCAAGTCGCCCTCCCCCTCCACGGCATAGAGGCTGGTATGCCCGCCAGAGACCACCAGGCCGAGAAAAGGCGGCTCGGGATGCCGCTCGGCCAGGCGGATCGCCCAGATATGGCCCTCCAGGTGGTTGACTCCGACCACGGGCTTGCCCGCAGCCCATGCCAGCGCCTTCGCGGCCTGTACGCCGACGAGCAGGGCGCCCACCAGGCCGGGGCCGCAGGTGACGGCGAAGAGGTCGATGTCGGCGAGCTCGACTCCCGCCTCGTGCAGCGCCCGGTCGACCACCGGCAGCACCCGCCGCATGTGGCTGCGCGAGGCGAGCTCCGGCACCACCCCGCCCCACTCCCGGTGGATCTCCACCTGGCTGGAGACGACGTCGGAGAGCCGCTCGCGGCCGTCACGGACGACGGCGGCGGCCGTCTCGTCGCAGGACGTCTCGATTCCCAGAACCAGCATCGTCACGAGCGCCGGAAGAGGAAGGAGAACCAGCGGCGCCGGCGCTTCTGGCGCGGCTGGGCGGGGATGGGGCCCGTCTCCCGCGACCAGAAACTCTCGCGGGTCGGGGGCTCTTCCACGCGCGTGCGATCCGCGGTGCGGATGCCGCGCGGGCGAAGCACCGCCTCGGTGGTTCGAGGCAAATGAGGCGCGCTCCTCGACGGAGCCGACGAGGCCGACGCGCGAGGCGGCGGCGTGGTGCCGCTTTGGGTCCCGGGCAGGACGGGAGGCTGCGCCGCGCGCTCCTCCGCTGCCGACGGCGCGAGGGTCGGACGCGAACGCGGCGCGGGCGCGGACGTCGCCGGTGGCTGGCCCCCCCCGGCAGGAAGAGGGGGAACGGCAGCCGCCGGCGCGGAAGCGGCCGGCGCAGCCGGCCCAGGTGCGGCTTCTTCCGCCTCGGCCGTCGCTTCTCCCCCGTCCACCGGCTCGGGCACGGGGGGCTCCCAACCGGGCAGAGGCGCGTAGACCGCAGCCACCTCCGGCTCCGGGACGGGTTCCGCCTCGGATTCCGGGATCGGTGCCGGTTCTTCGGCTGGAGGATCGTCCGGCGAGGAAAACCACGAGCCCTCCTCCGCCCGACGCTCGACCGGAACGAGGATGCCGTCCGCGTAGAGCTGGTGGACGGTGGTGAGCAAGGCGAGGTCGTCCCCCGACTCGTTGTCTCGCAGAGCCGACTCGATGCTCCGCCCGTCCTCGAAAAGGCGAAGAACCGGATTGATCTCGTCGGGCAGCTCGGCGAGGCGTGCGGCGAGCCGCTGCGAGTCCACGACGAAAAGGGTGGAGGTGGGCGGCAGCGATTCGAGGATCCGGCCGCACTCGTCGATCCGCCGCATCCCCTCCATCAGCGCGCCCTGTGTGGAGGTCTGGATGCGGTTCGGCCGGTCGACCGGGGCGAAGTCGATCTCGAAGGTTCCTTCCTGCCAGTTGAGCAGGCGGTAGAACGCGTGCTCACCCACCAGGCGGCCGAGCTCGGCGTCGAGGATCTTGCCCTCGCGGAAGTAGACGCGGGCCGTCTCGCCCGTGGGCTGGGTGAAGCGGATCGTCCCCGTCTTCCGGCTCATCTCGAAGGTCTGGACGAGGTCGACCACACCCATGTCGGCGAGGCTGCCGGAAAAGGCCCGGGCATCCCGCCGCTCCAGAAGCTCCTTCTCCCGCTTCTGGGCGAGGATGGTCACCCGGGTGACGATCTCCTTCACGTAGATCGGCTTGGTCAGGTAGTCGTCGGCGCCGAGCTCGAAGCCCCGCACCTTGTCCTCCACCGAGCGCTGCGCGGTGAGGAAGATGAAGGGGACGTCGCGGTATCGGGGATCGGCCTTCAGCCGCTGGCAGAGGCCAAAGCCGTCCAGGCGCGGCAGCCGCGTATCCGAGATCACGAGGTCGAAGCTGGAGGCGGCGCACTTTTCCAGGGCGTCGTACCCGTCGACGGCCGTGGTCACGGAAAAGCCCGCCTTGCGAAGGCTCACCTCCAGGACGCGCAGGTTGCGCGCGTCGCTGTCGACCAAGAGCAGATGCTGCTTTGCCACCGTGCCTTCCCTGTGCGCGGGCTCATTTGCGAGCTGGCCCCATCGTCATGCGCCGGATCTCGAGGAGGCGGAGCTCCTGGCGGGCCTCCCGGTGGTGCGGATTGCTCGCAAGCGCGGCCCGGAATCGTCGCTCCGCCAGATCCGCATCCCCGTCCAGACGGGCGAGGGCACCGGTGTAATAGCAGACCGCATCGCAGTCGGGGAAGGCGTGGTAGAGGGCCTCGAGTTCCCGGCGCTGGCGCTGGGGCTCGCGGTTGTCGGGGTCGTTGTACGCCGCCCAGAGCGAGTGGGCTCGCAGCTCGGGGGTATCCCGGATCTGAAGCGCGGCCTCGAAGGCGCGGTGTGCTTCGGCCCACTGGCATTCCGCCAGCGCCGCCAGCCCCTCGGCCCGAAGCTTCTCCCACCTCCGCTCGTCGGCCAGGTGGCGCTGCCCCGTGCGAAGCGTCTCGTAGGCCTCGCTGAGCGCGGCGAAGATCTTGCGCAGATCGGCACGGAGGTGATCGAGCTCCGGCGGGATGCTGTCCGGATGCAACCGCTTGGCGGCGAGGAGATAGGCGCGGCGAACCTCCTCCGGCGTCGCGTCCTCCAAGAGGCCGAGCTTACCGTGGGGCGAAAGGCGTGGGAGGAGTTCGAGGGTCTCCTTGACCCATTTCTCGAAGAGCGCGGGTTCGCCCGGAGGTAGCTTGAGCCGGGGCGAGTCCTGCATCGGCCCGCGAGCGAAGGGACTGCCGCCGATCGCCTGAAAGGCGCGGCGCATCATCCGCAGGCGCCTCTCCCCGACCGGCGTGGCCTCCCCCGCCGTCCGCGGCCGCGTGGGCGTCGGCTCGTCCGGCGAGGCGACCGAAGGCTCGCCGAGCGTCCCCCCGCCCTCGGATCCGGAGGCGCCGGTCGACCCGGGCGTGAACGATCCCGGCTCCCTCGAGAGCTTCGGCGTTTTCGCATCCGGCGCGACCGTCGTCGTGGACTCGGACGAGAGGCTCCGCGGCGTCGGCGTCGCCGGGCCGGGCGTCACCTCGGGAACCGGCGTCCGGGAGAGCGGATCGCCCTCCTCCACCGGCGCGAGTACGCCCATCAGGTAGAGCGCGGCGCTGAGCGCATAGACCTGCGGAAGGTCGAGGCCGGAGAGGGCCAGGATCTCGGCGAGGGGCCGCGGCTCCGAGAGCTTGGCCACGAAGAGCCCTTCCGCCTCGTCGAACTGGAAGTAGCCGGCATAGCGCTCCCAGCCCGGCCGCAGCCGTAGGCGCGGATGCTTCATCCCGGCGCGAAGGATCCGCCGCGCCACCGGTGCACCGGTGGGCATCGCCAGGGCGTCGAGGATGGCGCGATGGGCGGAGATGCGGATCTCGTCTGTCCACGAGGGGAGATCCTCGCGGTGCGTGAAGGTGTAGGTCCCCTCGGTGAGCCGGGCGAGGCTGCGCAGGTGCGAAAGGTGGTGGAGGGCGAGGCCGGTCCTGAGCTGCTCCTCGGTCAGAAAGCCCAGCGCGACCAGCGCCTCGCCCTGCTTGCGGCCGTCGGCCACCGCCACCAGGCTCCGCTCCAGGGCCCGAATGTCGATCCAGCCCTGCTCGAGGAGGAACTGCCCGAGCGGCTTGAATCGAAAGAAGATTTCGGCGCCGCAGGGCTGGCCGTTGCGAAAATAGACGCGCGAGATCCCCCCGTTTGCCTCGATGTGAAGCTCTCCGGTTACACGTATGCGCAGGGCCTCGATCAAAATCGCAGCGAGCGGCGAGGCCGAAAGGTCACCGGAATTCAGGTCGCAGAGCGCCCTGGACACGCGGCGAATGTTAGCTTGCGCCACCGATCGTCGCCATCCCTTGTCTCAATGCCTCGTACACTCCGATGCCGACGGATGTGGATAAGTTCAACGATCGGAGCCCGGGCCGCTGCGGGATGGCCACCGTGCGCTGCGGGTATCGCTGCAGGAGCTCTTCGGGAAGCCCCTCCTGCTCCGAGCCGAAGACCAGATGGTCGCCCGGTCGGAAACGCGCCTCCCACAGCGAGGTGGCGCCCCGGCCGGTGAAGAGGTGGATCCGCTCGGGATCGATCGTCGCCTCCCACGCCTCGAGGCTGGGGTGGATCCGGGCCACGACCTCGTCCCAGTAGTCGAGCCCGGCCCGGCGCAGATCCTTGTCGGCGATCGAGAAGCCCAGCGGCTCGACCAGATGCAGCCGGCAGCCGGTCACCGCGCAGAGCCGGGCGACGTTCCCGGTATTGGGCGGGATCTGCGGGTGGACGAGGACGACGGAAAAGGGCGGGTCGATGAGGGGAAGGTGGTGGCTCATGGTAGCGTCAAGCCATGTGGGCGGCGGAAAACGAGACCTCGGGCGCGCGGCTCGGCGACCGAATCCGGCTGGCGCGCAGCTTCTTCTCCCGGCTCTTCGGCCTCCTCTTTCGCCACCGCCTCGAGGAAGGCGAGGGCCTGTGGATCGAGCCCTGCCGCTCCATCCATACCTTCGGAATGCGCTACGCCATCGATGCGATCTTCCTGGACCGAGAGGGCCGGGTGGTCGCCGTCGTGGAGGAGCTGCGGCCGTGGCGCGCCACGCGCGTCTACTTCGACGCGCGCGCCGTGCTCGAGCTCCCCGCCGGAACCGCCCGGCGGAGTGGGACGCGCGCGGGCGATCGCATCCGCCTTCATCGGATCTCGGGAAACGCCACGTCGCATACGAGTCGACCGGATACGCGCGCGCCGGGCAGTACCACCGCCTCCGGTCCCACTTCCGCATTCGCCTCCACGCGGGCCCCGGGGCCGATCCAGGCGGGCGCATGCAAGCGCGCGCCCTCCTCCACCACGGCCTCTGGCGCCACGTACACGCCCTCGATCGCCTCGAAGCCCGGCAGCCGGTAACGGCCGCGCAGCAGATCCAGGACGGCCTGCCGGTAGCGCTCCGGCGTGCCCACGTCGGACCAGCTTCCCTCGTCGATCACGTGACCGTGGATGCGCCCGCCGCGCTCGACGAGCGCCACATGCCCCTGGCGGTTGATGCAGGAGGCTCCCTCGGGCGGAAGCACGTCGAGGACGCGCGGCTCGAGGAAATGGATGCCCGCGAAGAGGAAAGGCCGCCCTACTCCTTCCCTTCCCTGACCGGCGATGCGCAGCACCTGGCCGCGGTCGTCGATCTCCACCGGCGCGTAGTCGGCGTCCGCCGGCATGGAGCGAAGCACCAGGGTGGCGGCCGGCCGCTCCGCGCGATGCCGCTCGAGCGCGGGGGCGAGATCCATGTCGGTGAGCACGTCGCCGTTCACCAGGACGATGGTCTCGCCGCGGTCCAGGAGGGGTCGGGCTGCCACCAGCGCCCCGCCGGTGCCGAGGGGCTCGGGCCGCTCGAAGCTGAGGTGCAGGCGTAGCCCCAGCCTGTCGGCAGCGCGCCGCGCCACCTCCGCCACGACCTCGGCGCGGTGGGAGGCGTTGACCACCACCTCGGTGACGCCCAGCCGACGAACGAGCGCCAGGTTCTGCTCCAGCAGCGAGCTGCCGAGAAGGGGAAGCGCAGGCTTGGGGATCGCCTCGGTGAGCGGGCGGAGCCGGGTGCCGAGCCCGGCGGCGAGGACCATGGCGATCATGCGAGCTCCGGCACGTGGCGAGCGAGGACCTCGCGCAGCGGATCCAGCGCGGGCAGGCGGGAAAGCGCCGCCCGGACGTAGCCGAGCGAGGGCTTCACGTAGGGGAGGAAGGAGGGATTGTTCTTGACTCGGTCGATGAAGACGAAGCGACCGGCGTCCTTGAGTTTGCGCTGCACCGTCTGCAGGTGGAATTCGCCCAGGAAGGTCTCGGGATCGAGGGCCGGTCCGCCCGCCTCGCGCAACGCCTCCACGTAGCGCAGCACCAGCCGCTCCACGAGTTCCATTGGAAGCTCGACGTAGGAATCGCGCAGCAAGGCCACCAGATCGTAGGCGTGCGTCCCCTGGAGCGCGTCCTGGAAGTCGATGACCGCGAGCTCACCATCCGGGAGGACCATGAGGTTGCGGCTCTGGTAGTCGCGGTGGGTGAAGCCCTTGGGGAGCGCGTCGAGGGCGCGGCAGAGCGCGTCGGCCTCGCGGGCGAAGCATTCCGCCTCGCGCGCGTCGAAGCGGTCGCCGACGATCCACTCGCGGAAATGCTCCATCTCCCAGCGGAGCAGGTCGAAGTCGAACTGGCGACGGAAGGCCACGCAGGCCAGGTCCGGCGCGCGGTCGGCGCGGGCGCGGAGCGCGGCGAGCAGATCGACCGCCCGGGCGTAGAGCGCTTCTCGGTCCGAATCGGCGAGCGCGATCTCGAAGGTGCGGTCCCCAAGGTCCTCGAGGACCATGATCCGCGCCCCGGGATCCCAGCGATGGATGGCCGGGACCCGAACGCCGATCCCGCGCAAGTACCGCTGCACCTGGACGAAGGGCTCCTCCGCCTCGCTTTCGCCCTTGGTGGCTTCCTCGGAGCGGGGATCCCTCGGCGCCACCATCGCGATCACGGAGAAATCGGGACCTCGCACCCGATAGTAAGTCCTGGCGGAGGCGTGGCCGGCAAGCCGCTTCACCGTCCATTCCGGATCCGGCGAACGGCCGAGCGCCGCCGCCACCTGCGTCCTCAATCCTTCGAGTTCTTCCATGCCCTTCCCCGCGTTGACCGGGATCGGCCGCTCTTTTATACCCGTCACCATTCGGGAGGAATCGTGGAGATCTGCAACAACATCCTCGAAGCGATCGGAAGGACGCCCCTGGTCCGGCTCAACAAGCTGGTGGGCCCCGAGGACGCCACGGTCCTCGTCAAGTGCGAGTTCCTCAACCCCGGAGGCGCCATCAAGGACCGCATCGCCGTCCACATCATCGACAAGGCCGAAAAGGAAGGCCTGCTCAAGCCGGGCGGCACCATCGTGGAGAACACGAGCGGCAATACGGGCGCGGCCCTGGCGATGGTGGCGGCGGTGCGCGGCTACAAGTGCATCTTCACCATGCCGGACAAGATGTCCAAGGAGAAGATCGACACTCTACGGGCCTGGGGCGCCGAGGTCGTGGTCACCCCGACCGCCGTCCCCGCCGACTCGCCCGAGTCCTATTACGAGACCGCCAAGCGGATCGCCCGCGAGACGCCCAACGCCTTCTACGTCAACCAGTACCACTCGCTCGACAACGTCGAGGCGCACTACCTGACCACCGGCCCCGAGATCTGGGAGCAGACCGGCGGCAAGATCGACGCCTTCGTGGCGGGCCTCGGCACCGGCGGCACCATGTCGGGGACGGGGAAATTCCTCAAGGAGAAGAACCCCGACATCCGCAACGTGGGCGTCGACCCGGTGGGGTCGGTCTACGCCGAGTACTTCCGCACCGGAAAGCTCCCCGAGCCGCATCCCTACAAGGTGGAGGGGATCGGCGAGGACATGCTCTGCGGCGCGATGGATTTCTCCGTCCTCGACGACGTCCGCGTGGTCGACGACCAGACCTGCTTCACCTGGGCGCGGAGGCTCGCTCGCGAGGAGGGCATCTTCGCCGGCGGCTCCTCGGGCGGCGCCGTGGCCGTGGCGGTGCAGCTCGCCAAGGAGCTGGGCAAGGGGAAGGTGATCGTCGCCATCCTCCCCGACGGCGGGAAGTCCTATATCTCGAAGTTCTACAACGACGACTGGATGCGCGAGAACGGCTTCTCCATCGAGGACTGAGCCGCGGCGTCCGCGTCCTCTCCGCGCCCTCCTCCCACGCTCGGCTCGCCGGGCCCGGGCGGAGGGCCAAACTTGACCCCCCGAGGAAAGCAGGGTAGCGGTCTCATTTCGAGGCCATTCGCGCGGATTTTCCGCAGATTTGGCCCCGAAATGAGGGCCGACCATGCTTCTCGAGTTCCGGGTCGCCAACTTCCGGTGCTTCGCCGACGAGGCGGTTCTCCGCCTCACAGCGGCGAAGGACCGCTCGCATCCCGCCAACGTCCGCGAAGTACCAGGGGTCCCCGGGGTCCGGGCGCTCAAGACCGCGCTCATCTAGGGCGCCAACGGCAGCGGCAAGAGCACCCTGATCCGTGCGCTCGAGACGATGCGCGACATCGTGCGCAATTCGGCCTCGGCTCCCGCCGTCGATGTAGCCCTTCCCGTCGATCCCTTCCGCCTCGACCCCGAATGCCGCGAGAAGCCAACTTCATTCGAGACGAATTTCGTACGCGACGGAGTCCGGTACCAGTATGGGTTCTCGGCGACGAGGGAGAAGATCTTCGAGGAATGGCTCTACGCCTATCCCCGGGGGAGGCGGCAGGTCTGGTTCGAGCGGATGGGCTCGGACGGTTGGCACTTCGGCCCACATCTAACCGGGGAACGGGAACGGATCCGGCGGCTGACCCGCCCCGACGCTCTCTACCTCTCGACGGCTGCGGCACTCAACCACGAGCAACTCACCCGAGTTTACAAGTGGCTGGCCTCCATCGACGTCCGGTCCGTCGAAAGGAGGGGGTTGCCCTTTTTCTTGCTGCAACGAGAAGAGGAGAGAACGCGCGACCCTGCCATGCGCCACCGGGTCCGCACCCTCCTCCGTGCCGCCGATGTGGGCATCGCCGACTTCCGCTTCGATAAGGCGCGGGAAGACGGCGATGGAATTGAACGCCTCGCCGCGAGGATGGGGGCGACACGGGTACGAACGCTACACCAAGCGAAGGACGGTCCTGTTTGGTTTGATCTCCGCAATGACGAGAGCCTGGGAACGCAGGAACTCTTTTTCATCGCGGTTCCCTTGCTCGCGGCGCTCGAGGAAGGGACTCTGCTCGTGATCGACGAGGTTCTCTCGGCCCTTCATCCCAATCTCATCAGGCTTCTCGTCGACCTCGTCCATCGCTCGGAACGCGGACAGCTCCTCATGGCGACGCACGAGACCAGTCTCCTCGACTCCCGGCTCATGAGGAGGGATCAGATCTACTTCGTCGAGAAGGACGCCAACGGTGCTTCACACCTTTACTCTTTGCTAGAGTTCAAACCCCGAAAGGACGAGGCATTCGCGCGCGGCTACCTCTCAGGACGCTACGGCGCGATTCCCTTTCTTGGAACCTTCGAGTTCGAATGAGGATCAATCGGCGGCGACGCGACCTTTCCCGGAGAGCCGGGCATCGTTCCGGACGACGCGTCCTGATCGTCTGCGAA
>QGUN01000106.1 GCA_003242475.1 Pseudomonadota bacterium
CCGGAGGTGTCGGATACCAGCATCACGTCGAGCTCCTTGCCGTCGCTCAGGAAGGCCAGGGCCTCGTAGGGGCCGGCGGGCGGGGCGAGGGAATCCGCCGCGGCGTGGGTGGGGATGGCGTGTGGGGCGGGGAGCCCGTCGCTCCCGAACTGCAGATCGAAGAGGATCCCAGAGATCCGGTTTTTCTCGATGTGCAGCTCTGCACGGTGGAGCCCGATCTCGGTGCCGGCCGTCCCCTGCCACTGGGCGAGCTGCTCGCCGGGCACGAGCCGGAGCTCCCGCCTCGCATCGCGGTAGACCAGGGCCTCGAGCGTGTCGGCCAGGCCCACGATCAGGCGGAGCGGGCCGTAGGGCACGAGGCGCCAGGGCTCGCGCATCGGCGGGGCTTCCCAGATGGTGTCGACCAGCGGCTCCCACTGTCCGGCGCGGCCGAGCCACACGCGGGCCGTGCGACGGACGCGGCCTGCGGAATCCACCGTGGCGGTGAAGTCGAAGACGGCGGCGTTGGGGTTCTCCTGTCCGTCCAGGAAGAGGAAGCGCCGCTCGTAATGGCCGGGGCTCGAAACGGGCTCGCCGTCTTCGAGCGTCGTAGCAGAGTAGCGTTCCACGTACGACTTCAGGCGATCGCACGCGGGGAGGAGGCAGCCCACCAGGAGCACAAGCAGCAATCGTAACATTCGTCCAACCCGGTCGAAGGCTGGAGGGAACCACAGTCAAGACCGGGGGCCCCAGGGGGGATCCCCGAACCGGGGAGAGGCGAGGCATCGGGATGTAGCGCCAATCATTTTCGCGGATCGGACGCCTCTGCGGCAAGACCTCTCGTCAGGCGAGGGGCGGCGGACGCGCCCCTAGTCCTGTGCTGGTCGCCTGCCCCGGGCCCGCGGCCTCGCCCCGGTCGAGGCTGTGGTCTCCTTCGCCTTCCTTCTTCTATCCGTTTTCGCCTTCGCTTTTGTTTTCGCCTTCGTCTTCCCGACGGCGGCCGGCCGTACGGGGCGCTCGAGGAGCGCGAGCCGGATCACGTCGTCCAGACGTTCGACGTAGTGAAAAGTGATCTTTTCGCGCACGTCCTCCGGCACGTCGCGGAGGTCGCGTTCGTTGCCCCGGGGGAGGATGACCTCGCGGATCCCGGCCCGGTAGGCCGCCAGGACCTTCTCCTTCACGCCCCCGACTTCCAGCACCTTCCCCCGGAGCGTGACTTCGCCCGTCATGGCGATGTCGTGGCGTACGGGGCGGTTGGAGAGGGCCGAGGCGATCGCGAGCGTCACGGCGATCCCGGCGGAAGGTCCATCCTTGGGGATCGCGCCGACGGGGAAGTGGACGTGTACGTCCGAGTCGCGGAAGACCTCGTCCGGGATGTCGAGGGTCTCCGCCCGGCTGCGGACGTAGGAGTACGCGGCGTTAACCGATTCGCGCATGACGTCGCCCAGCATCCCCGTGATGATGAGGCGGCCGGTGCCCGGCATCTTGAGGGCTTCGATGAACATGAGCTCACCTCCGGCCGCGGTCCACGCGAGCCCGGTCACGACGCCGACCTCGGGCGCGCTCTCCGCCGGTGTTTCGATGTAGCGGGGGAGCCCGAGGATCTCCTCGATCTTCTCGGGGGTGAACCTCCAGGTCCCTTCGTCCTTCTGGGCCTTGGCGCGTGCCCGCGTGCGCAGGAGCGTGGAGAGCGCGCGGGCGAAGAGGCCGAGGCCCGCGTCGCGGGCGTATCCCCGAGCGATGTAGAAGAGGGAGTCGGCGTCGAAGGCGACGTCGTCCTCCTCGAGGCCGTGCTCGCGGATGAGGCGCGGGAGCAGGCGTTCGAGCGCGATCTCCACCTTTTCCTCGGGGGTGTAGCCGGCGATGCGGATCTCGACCAGGAGCTCGCGCAGCTCGCGCGGCACGCGGTAGAAGTCGAGCGCCGTGGCGATGAACAGCACCTCCGAGAGGTCGAAGGGGAGATCGAGGTAGCGGTCGATGAAGGCCTGGCGTCCCTCCCAACGGAGGGTTTCCTCGAGCGCCTCGATGGGGTCGCCTTCGACCTTGCCGAGCCCGATCTCGTCGATCTCTTCGAGGAGAAAGACGGGATCCTTGACTCCTGCGTCACGGAGCGCGGCGATGATCTTTCCGGGCGCGGCGCCGGCGCGGGTTCGGCGGGTGCCGACGAGCTGGGCCTCGCCGCGGCCTCCGAGGTCGAGGCGGACGAGGGGTCGGCGGAGGCCGCGGGCGAGCGCTTCGACGAGGGAGGTCTTGCCGGAGTCGGGCGGCCCCACGATGCAGGGGATCGGGCCGCGGAGGTCGCCGCGGAGCTTGGCGACGGCGAGGTAATCGAGGAGGCGATCCTTGGTCTCCTCGAGCTTGAGGATCGCGGCGTCGAGCTCCTTCTGGACGGCGGCCAGGTCGATGGCTTTCGGTCCGCTGGAGGCCCGCTGGTTCCAGGGCAGGCGGAGGACCCAGTCGAGGTAGCTGCGGATGTCGGCTGCCTCGGCGGAGGTGGGGCCGACGGTGCGGAGGCGTTCGACCTCGGAGCGCGCCTGGGCGGCCACGCGGGGCGGCAGGTTGGCGGCTTCGAGCCTGCGGAGCAGCTCGATCGCTTCGCGTTCGACGGGGTCGACCTCGCCCAGCTCGGCCTGGAGCAGCTTGATCTTCTGCCGGAGCTCGGCGGCGCGATCGGCGGCGGAGGTGGGGGCGCGGGCCTGTTTTTCCTCGGCGGCGCCGTGGGCCTCCTGCACCTCCCGCACGCGGCGGAGCTGCGCCTCGAGCTCTTCGAGCACGTAAGCCAGGCGCTGGCCGATGTCCAACTGCTGGAGCACGGCATCCTTGCTCGCCACGCTGAAGTTGGCGAGGGTGGCGACCAGGTCGGCGAAGCGGCCCGGGTCGGTCACGTTCATGCGCAGGATGGCGGGGGTTTCGGCGGAGATGCGCTCGACCTGGCCGGCCAGCGCCTCGAGGGCGGTCAGGATGCGTGCGATCAAGTTCTGCGCGACGTCCTCGGGGGCGGGCGTTTCCTGGACCGGCTCGACCTCGGCGACGAAGTAGCCGTCGACGCGCTCGACCTCGACCAGGCGAATGCGGTGGAGGCCCTGGACGGTCGCCTGGACGGTGCCGCCGGGGAGGTTGAGCCGGTCGGAGACGCGGGCCGCGACGCCGATCTTCTTGAGGGAGTTGGGATCGATCGGGGCGTCGGGCCCGCCGGGCGCGACGACGAGCGCGACGACCAGGCTCTCGGCGGGGTTGGCGGCGAGCATGTCGAGGGTGACGGGCATGCCGATCTGCATCCCGATGACGCCCGTCGGGAAGACGATGGTGGTGCGGATCGGCATGACGGGCAGTCGCTCTCTGCGGGCCCGTCTGGTGGTACGCCGTGCTGTGCGACCGGAGGTCTTGGGTGCGCTGGAACTCATGGGCTCACAGGATCTGGTCGTAGAGGGCGGTGGCGGCGCGTGCCAGGTCTTCCCAGAGTGCGTCGGCATCGGCGGTGAGAAGCCTGCGTTCCCGCACCACCCATCGTCCGCGGATCATGACGTCGGTGACGTCCTGGCCGGTGGCGGCGTAGACGAGGTTGGCCACGACGTTCGAGTAGCCGTCGCGGTGCACGAGCGGCTGGAGGCGGGGGTTGGCGGTGTCGACGAGGATCAGGTCGGCCGCCGCCCCCTCGGCGAGGGTGCCGAACCTGCCGGTGGCCCCGAGCGCGCGTGCGCCACCGGAGGTGGCGGCGCGCAAGATCTGCTCCGCGGGCATGGCGTCGGCGCCGCGGCGGAGCTTCTGGACGAGGCCGAGCTGGCGCATCTCGCGGAACATGTCGTTGCTGTTGTTGCATACGGCGCAGTCGGTGCCGAGTGCGACGGGGATGCCGAGGGCGAGGTAGTCGGTGATGGGCGCGACGCCGTCGGAGAGTTTCATCTCGGCGGTGGGCGAGCTGATGACCGGGACGCCGTAGCGGGCGAGGAGCTGCTGCTCTTCTTCGTCGACGTAGAGCGCGTGGGAGAGGAGGACGCGGGGGGAGAGGAGGCCGTAACGGTCGAGGAGGCGGATGGTGGTGGTGCCGAACTGCTCGAAGACGAGGCGGATGCGCTGGGTGGGCTCGGCGGCGTGCAGGATGATCTGCTCGCCGCGGGCG
>QGUN01000008.1 GCA_003242475.1 Pseudomonadota bacterium
GGCGCCAACATCGGCGTCAACGATGGCGACGAGATCGGGCCCGGCGAGGTCATCGCCAAGATCCCGCGCGAGACCACCAAGACCAAGGACATCACCGGTGGTCTGCCTCGCGTGGCGGAGCTCTTCGAGGCGCGCAAGCCCAAGGAGTACGCCATCATCACCGAGATCGACGGCGTGGTCTCCTTCGGCAGGGACACCAAGGGCAAGCGCAAGGTCATCGTCACGCCCGAGGTGGACGGCAAGCTCGAGCCCTCGCTGGCGCGCGAGTACCTGATCCCCAAGGGCAAGCACATCACCGTCCACCAGGGCGACCGCGTCCGCGCGGGCGAGCCGCTGATGGACGGCGCGCCGAACCCGCACGACATCCTGCGCGTGCTCGGGCCGAAGGAGCTGGCGGCCTTCCTGCTGGACGAGATCCAGGAGGTCTACCGGCTGCAGGGCGTCAAGATCAACGACAAGCACATCGAGGTCATCATCCGCCAGATGCTGCGCAAGGTGCGGGTCACCGATCCCGGCGACACCGCCTTCCTGGTGGACGAGCAGGTGGAGAAGCACATCTTCGACGAGGAGAACGCGCGGGTGGTCGCCGAGGGCGGCCAGCCGGCCACCGCGGAGCCGCTGCTCCTCGGCATCACCAAGGCGTCGCTCTCCACCGAGTCCTTCATCTCCGCCTCGTCGTTCCAGGAGACGACCAAGGTGCTCACCGAGGCGGCGCTGGCGGGGAAGATCGACTACCTCCGCGGCCTCAAGGAGAACGTCATCATGGGCCGCCTGATCCCCGCTGGCACGGGCCTGAAGGCCTACTCGCACCTGGACATCGTGGTGGAGACGGCGGCCGAGGCGGAGGAGGTCGGCGCCCTCGCCGCGGGCGAGTAAGTCGCGCCCTGCGCGCATGCAAAAGGGCCGGGTCGTTCGACCCGGCCCTTCTTTTCATGCGGCGGCGAGCACGCCGAACGCGCCCGGCGGCCCTCCGGGCGGGCAGGGCGCCATGCGTGGCGAGGCGGCGAGTGCATGCGCTCCCGCCGGCCCCACGGCCTCGGCGCGGGGGCAGCGCATCAGTCGAGGTCGCGCTCGCGCAGCTCGTCCTCGTCGAGCCCGAGGAAGTGACCGACCTCGTGCAGCAGGGTGATGCCGATCTCCTCGACCAGCTCCTCGCGCGAGCCGACCGAGTTCTCCAGGTTGCGCTGGAAGAGGATGATGTTGTTGGGGAAGTGGGACCAGGGGTCGAAGGTTCCCTTTTCCCCGAGCGGACTGCCGGTGAAGACGCCGAGCACGGAAGGCGTCACCGTCTCGTCGCCGCCGAACTGGCTCTCCTGCGGGTAGTCCTCCACCGCGATGGCCACGTTGGAGAGGTAGCGCCGCACCTTCCCCGGAAGCTCGGAGATCGCCTCCTCGACCAGGCGGTCGAACTCCTCCGGGGAGATGCGGTAGGGAAGGGGGATCGTCTCGGGATCGGTCTCGTGGGCGCGGCGGAAGAATTCGTCGGCCCTGTCGCGGTTGCCGCGCCGCTCCTCGAGAACGCCCATGTAGTGCAGCGCGTGCGCCGCATGCGGCTCGCGCTCGAGGAGCCGCTCGAAGACCTTCCGGGCGTCGTCGAAGCGCCAGAGGTGGAAGAGGACGATGCCGAGCTCCTGCAGAAGCTCCGGGTCTTCGCCGAGGACCTTCTGGGCGCGCTCGAGAGAGCCGAGCGCCTCCGCGTAGGCACCAAGGCCGGAGAGGGCGATCCCCTCGAGGAGGGAGAGCTCGGCCTGTAGCTCCTCGTCGCCGCGGGCGAGCTTCATCGCCCTCCGGCAGAGGGCGAGGCCGCGCTCCACCTCTTCCGGTTCTCCCGAGCCCCCGTAGATGAGGAGGTCGGCGAGGGCGCCCATGGCCTCCAGGTTGTCGCGATCCCGATCGAGGACGCTCTCGAAGACGGAGATGGCCCCCTCGACCTCACCGAGCTCGGCGAGCAGCCCTCCTTCCAGGCAGAGGACCTCGGGCCTGGGGTCGAGGTCGCGCGCCTTCCGCGCGACCTCCAGTGCCTCCCTCAGGTGGCCCTCCTCGATCAGCTCGTCGGCGCGCGATAGGAGCGCATTCAGCTTACGGGTCTTGTCGGTGTTCAGCATCCGCGCATTCTAAGAGCGATCCGGCGCGCCGGGGCAAGCCCCGAAATTGACAATCACGGATCGATGTGGAGGATCAGCCCGGACGAACGAATCCGGGAGACAGGATGGGCCTGACGCTGCTTCTAGCCGACGATTCGATCACCATGCAGAAGGTGGTCGCCCTCTCCCTGGCCAACACGGGGATCACGGTGGCGGCGGTCTCCAGCGGAGAGGAGGCGATCGCCAAGGCCAGGGAGCTTCAGCCCGGACTCGTCATCGCCGACACGGTCATGCCGGGCAAGGACGGCTACGAGGTCTGCCGCGCGCTCAAGTCGGACCCGGCCACGCGTCATATCCCCGTCCTGCTCCTGTCCGGCACCTTCGAGCCCTTCGACGAGGCGAAGGCGCGGGAAGTCGGCGCGGACGATCATCTGACCAAGCCCTTCGAGAGCGGTCAGCTGATCGAGAAGGTCCAGGCGCTGATGCGAGGACAAGCTGCGGGTGCCCGCGCTCCCGAGGCCGCGCCCCCGCGGCCGCCGTCGGCGCCGCCTCCGCCGCCGCGGCGATCGCCGCCGAGCGTCTCGCAGCCGGTTCCGCCCCCGCCACCGCCGCGCACGGCTCGCTCCGCGCCGCCACCGCCTCCGTTCGCCGCGGGGCCGGGCGCGCGGCCGCCCGCGGCTCCGCCGGGACCCCGGATGACACCCCCATCGGCGCCGGGCTCCAACCTGCCGCCTCCACCGCGCCCGGCCGCGACGCCGACGCGTCCGCCGCTCGGGGCCACGGCGCCCCAGCCGCCTCGGGCGGCTCCTCCCTGGGGTGCGCCGCCTCCGCCCTCGCGGCCGGTCGCGCGCGCGCCGGCGGTTCCGCCTCCGGCAGCCGCGGGCATGCCGCCGGCCGCTCCGGGGGTGCCGCCTCCGGCCGCGGCGCGACCTCCGGCAGCGCCTCCCTCCGCGCCTTCCGCGCCCGCCGAGCCGCGCATCCTACGCGCTTCCGACGTGGCGCTGGGCGGGCCGGCGGTCGGGCGCGAGGCGGGCCGCTTCGATCCGGCGCCCGACCTCTCCGAGCTCACGGTCGAGGAGGAGGTCGTCCTCGACGAGGAGGAGATGATCGAGCGTCCCGCCGCGACGGCCGCTCCCTCCTCGACCCCGGCCGCGGCGCCTGCTGCGCCGGCGGCTCCGGCGGCCGCGCCGGGCGCGAAGCCCGCGGTGGACGAGGCCTTGCTGCGGGAGGCCGTGGCGCAGATCTCGCGCGAGCTTCTCGAGCGGATCGCCTGGGAGGTCGTGCCCGAGCTCGCGGAGACGATCATCCGCGAGCACGTGGAGAGGCTGGCCAAGGAGCGGGAGCAAAAGGGAGCTTGACCTTCTTTCGCGGCTCCCCTTTATCTCCCCGCATGGCTTCCGATCGAGCTTCGCTTCCCAAGGCCTACGAGCCTTCCGAGGTCGAGTCGCGCTGGTACTCCTTCTGGAAGGAGCGGGGCTACTTCGCCGCGCAGGACGTCTCCGACAAGCCGCCCTACTGCATCGTCATCCCGCCGCCGAACATCACCGGCTCCCTGCACATGGGCCACGCGGTCTTCGTGACCCTGCAGGACATTCTGATCCGGTGGAAGAGGATGAGCGGCTACAACGCCCTCTGGCTTCCGGGCACCGATCACGCGGGGATCGCCACGCAGATGATCGTGGAGCGGGAGCTTGTGGCGAAGGAGGGCCTGAGCCGTCACGACCTCGGGCGGGAGAAATTCCTCGAGCGGGTCTGGGCCTGGAAGGCGAAGTACGGCAGCCGCATCACCGAGCAGTTCCAGGTCCTCGGTGCCAGCCTCGACTGGGCCCGCGAGCGCTTCACCCTCGACGAGGGGCTGTCGCGCGCGGTCCGCGAGGCCTTCGTCCGCCTCTGGGAGGAGGGGCTGATCTATCGGGCCAACCGCCTGATCAACTGGTGCCCGAAGGATCGCACGGCGCTCTCCGACCTGGAGGTCGACCACGAGGAGGGGGCGCAGGGCGAGCTTTTCGAATTCGCATACCCGCTCTCCGACGGTTCGGGCGAGATCGTGGTGGCCACCACGCGGCCCGAGACGATGCTCGGCGATACCGCCGTGGCCGTGCACCCCGACGACGAGCGCTATCGCCATCTCATCGGCAAGACGGTTCGCCACCCCTTCACCGGCGAGGAGATCCCCATCGTCGCCGATGCGATCCTCGTCGACCCCGAGTTCGGCACCGGCGCGGTGAAGATCACGCCGGCCCACGACTTCAACGACTTCGAGGTGGGCAAGCGCCACGGGCTGCCGATGAAGAACGTCCTCAACCCCGACGGCACGCTCAACGAGGCGGCGGGGCGGTTCGCGGGCATGGACCGCTTCGAGGCCCGCAAGGCGGTCAAGGAGGAGCTCGGAAAGCTCGGCCTGGCGCGCGGGACCCGGCCGCACGTGATGGCGCTGGGCCGCTGCCAGCGCTGCGGTACCGTGGTCGAGCCCTACCTCTCCCTGCAGTGGTTCGTGAAGATCGAGCCGCTGGCCAGGCCTGCCATCGAGGCGGTGGAGCGGGGTGATACGGTCTTCATCCCCGAGCAGTGGACCAATACCTACATGGCCTGGATGCGGGATATCCGCGACTGGTGCATCAGCCGCCAGCTCTGGTGGGGTCACCGCATCCCCGCCTTCTACTGCCCCGACGGCCACGTCACCGTCACGCGCCAGGACCCCGAGGCCTGCGCCACGTGTGGCTCGACGGAGCTCGTGCAGGACGAGGACGTCCTCGACACCTGGTTCTCCTCGGGGCTCTGGCCCTTCTCCACGCTGGGCTGGCCCGACGACACCCAGGCGCTGCGCACCTTCTACCCGACGACGGTCCTGGAGACCGGCTTCGACATCATCTTCTTCTGGGTCGCCCGGATGATGATGATGGGCCTGCACTTCATGGGGGAGGTCCCGTTCCGCACCGTCTACCTCCACCCCATGGTGCGGGACGAGAAGGGCGAGAAGATGTCCAAGACCAAGGGGAACGTGATCGATCCCCTGGAGGTCACGGAAAAATACGGTGCGGACGCGCTGCGCTTCACGCTCGCGGCGATGACGGCGCAGGGGCGGGACATCAAGCTCTCGCTGGAGCGCGTGGCCGGCTACAAGGCCTTTGCCAACAAGATCTGGAACGCGGCTCGGTTCGCGCTCTTGCACCTGGACCGCGCGGACATGAAGGCTGCCCCCGAGCCGGCGAAGTGGAGCGACGCCGATCGCTGGATCGTCAGCCGTTATCACCGCGCCGTGGCGGAGACGCTCGAGGCGCTGGAAGCCTTCCGTTTCAACGAGGCGACCTCGCGGGTCTACCAGTTCATCTGGCACGAGCTCTGTGACTGGTACATCGAGCTGGTCAAGCCGCGCCTCTACGACGGAACGGAGGAGGAGAAGGCGGTCTCGGCCCGGGTGCTGCGCGACGTTCTCGATGGCAGCCTGCGACTCTTGCATCCCTTCATGCCCTTCGTCACCGAGGAGATCTGGCAGAAGCTGCCGCGCGCGGAGGGCGATCCGGATTCGATCATGATCGCCGACTACCCGCGGCCGGATCCGGATCTCGTCGAGGACGAGGCGGCGCAGCGCTTCGACACGCTGATCGCCTGGGTGCAGGCGATCCGCTCGCTGCGCGTCGACCTCTCCATCCCCGAGGGTGCGGAGATCGAGGTGTTCTTCGACGCGGACGAGGAGACCACCGCCTGGCTGCGCGACCGGGTCTTCTGGCTCGGCCGGCTGGCGAAGGTGCGGCGCGCCGCGCCGCGGTCGGAGGCCTGGCCCGAGCGGAGCCCCTCCGGTTTCGTGAAGGGGATCGAATTCCGCATCGCGCTGGAGGGCGTCGTCAACCGCGAGGAGCTCGTGGCCAAGCTGCGCAAGGAGGAGGAGAAGCTCGCCGCCGAGCTCTCGAAGCTGCAGGCGCGTCTCTCCAACGAGCGCTTCCTCGCCCGGGCGCCCGCCGAGGTGGTGGAAAAGGACCGGGCGCTTGCCGCCGAGCAGGAGGGCCGGCTGCAGCGGATCCGGGAGAACATCTCCATGCTTTCGGCGGAGGGCTGAGATGGACCTTCTCGACCGGCTGATCGAGCTCGCGCTGGCCGAGGACGTGGGGCCCGGCGACCTCACCACCGAGGCGCTCGTCCCCTCCGACCAGATGGGCCGCGCCACCTTCCTGTGCAAGCAGTGGATGGTGGTGGCAGGGTTGGAACCTGCTGGCCGCACCTTTCTCAAGGTCGACCCGCGCTGCGAAGTTCGCTTTTTCGTGGAGGAGGGGAGGGTGGTCGAGGCGGGCCACGTCTTCGGCGAGGTCCGCGGGCCCGTCCGCGCCATCCTCACCGCCGAGCGCACGGCGCTGAACTTCCTGCAGCGCCTTTGCGGCATCGCCACCCTGACCCGGCAGTGGGTGGACGCGCTCGCGGGGACCCAGTTGCGCCTGCTCGATACCCGCAAGACCATCCCCGGGCATCGCGTGCTGGAGAAGGCCGCGGTTCGCGCGGGTGGCGCCATGAATCACCGCCTTGGCCTCTACGACGGCGTGCTCATCAAGGACAACCACCTGGCCGCGGTCGGCTCCATCGAGGAAGCCATCGCCCGGGCTCGCGCCCGCGCTCCGGCGCTGACGAAGGTGGAGATCGAGGTGCGGACGCCCGACGAGGCGGAGCGGGCAGCCGCGGCCGGCGCCGACGTGATCCTCCTCGACAACATGAGCGACGAGGCGATCGCCGAAGCGGTGCGCCGAGTGGCGGGGCGGGCGCTGATCGAGATCTCGGGCGGCGTCAACCTGGAGCGGCTCCCGCGCCTCGCCCGTACCGGTGCGAACTTCGTCAGCGCGGGGGCGATCACCCACCAGGCTCGGGCGGTGGACATCTCGCTCGAACTCGAGTGATGCGGCCGCGCTTCGTCGTGCATCACCGCCAGGAGGTGGACTCCACCAACGAGGAGGCGCGCCGACTCGCCCGTGCGGGGGCCGGGCATTTCGAGGCGGTGGTGGCGGACGTCCAGACCGCGGGGCGGGGAAGGCGAGGGCGCTCCTGGATCGGCCTGTCGGGACAGAATCTCTTCCTCTCCGTGATCCTGCGGCCTGACATGCCCGCCGCGCGGGCGCCACGGCTGGTGGCGGTCTGTGCCGTGGCCGTGGCGGAGGCGCTGCGCTCCTTCGGCGCCGACGCGCGGATCAAATGGCCCAACGACGTGGAGGTGAGCGGCCGCAAGATCTGCGGGATCCTCCTCGAGCTCTCCGCCCGCGGGGAGAACGTGGACTTCGCGGTGGCGGGGATCGGGGTGAATCTGGAAGGTGATCTCTGCGCGCTCGGCCCGGAGGTCGCGGCCCGGGCGACGACGCTCCAGGCGGAGCTCGGAATTCGGCCGGGTCGAGACGAGGTCTTGCGGCGCATCCTCGAGGCGCTGTGGGCGCAGGTGGATCGGCTGCAGCGCGAGGGCTTCGATCCGATCCGGCAGCGCTACCTCGAGCTCAGCTCCACCGTGGGCGCGAGGGTTCGGCTGGCCGAGCCGGAGCGGATGGTCGAGGGCGTGGCCGTCGACGTGGACGGGGAAGGCGCGCTATGGGTGGAGATCGACGGAGGCGGGCGAGAGCGCTTCCTCTCCGGCGATCTCGTCACGCTGCGGCGCATCGAGTGAGGATCGCATGCTGCTGGCACTGGACGTGGGCAATACCAACACCGTGGTCGGCGTCTTCGAGGGCGAGCGCCTGCTCGATCACTTCCGCCTCTCCACGCAGCGCGAGCGGACCGCGGACGAGTGGGGCCTTCACATCCAGCTCGCGCTCTCGCATCGGCGGATCGAGCCTTCGGCCGTCGACGCCGTCGCCGTCTCCTCGGTGGTGCCGCCCCTCCATCGCGCCCTCGAGGCGATGGGGAAGAGCTATTTCGGCGTCGCGCCCTTCTTCGTGGGGCCGGGGGTCAAGACGGGGATGCGCATCCTCTACGACGATCCGCGGGAGGTGGGAGCGGACCGGATCGTCAACGCGGTCGCTGCCTACCACCGCTGGCCCGGCTCGCTGATCGTGGTGGACTTCGGCACGGCCACCACGCTGGAGGTGATCTCCCGCGAGGGCGAGTACCTCGGCGGTGTCATCGCTCCCGGCGTGGAGATCTCCGTGGCGGCCCTCAGCCAGCGCGCGTCGCGCCTGCCGCGCGTCGACCTGGCTCCGCCGCGCAGCGTCCTCGGCCGCAACACGGTGGCCTCCATGCGCGCCGGCATCGTTCACGGCTACGCGGCCATGGTCGACGGCCTCTGCTCCCGCATCGAGCGAGAGCTCGGCGAGCCGGTGGATCGCGTGGTGGCCACCGGCGGTCTCGCCCGACTCCTCGCCGAGGTATCCGAGCGGATCTCCGAGGTGGACGAGTTCCTCACGCTCGAGGGGCTCCGGCTGATCTGGGAGCGGAACCGATGAGTTCGACCCTGGCCTCGCGCCTGCCCCCCACGCTGCACAAGCACGTGGACGCGAGCACGCCACCTCCGCTGCGGATGATGGCGGCGCGCCTCCTCGTGCCCGCATCGCCCACCGACGCTCTCACGCTCCTCTACCTTCTGGCCCAGGATCCCGACGAGGGTGTCCGCGACCAGGCCGTGGAGACGGCGCGGAATCTCCCCGACAAGATCGCCGCCGCGGCGCTTCGCGACGCGGACGCGCCGCGCGAGGTCCTCGGCTGGATCGTCGACCACGTGGCGGAGAGCGAGCGCTACCTGGAGCTGCTCGCCCTCAACTCCTCCACGCCGGACGAGGCGCTCGCGCGGGTGGCCTCGCGATGCGGTCGGAAGGTGGCGGAGCTTCTCGCCCAAAACCAGCTTCGCCTGCTGCGCTGCGAGGAGTACCTTCTCGGCCTGCTCGAAAATCCCAACCTCTCCGCCGCCGTTCGCGACGGGATCGCCGACTTCGCCGTTCGCTCCGGCATCCGCCGCGACGAGGTGCCGGCGCTGCGGGAGGCCTTTCGCCGCGTCTTCGGCGAGGCCCCGGCGGAGAAGGCGGAGACGGCGGAAGAGCTCCTGGCCGAGGCCCACGAGGAGCTGGCCGCCGATCGCGAGGAGGGAGAGGGGCTGCAGGAGGAGCGGCGAGAGACGCTCGCCAGGCGCATCCTCAAGATGTCGGTCGCCGAGAAGATCAAGCTGGCGACGCTGGGGAACAAGGAGGCGCGCACGCTCCTCCTGCGCGATACCAACAAGCTCGTTTGTCTGGCGGCGCTGCAGAGCCCCCGGATCACCGAGTCGGAGATCGTCGCGCTGAGCCAGTCGCGCACGGTGCACGAGGAGGTGATCCGCGAGATCGCCACCAACCGCGAGTGGCTCAAGCTCTACCAGGTGAAAGTCAACCTGGTGAAGAACCCCAAGACGCCGCCGGGCATCGCGCTGCGCCTGGTCCCTCACCTGCGGGAGAAGGACCTCAAGGACCTGCGCACGAACAAGAACGTGCCGCACGTGGTCCAGGCCGCCGCCCGCAGCATCTTGATCAAGAAGCAGCGCTAGGGGCCTGTTGCAGTCACCAACCTGCTGTTGCGGATGCGAGGTGGAAAGCGCGCGGGCGCGGCGGCGAGTCGGTTCGCGGGCGGTTTGCCGCCTCAACGTTCCGGCTCGAGGCGGATGCTCTGCAGCAGTTCGCCAGCCACGGCCAGCGCCTTCTGGGTGCGCTGGCGCACCTGCTCGATCTGTTCGAGCCGCTTGCGGTAGCGGAGGATCTCCGCCTCCCGGGCGCTGAGCGCCTCGCGCAGTTCCTCCAGTCGTTCCTGGAGGGCCCCGGCGCTCTGGGCCAGCTTCCGCAGCTCCTCCACCTTGCGCTCTGCCGCCTCCTTCGCGGCGCTGGCATCGCGGAGCTTTTCCTCGGCGGCTGCGCGCGCGGCCTGCGCCTCGTCGCGCTCGGCGATGATCACCTCGAGCTTGCGGCGGAGCTCGTCACGCTCTGCCCTCAGGCTTTCGAGCTCCTTTTCGAGTCGCGGATCCGGGCGGAGGGAAGCCTGCGGTGCAGACGCGGTGGCGAGGGCTGGCGCGGGAGCCGCCGCGGCTGCCGCGGCGAGGGCCGGAGTCGCCATCGGAGCCGGCGCCGGACGTTTCGAGGGTTCCTCCCGCTCTTCGACGCCATCGAAGGGGACGAGGAGGTCGTCGAGGTTCAGGTCCTCGTCGTCGCCGCTCGGGGCGGGCGCGTCGGCAAAGAGCGGTTCGTCGGCCGGGTCGGCCGTCGTCTCCAGCTCCTCGAGATCGAGGCCGGTCCAGGCGAAGCGCGCCGTACGAGTTGCCTCCGGGTTCGGCGCGTCCGTGGCCAGCAGGCCGGGGACCATCTCCTCCAGGGTGGAGAGGAAGGCCTCCATCGAGACCGGTTTGCGAAGGTAGCGATCGGCTCGGGTCTTGAGCCGACGGTGCTGCTCGAAGATCTCCTCGGTGGCCAGAGACGAGACGAGGAGGAGGGGGATGTCCTTGAGCTCGTCGTCCTTCTTGATGCGGTTGCAGATGGAGTAACCGGCCTGGGGTCGGTCCCCGAGTTCGACGGCCAGGACGATCGCGTCGGGCCTGCCGGCCCGGGCCTGGTCCATTCCGGCCACCCCGTCCTCGACGATCTGAGCCTCGACTCCCCGTTCCCCGAGCGTCTTCTTCGCCTCGCGGACGAAGGCCGCGTCGCTGTCGATGATCAGGACACGCATTTCGGCAGCGTTGTAGACGCCGCCCTCCGCCAAGTCAAAGAATCAACGGTTCGCGACCTTGGAGACGAGCTGGCGGATGTCCCGTTCGTCGAGATCCGAGACGAGCGAATAGACGATGCCCTGCTTGCGCCACAGGGCGACGTTGTAACCGCGTTCGTTGGCGAGGAGGATGCGCTGGTCGCCTTCGGGGATGTCGAGGTCGTCGCCGGGGAAGAGGAGGAGGGTCATGCGGCGGGGCGAACTCTCCTCGCCATAGACGAAGTAGGCGGCCTCCCGGTCGCCCACGTTGGCGAGGCGCGCGCCCTGGAGTCGCGGCGCCCCGGGGACGTCGAAAACGGGGGCGCGAACGTTGAAGTTCACCTTTCCGCGGAACCACGATTCGACGTCACCCGCGGCGGGGGTCACTTCCAAGGGCAAGGCGCGAGCGTGCTTGTCCACCGCGTCGACCACCAGCTCCAGGGGCTTGGGCGGCGGGCGCCCGTCCTTCGCCACGTAGCCCGCCGTGGCCACCACCGCCAGGCCGGCAGCGACGGCCGAGTAGGCCGCGAATCTCCGCAGGTTGTCGATGGCGCGCTGCTGGGCGATGGAGCGCTTCACCCGCAACCGCAGGGATTCCGGGGCGGGGGTCACCGCACCAGCGTGGCTGCGGATGAAGTTCCGAAAGGCGATCTGTTCGTCCACCTTCTGGCGGCATGACCGGCATTCGAGCAGGTGCAGCTCGGTTGCTGCGCACTCGCTGCCATCGAATTCTCCATCGGCGTAGACGGGGAGAAGACGTTCGATCTCGCTGCAGTCCATGCGCGCTCTACCTCGCTCCTCACGCCAGCCAGAAATGGGGACATCTTACGACGAGGAGCGCCGACGTCGATACTCCGTCAGATCGGTCAGCCCGGCGGCCTCGCGCTCCTTCCTGGTCATCATGGCCGCCTCGATGGCCTCCTCCGAGATCACGCCCGATTCGAGGGCATAGTCCCTCAGCTTCTTCTGGAGGAGCTTTCGGCCCCGGTACAGGCGGCTCATCACCGTTCCCACCGGGCAGCCCACGATCTCGGCGATCTCGTTGTAGGAGAAGTCCTGGAGGTCGGCCAGGATCACCACCAGGCGAAAGTCGATCGGAAGCTCGTCGATCGCGCGCAGCACGTCGTCGGACAGGAGCCGGTCGAGGAGGTACTGCTCCGGGTTCGCAGCATATTCGCTCGCCCGGCGGCTCACGAATCGCTCCTGAACGGCCTCTTTCTCCGAGCCCTCGATGATGCTCCTCTCCTTGACGCTGCGGCGATAGCGGTTGATGAAGGTGTTGGTCAGGATCCGGAAGAGCCAGGCCTTGATGTTGGTGCCTCGCTCGAACTTGTCGAAGAAGCGGTAGGCACGCAGGAAGGTGTCCTGAACGAGATCCTCCGCGTCGCGTTCGTTCTTGGTGAGGCGGAGCGCGGCGGAGTACAGCGTGTCGAGGTGAGGCAGCGTCAGCTCCTCGAATTCCTTCCGGGTCGCGTTGTCGTGGCGGAAGTCGAACACGGCGCTTCTCCTTCGCCCCCGGTCCTCACGGCTCCTCGTCGCGGTCGGGATCTCCTGGCCCTCACCACAACGATAACCACTTCACGCGGCCAAACACTTGCCCAGCCGGTCGTATTCCCGGCGGTCCGTCCCCGAGTGCCCGCTCCAGGAGCCGCGAGAAAGCCGGGTGGGGGCGCATCCCGGACTTCATTTCTGGGATGCACGAAGGAGAGTACCGGTGCGGCGGACGAAACTTCCGTTCGAAACGACGAAAGGGGGCGCTCGTTGCGCCCCCTGAATTCGTCGAGGCTGCGAGCACGGGCGGCGCAGGCCCGCTCCGGCGTCCGTCTCAGCCCATGGCCTGTTCGAGCGGCACGTACGGCAGATTCAGCGAATCCGCGACCGCCTTGTAGGTCACCTTCCCACCGTAGGTATTGACGCCGAGGGCGAGAGCGCGGTCGCTGCGGATCGCCTCCTCGACCCCCATGGTGACCAGCTTGACGCCATACGGCTGGGTGGCGTTGTTGAGCGCGTAGGTCGAGGTCTGGGCGACCGCGCCCGGCATGTTCGCCACACAGTAATGGACCACGCCGTGGCGGACGAAGGTGGGGTTCTCGTGGGTGGTGGGGCGGCAGGTTTCGATGCAGCCGCCCTGGTCGACGGCCACGTCGACCACCACCGAACCCGGCTCCATCTGACGGATCATCTCCTCGGTCACGAGCTTGGGGGCCGCTGCCCCGGGGATGAGGACCGCTCCCACGACGAGGTCGGAGCGGACGACCGAGTTGTGGATGTTGACCGGATCGGAGAAGAGGGTGGTGACCCGTCCGCCGAAGATGTCGTCGAGATAGACCAGCCGCTCGAGGTTGGTGTCGAGGATGGTGACCTCGGCGCCGAGGCCGACCGCCATCTTGGCGGCGTTGGTTCCCACCGTGCCGCCCCCGATGATGGTCACGCGCGCCCGCCGCACGCCGGGGACGCCACCGAGGAGGATGCCCTTGCCCCCGCGCTCGCGGGTCAGGCACGCAGCTCCGGCCTGAACCGCCAGCCGACCGGCCACCTCCGACATCGGCCGCAGGAGGGGTAGCGAACCGTTGGGGAGCTGGATGGTCTCGTAGGCGATGGCCGTCACCTTCTTTTCCACGAGGACCTGGGCGAGGTCGGGAACCGCCGCCAGGTGGAAGAAGGTGTAGATGGCCTGCCGCGGCTGGATCCGCTCGTACTCGGGCTCGATGGGCTCCTTGACCTTGACGATCAGCTCGGCGTTCTTCCAGACGTCTTCGGCGGTGGGGACGATGCGCGCTCCCGCCGCCACGTACTCCTCGTCGGAGATGAAGGAGCCAGCACCCGCTCCCTTCTCCACCAGGACCTCGTGGCCGCGCGAGGTGAGGGCGCGGACGAAGGCGGGGACCATGCCCACCCGGTACTCGTGAACCTTGATTTCCTTGGGAACTCCGACGATCACGGGAAAACCTCCGACCCGGTCGGCCGTCGCCGCGACGCCGAGCGGTGATGGATCGATGGCGGCTGCGAAATAGCAGGCAGGTCGAGGGGGAGCAAGGGGAGCGAGAGAGCATGCGGATCCGGAGCCTGCTCTGGCTCGGTGCATGTGCGTTGCTTCTGGCCTGCGTCGCGGAGCGGCGCCAGCCCTGGCCCGTCTACGAGCCGCCCGCGGAGCCGCGGCTCGAGCCGGGAGCCGTCCTGTCTTCCGATCTCCCGGACGACGGTCCCATCCCGCGGGCATCGGACTACCCGGCGCCGTCGGGATCGCAGCTCTGGCTGAGCGGCGAAGGGCCGCCCCTATTCCGGCCGGTGGGCAGCACGGCGCTGGCGGAGGCGCGCGCCGCCGGAAGGACGCTGCTCGGCTCGATCCTCGCCGACCTGGATCTCGACGGGGCGCCGGAGACGGTGGCGCTCTACGCCGCCCGCGACGACGAGCACGTGCTGGAGGTCCACGCGGCAGGCAGCGAGGAGCCGGTGGCACGACGGCGATTCCGGCCCGTGGTGGACCGCGGTCGAAGGTGCCACCTCGACGTGCGCCTGCTGGGGGCGCTGCGGACCACCGCGGGGGAACGGCCGCTCCTCTGGCGCGAGCGCGGGGTGGGTTGCGCCGCCTTCGAAGGAGGGGGGTACGAACGCCACCTGATCGTCGAGATCCCCTCTCGCGACCAGCCCGTGGAGATCCCGATCTTCTCGGTCCGCCATCTCGAAGCGGGCGCGGTCGACGTCTACGAGGCCGCGGTCTGGAGGGCTGCGTCGTCTTCCGGCGCGGAATCGCTCTTTTTCCGCGGGATCTTCCGGGCCAGGAGGAGCTGCACCCACCCGGACGCCGGCTTCTGGGTGGAGGAGCTCGTCTACCGGCGGCTCGAAGCCGACGGCTCTCTCTCCGCCTGGCGCGAGGGAAGGGCGCTTCCGCTTTCCGCGGGCGTGCTGCCACCGGACTTTCTGCGCAGCCGGATGGCGCCCTGTCGGTAAGGCGAGCTTCACCCCTGCAGAAAAATCACGGAACCGGGGAATCGCTCGCCCGCTCGACCGTTGAATGAGCGGGCGGTCGGAACCGTCCAACGCTATGAGTATGCCCGCCGATTCCGGGGGCCCGCGGGCTGTCGAGCAGCGGCTCCGTTCGCGGGTCACGGCCCTGAGGGCCGAAACCTCTCCCACCGGCGGAGGCCCCGGAACCTCCGCTGCCTCGTGGATGCCGCGGAAGTCCACGAGGCTTCCCCTCCTCCGCGACCTCCCCAAGAAAGCCCGCCGCGGGTGCAGCGAAGCGCCCGCGGCGGCGCGGTTTTTTTGTCGGAGGCCCGTCGCCACTCGGGCATGCGGCTAGGTGAAAACGATCGCCGTCCCCACCGCAGCGATCGCGGCCACCCAGACCCAGATCCGGGTCCGGAGCCGGTCGAGCCGAAAGCGCACCGGCTCGCCAGCGGGGATGGTCGGTTCCATCATCTCCGCCTCTCCCGACCGCCGGATCGCGCCGATGGCCACCCAGGTGGCGGGCGCCGCGACCGCCACCGTGGCGAGTGCGAGGAGCGGGTCGATCGGCGCCGTCTCCGGATCGGAGATGCCCAGGAGGACGGCGGCGGCCGTCAGACCGTTTTGAACGGCATGGCCGACCAGCGCCGGAACGAGCGAGCCGCTCGCCATACGCAGCAGGCCGAAGAGCAGGCCGAGGGCGAGGAGGGCGAGGAAGGAGGCGGGGTTGAGGTGCATCGCGGCGAAGACGGCGCTCGTCAGCAGTAGCGCCGATACCGTCCCGTACCGTGCCCGAAGCACGCGCAGGAAGTAGCCGCGGAAGAGGACCTCCTCGCCGAGCGGAGCCAGGAGGGTGACGCCCAGGGCGATCGCGAGCTGTTCTGCGAAGGGACGGTCGCGGAGGATGCGGGTGCTGTCGAAGAAGCGGGCGACTTCCGGACCGACCAGCCACTGGTTGAGCGAGTTCAGCCCGCCCGCGAGGAAGAAGCCCGCCGCGGAGGCGAGGAGGATCCAAGGCCAGGTCCGCGCCCTCGGCCATGCGAGGGCGAGAAAGGAGCGCGGTCCGAGCCCGAGGGCGACGACGGTCATCCAGGGGATGGCGAAGAAGAAGAGGATTTGCCCGTAGGCGATCCCGGTGGGCAGGTTCGCGCGCTGGACCTGGGAGCCGAGGGTGAAGTGCAGGACGAAGGCGACGAGGAGGACGGTGAAGGCCGGTGCGCTCGCGATCCTCCGCCGCTCGCCCTCGGTGGCGTCCGGCAGTCGCATGGGCCGAGAATCCCCGCCCCCGTCCACGAAGGTCAAGGAAAAGCCGGGCGCGAGCCCCCGCTCTCACGAAGCGGGCACACCGCAGCCGAAGCGAGCGCGAGGCGAGCACGCCGGCCGCAGCCCCGTCCGCGGCGAAACGGACAACGTGGCTGCGGGCGCCGCAGGCGGCAGCCGAGAGCGGCAACCGCAGCGACGACCGAGCCGAGCGTAGTCCAACCTACGTGAGGCGAGGGAGGAGCGAGGACGCCGCTCGCAGGCCCGCATGCGGCGTCCGCCCTAGCCGTCGGGGAAGAGCGGCGTTGGCACCTCCACCACCACCGACGCCGGCTGGCCCGCCCGACCGTCGAGGTTGTAGCCATGGCAGCGGACGATGCCCGACTCGCCGAGGAGGCAGGCGAAGTCCTCGCAATAGGCGCTGCCCAGCTCGACGGCGAGGACACGCTCGTCCACCGGCAGGGCAACCGGATAGTGGTTGTTCGGCTGGCTGCAGAGTTCGAACTCTCCTCTCGAACCGAAGACGCGCCCCCAGCAGATCGCCTGGCCTTCGGGGTCGATCGCACAGGTGGCGGTGCTGCCCGGCGAGACGAGATGGACGAGGACTTCGACCAGGACGGTGGGGGAGCTCGGGGCGCGGACGGGCAAGAAGCCCGCGCAGATGCCGTGGATGTCGTAGCCGGAGTTGCTCAGCGCGTCACCGATGTTCGCCCCCCAGCAGAAAACCCGGTTGTCGGGCGTGATGGCGCAGGCGTGGCGCCAGCCGGCCGATACCTCCGCGTAGGGGATCCCGGTGCCATTGGGCCACTCCTCGCTCTTCTCCCCGCAGATCGGGATGGGCACGGGGCCGGGCGGTGCGGCGGGCACGGAATGGTGGGCGATCCGTGGCACGTCGGAACGCTGCATCGACCGGTCGTCGATGGCGAGGGGCGTTCCGAGCGGACCTTCTCCCCAGCAGTAGAGCGCACCCTCCTCGTCGATGGCGCAGGTGAAGCCGGCGCCCGCGGCCACGCGGACGAAAGCGTGGCCGCCCGCAGGCTCCACCGGTAAAGAGGTGCTCTGCCGGCTGCCGTCGCCCAGCTGGCCGACGCGATTGTTGCCCCAGCAGAGGAGTCGGGAATCGACGGTCAGGCCGCAGGTATGCGCGCCCTCGTCGTCGAGGGTATCCACCGAGGGGCGGTGCCCGGCGGCGAGCGCGACGAAGCGCGAGCCAGGGGCGGCGGGGACCGGAACGGCGGAAAAGGGCACGTCGGCAGGCGTTCCCAGCTCCCCGCTGCGGTTGTCTCCCCAGCAGTGCGCCTCCCCGTCGTCCAGGAGCACGCAGGCGTGGTGGGAACCGGCGGCGATGGTCACCGGCACGGCCTCGGAGTCGAGCGCGACGCGGACGGGGATGTGGCTCGACCCGCCGGCGGCACCGCTTCCGAGCTGGCCGACGGCGTTGTTGCCCCAGCACCAGACGCGGTCCCGCCTGGTGATCCCGCAGGCGAAGTCGTCGCCGACCGCGATCGACCGGAAGCGCAGCGAGCCGGTGACGGGGAAGGCGAGCTCGATGCCGCCCGAGGCGAGCGTGACCGTCGCCTTGCCCAGGCCGACGATCTCCACCTTCCCGGCCTCCGCCGGGCGCGCCACGGCCGGATCGCTGGTGCGCCACTCGATGGGCAGGGGATCATCGGCCTCGAAGACGTATTCGAGCTGGACCTCGTGGCCCGGCTCCTCGCGCAGATCGGCAGGCGAGAGGATCTCGGCAAGCGGCCGTGGGTGGACTCGGATGGTCGCCGCGGCCTCGGCTTCGTCGGCGCGAACGAAGATGGTCGCCTCGCCCGGGGCGATGCCGACGACGGTCCCGTTCAGGCTGTGCACGGAAGCGACGCCCGGGTCGGAGGAGGTCCAGACGAGGTTGCGGTCGGTGAGGAGGTTGCCGGCCTCGTCGTAGGCGAGTGCCGTCCAGCGGGCGATGCCCGTCTCGTAGATCGCGGTCAGGTCCGCAGCGATCTCGAGGGTGTGGACGCGGGGCAGGACCCGGATTCCGAGGGTACTCGTCACCCCGTCGGCCTCGGCATGGACGAGGCACTCGCCCGGTGCAAGGGCGCGGACGCGGCCCGCAGCGTCCACGGTGGCCACCTCGGAATCGCTGGTGGACCACGCGATGGGGCGGTCGTGAAGCTTTTCGCCGCGGCGGTCGTGCACCTCGACGCGCACCAGCACGTCCTCGCCGACGAGCAGCTCCGTCCGCGCGGCGCGGAGGGTGATCCGGTGGGCGCGCGGCCGTACCTCCACCTGCACCTCGGCATGACCCTCGGCCAGAACGACCTCGATGCGGGCGAGGCCGGGGGCGATGCCTCGGACCTCGCCGGTCTCGCTGACGCGGGCAACGAGGGGAGCATCCGATCTCCAGCGCGGGGCGAAATCGCCTTCGACCCGAAGGCCGTCGATATCCAGTCCCTCCGCCTCGAGCTGCAGCGTGTCGTCTTCGAGGAGGACGGGCTCGGCGGGAAGGATCTCCACGCGGTGGACGGGACGGCGAACCCGCACCGCCACGCGCGCCTCCCGATCGCCCGCGGTGATCGCCACCTCGGTCTGGCCGGGGCTGTGACCATGCACCCAACCGCGCGAGTCCACCGTGGCGATCTCGGGGTCCGGCGAGGCGAAGGCGAGGGCCCCGCGGACCTCGCGACCGAAGCGGTCGAGGGCCTGCGCCTCGATCTTGACCGGCTTGCCCACGACGACCTCGAGGTTCTCCGAGTCGAGACGGATCTCTGCCACCTCGGGCGGGCGATCGTCTGAGGGGGAGCTGCAGGCGAGGGCGAGGAGCGTTGCGATGAGGGGGAATCGTCTGGTTCGGTGCATCAACCCTTCCTCTACTCGTCCAAAGAACTCGATGTTTCCCCGCACCTGTCGCGATCACCGGCTATTCTAGGCGCCATGACGGAAGGTCACGAGATCGAGGGAGGCTTTCGCGGGCGGAAGATCGCCTGGGGCTTTTCCGGCGGGATCGCCGCCTTCAAGGCCTGCCAGGCGCTGCGCCTCTTCGTCCACGAGGGCGCCGAGGTCCGCGCCGCCATGACGGAAGCGGCGACCCGCTTCATCGGCCCGCTGACGGTGGGGGCGCTGACGGGGGCCCCGGTCCTCACCGACGTGCTCGCACCCCAACAGGACATGTTCTTCGGCCATCTCGACCTGGCGCGGCGCGCGGACCTGGTGGTGGTGGCGCCGGCGACTGCCGACGTCATCGCCCGACTCGCGCATGGCATGGCGGACTGCCCGGTGACCACCACGGTCCTCGCCGCCCGCTGCCCCATCCTCGTGGCGCCGGCGATGAACGTGGCCATGTGGGAGAACCCGGCGGTCCAGCGCAACGTGGGGATCCTTCGCGGTTACGGCCGCTACCACTTCGTGGGGCCCGCCAGCGGACTGCTGGCCGACGGCGACGTGGGCTTCGGCCGCCTGGTCGAGCCCTGGGAGATCCTCGAGGCGGCGCGGGGCGTTCTGGCCCCGAAGGATTTCCGCGGGCGAAAGGTGGTGGTGACCTCGGGCCCGACGCGGGAGCATCTCGATCCGGTTCGCTTCCTGAGCAATCCCTCCACGGGACGGATGGGGCATGCCCTGGCGCGGGCGGCCCGCGATCGGGGGGCAGAGGTGGTCCTGATCAGCGGGCCAACGGAGCTGGCCGACCCTCCGGGCGTCCGCACCGTGCGCGTGGTCTCCGCCGACGAGATGCTGGAGGCGGCGCTGGATGCGGTGGAGGGCGCCGACGCCTTCATCGCCGCCGCTGCGGTGGCGGATCAGAAGCCGGCGCGCTACGAGCAGCAGAAAGTGAAGAAGACGGATGCTCCCGCCAGCCTCGACCTCGTGCCCACCCCCGACGTGCTCGCCACCGTCTCCCGGCGGGTACACGACCTGCCCAGCCGTCCGATCCTGGTCGGATTCGCCGCCGAGACGGAGAACCTGGTCGAGAACGCCGCTCGAAAGCTCCGCGAAAAGAGGCTCGACCTGGTCGTGGCCAACCAGGTTGGTGCGGAGGGGGAGGGAGGTTTCGGCGCCCGCGCCAACGCCGTCACGCTGATCTCGGAGGGGGAGCCGAACGAGGTCCTTCCCCTTCGGGCCAAGCGCGAGATCGCGGACGCCATCCTCGACCGCGTCCTTCGCCTTTTCGAGGGCAAGGCCGGATGAGGGACGTTCGGGACGAACTGGCGGAGATCGCCCGGGAGCTGGCCCGCCATGCGCGATGGGCGGCGGCGCGCGGCGAGCGGGAGTTTCCGCTTCCCGGAGTCCTTTCCGAGCTCGATTCCACGACTCGGTCGACGCCAGCGGCCGCTGGCGAAGCCCCGCCGAGGGCTCCGGCAAGAGCGAACGAGGGGGCTCCTTCCGAGGGCCCGACGCCTTCCGTGCCGGCGGCTTCCGCGAGCCTGGCGCTCCCAGGGGCGGAGCCGGCGTCGCCACCGCCCGTTTCGCGGCCCCAGCACCCGGAGCGCGTTCTCGAAACGCTCCGGCAGGAGATCGGCGATTGCCGGCGGTGCAAGCTCTGCCGCGGTCGCACGAACCTCGTCTTCGGATCCGGAAACCCGCGCGCGCGGCTGGTCTTCGTGGGCGAGGGGCCGGGGGCCGAGGAGGACGCGCGGGGCCTTCCTTTCGTCGGAGCGGCGGGGGAGCTGCTCACACGGATGATCGAGGCGATGGGGCTTCGGCGCGAGGAGGTCTACGTCTGCAACGTGGTCAAGTGCCGCCCTCCCGGAAATCGGAACCCCGAGCCCGACGAGATCGCGGCTTGCTCGCCCTTCCTCGTGCGTCAGCTCGAGGCCATCGGTCCCGAGGTGATCGTCACGCTGGGCAAGTTCGCCGCCCAGACGCTGCTGCAGACCGCCGAGCCGATCAGCCGGCTGCGGGGCCGCTGGCACCGCTATCGAGGCATCGACCTCCTCCCCACCTTCCACCCCGCCTATCTGCTTCGCAGCCCGCACGAAAAACGCAAGGCGTGGGAGGACCTGCAGATGGTCATGAAGCGGCTGGGGCTCGAGACGCCCGTCCGGAAATCTCGCCCTGCGCGAGGTCCCGGCAGGTACGATGAGTGAGATGGTGGACATCCGGACGAAAGATCGTCGAGTTCTCCTCCCCGTGATGGCCGCGGTCCTGGTCTGCGCCGCCGGCGGCGGTGCGCAGGAGGGTGCGCTGCACACCGTGGCTCTCTGCGAGCTGACGGGAACGGTGGATTCGGGGATGGCGGCCTATCTGGCCGACTGCGTGCGCATCGCCGCGGAACGGCGCTACGAGGCGCTGGTCGTGCGCGTGGACACGCCCGGCGGTGCGCTGGAGGCCACGCGCGACATCGTTCGGGAGTTTCTGGGTTCGCCCGTTCCCGTGCTGGTCTGGGTGGGGCCCTCCGGGGCGCGCGCGGGGAGCGCCGGCGTCTTCGTCACCCTGGCGGCGAACGTGGCGGCCATGGCGCCGGGCACCAACATCGGCGCGGCGCATCCGGTGATGGGACCTTCTGGCCAGGACCCGGAGGTGGGCGGCCAGCACATGGCCGAGAAGGTGGTCAACGATACAGCCGCCTTCGCCGAGGCCATCGCCCGCCAGCGGGGGCGCAACGTGGACTGGGCGGTGGAGGCGGTGCGCGAGAGCGCCAGCGTTCCCGACGACCGCGCCGTCGCTCTCGGCGTGGTGGACCTGATCGCCACCTCGGTGGAGGATCTCCTCGACAAGGTCGACGGCCGGACGGTGAAGCTTCCGGGAGGTGAGCGCATCCTCGTCACGCGGGGGGCCCGCGTCGAGCGCCTGAATCCCACGATGCGCCAGGCCTTCGTGCACTGGCTGGCCAACCCGGCGATCGCCTACATCCTCCTGCTCGTCGGCGGCCTGGGGCTGGCGATCGAGCTGGCCAATCCGGGGGCGATCGTTCCCGGGCTCGTCGGGGGCGTCTCGTTTGTCCTGGCGCTCCTTTCCCTTTCGGCTCTGCCCATCCAGGCGGGCGGCGTCCTTTTGCTCCTGGCGGGGTTGGGGATGATCGTCGCCGAGTTCTTCGTGGCCAGCGGTCTGCTGGGAGCGGCCGGCGTGGGCCTGCTCATCCTCGGCGGCTTTCTGCTGGTGGACCGCTTCGATCCGGAGTGGTTCGTGGAGCCGACCTTTGCGGTGTCCTGGGAATTTCTTCTTCCGATCGCCCTGATCCTCGGCGGAGGCGCGGTCTACCTCCTCGTGCGCGCGGCCCAGACCCGAAACCTCCAGCACCAGGTGGGCGACCTCGGCCTGATCGGGAAGAAGGGGCGCGCGCTTTCGCCCATCGACTCCCGAAGCGGGACCGTCTTCGTCTTCGGGGAGCGATGGAACGCGCGCTCCGAGCAGCCGATCGCAGAGGGGGAGGACGTCGTGGTCCGTCGGGTGGAAGGTCTCACCCTTTACGTGGAGAAAGCCTCATGAGCGCTTCGGGCATGGGACTGCTCATCGCCTTCGGTATCCTGTTTTTCTTCTTTCTTTCCGGCGTCCGGATCGTCAACGAGTACGAAAACGGCGTCGTCTTCCGCCTCGGGCGCTTCGCGGGGGTCAAGCGCGGCGGCTTCCGCTGGATCATCCCCTTCATCGAGCGCATGGTCATCGTCGACATGCGCACCGTGGCGCGGGACGTGCCGCCGCAGGACGTGATCACCCGCGACAACGTCTCCGTCAAGGTCAACGCCGTCGTCTACTTCCGCGTGGTCCAGGCGGACAAGGCGGTGCTGCAGGTGGAGGACTACCTCTACGCCACCTCCCAGCTCGCCCAGACCACGCTGCGGGCGATCCTCGGCCAGGTGGAGCTCGACGAGCTTCTCGCCAACCGCGAGCGCGTCAATCACGAGCTACAGCAGGTGCTCGACGCCCATACCGACCCGTGGGGCGTGAAGGTCTCCAACGTGGAGGTCAAGCACATCGACATCCCCGCGGACATGCAACGGGCCATCGCCCGGCAGGCCGAGGCGGAGCGTGAGCGGCGCGCCAAGATCATCTCCGCGGAGGGCGAGTACCAGGCCGCCGAGCGGCTCGCCGAGGCGGCGAAGATCATGACCCAGAACCCGGCGACCCTGCATCTGCGCTACCTGCAGACGCTGGTGGAGATCGCCACCTCCGGCAACCGCGTGATCATCCCCATCCCGCTCGACCTGATGCGCGCGGTGGGGAACCTCGCGGATCTCAACCCGGCGCCCGCAACGCCCTCGCGGCCGCAGGGCGCCGTCGCTTCTCCGAATCCGATTTCACCCTCGACCAATAGCTGAGAACCCCAGATGACGAAGATCCTCGACCCCTACGGCCTGGGGCGCGTCGTCTCGCCGAAGGGCTCGCTTCCTCAGGCGGCGGACGTGCTCGATCCTTCCCTGCCCGGTCGCAGCGACGAGATGGTGATCGACGTCGATCACCTCAACATCGACGCGGCCTCCTTCCGCCAGATCTCCACCGAGGCGGGAGGCGATCCGCAGCGGATCGCGGAGACCATTCGCCGCATCGTCCGGGAGCGGGGAAAGATGCACAACCCGGTGACCGGATCGGGCGGCATGCTCATCGGCCGGGTGCGCGAGATGGGGGAGGACCATCCGGCGCGCGGCGTCCTCCATCCCGGCGATCGCATCGCCACCCTCGTCTCGCTCACCCTCACGCCCCTGGCGCTCGAGGAGATCCTCGCCGTTCATCCGGCGATCGATCGCGTGGACGTGCGGGGCCACGCCATCCTCTTCGCCAGCGGGGTATGGGCGCGCTTGCCCGACGACATGCCGGAGACCCTGGCGCTGGCGGCGCTCGACGTCTGCGGCGCTCCCGCCCTGGTCGACCGGTACGTGGAGGCCGGACAGACGGTCCTCGTCCTCGGCGCCGGCAAGAGCGGACTCCTTTGCTGCGCCATGGCGCGCGACAAGGGGGCGCGCGTGATCGCCAGCGACGTCTCGGCCCAGGCGGTGGAGACGGCGATCTCGCTCGGTCTGGCGGACGAGGGCCTCGTGGCCGACGCCACGCGGCCGGTGGAGGTGCTCCGGGCCGTGCGGGAGCATACCTCGGGGCGGCTGTGCGACGTGGTGGTGAATTGCTCCAACGTGCCACGTACCGAGATGGCGGCGATTCTCTCGGTGCGGGAGCGGGGGAGGGTGATCTTCTTCTCCACTGCCACCAGCTTCACCGCCGCCGCCCTCGGCGCCGAGGGCGTGGGCAAGGATGCCGAGCTGCTGATCGGCAACGGCTACGCGCAGGGCCACGCCGAGCTCACGCTCGACCTCTTGCGCCGCCACGCCTCCCTGCGGCGCCATTTCGAGAGCCGGTACGCCTAACCGTCGATCTGCCCGATGACGATCGGGTCGTCGCGGAGGACATCCGGGTGAAGCAGCGTCCGCTCGGCGCGGCATAGGCCCTGCTCGAGTTCCTCCACCAGCTCCTCCAGCTCCTCCGCCAGGCGAGCGGGCGGTAGCCTTCGTCCGTGGACCTGGCGGAGGAGGGAGAGCACGGCCGAGCGCCATTGACGGTGGTAGCGATACATGCGCTCGACGCGGACCTCGCCCCAGGCGTCCGCTTGAAGCAGGGCGGGTGGGAGCAGGTCCTCCTCCTCGTCGATCAGGCGGAAGACCATTCCCGTGATCCGCTCGGCCATGTCGACGAGCCGCCCGGCGAGCGCCCGCTCCCCCGCCCGCACCCGGCGGGCGAGGTCGAGGGCCTCGCCGAGGAGGCGGCGGAGGCGGCGGTGGCCTTCGAGGAAGTGCGCGCGGATCTCGGAGGGGTACATGCCGATCTAGGTGGGCACGATCGGCGCCGCCGGCTCAGGAGGTTCGAACGAGACCGTCCCCCGAGCGCTTTCCCAGGCGGGCGAGCAGCCAGATCTCGAGCCCCTGCCCGACGAGGTAGACGCCGCCGAACCCCGCCAGGTAGGCCAGGGCATGCGCCCCGCCGAGCAGGACGGCGACGAGCGTCCACGCGGCGAGAAAGAACATCCGAAAGAGCATCCCGGCGACGAGGACGGCGAGCGCTTGCTTGATGCTCATCTTCCGCCGCTCGGCCCAATAGGCGAGCCCCACCGCGGAAATGGCGCAGATCAGACCGCCGGGAACGCCCCAGAACAGGCCATGGGCCCAGGCCGGGTTCGTCTCCCTCAGGTGGAAGCCGATCCCGATCAGAACCAGCGCGTCGACCGCGAGAATGCCGAGGGCTCGTCGCAACATTCCGTCCTCCGAGGAGCCGTTCGCTTGCGAGGCGCAGGCGAGGAATGCATATTTCCCGGCTCCATGGCAACCGCACCGATAGTCAAGACCATTCCCCGGCCCGAAAAGCGCACCCTGGGGCCGCAGATCTTCGTCTCTTTGGAGCAGATCGAGCGCGCGCGAGAGCTCGCGTGGAAGATCACGGCCTCCGCGATGGCGTTCATCGAGCGCCATACCACCGTGGCCACCGAGCGGGCGGTGCTGCGCTTCTTCGGCATCTCCGGCGTCGGCGGAGGCGGCGTGCCGCTGGCCAACGTCATGGTCGACCGGCTGCACCGCGCCGGCGTCCTGAGCCGCGGCGCGGCCTACTGGATGGGGCGGGCGATGCGGCTGGGCGGTCGTTCTCCCGCGGAGATGATCGAGCGGCTGGTGGCCCTTCCCGACGAGGAGCTTCGCCGCCCGCTGCCTGCGGAGGAGGAGGCCGCGATCCGCGAGGAGATGCGCGTCGAGGCGCACCAGGCGCTCGACGAGCTCGCGCGTCGGATCGAGGCGCGAAAGGCGTTGGCGAGCGAGCTCGCGGAGAAGTCCTCCGAGGCGGGACCGCTCAAGTACGTCATCGTCGCCACCGGCAACATCTACGACGACGTTCTGCAGGCCAAGAGCGCGGCACAGGTGGGCGCCGACATCATCGCGGTGATTCGCTCCACGGCGCAGTCGCTTCTCGATTACGTACCCTACGGCCCGACCACCGAGGGTTTTGGCGGCACCTATGCCACCCAGGAGAATTTCCGCATCATGCGGGAGGCGCTAGACGAGGAGTCGCGCCGCCTGGGACGCTACATCCGCCTCGTCAACTACAGCTCCGGCCTCTGCATGCCGGAGATCGCCTTCATGGCGGCGTGGGAGCGGCTCGACTACCTGCTCAACGACGCCATGTACGGCATCCTCTTCCGCGACATCAATCCGCGGCGCACGATGATCGACCAGTATTTCTCGCGCCGCATCTGCGCGTTCGCGGAGATCCTCATCAACACCGGCGAGGACAACTACATCACCACCGCCGACGCCTACGAGGCCGCGCATACGGTCATCGCCTCGCAGTTCATCAACGAGGCATTCGCGCACCGGGCCGGCATCCCGGACGAACTCATCGGCCTCGGGCTGGCGATGGAGATGAATCCCGAGTATCCGGATACGCTGCTCTGGGAGCTGGCGCAGGCCTATCTCGTTCGCGGCTGTTTCCCGAGACATCCCCTCAAGTACATGCCGCCGACGAAGCACAAGAACGGAGACATCTTCTTCGCCCATGCGTACGACGCGATGTGCGACCTGGTGGCGGCGTGGACCGATCAGACCATTCAGCTCCTGGGGATGCCCACCGAGGCGATCCACAATCCGATGCTGATGGATCGCTTCGCCGCGCTGAAGATGGCCGATTACATCTATCGCGCTGCCTCCTACTTGGGCGACGAGATGCAGATCCGTCCCGACGGTCGGATCGCGCAGCGGCAGCGGGAGACCTTTGCCAAGGTCCTCGAGCTCCTGGAGGAGACCGCGGAGAGGGGGCTTTTCGAGGCCATCGCGCTCGGCCGCTTTGCGGACATCCGCCGCCCCGAACTCGGGGGCAAGGGCCTCGACGGGGTGGTGGAGAAGGGCCCTGATTACTTCAATCCGATCCTCGACCTGCTCGAAGAGAAGACCGGCGTGATCCTCCCCGACGGCCGCCGCGTTCCCCGGGCGGAGGTCCAATGATGAACCCGAACACCGCGACGAGAAGGCTCGTTCGGCCCTACGGCGATCGCCAGGACGACGGTGTCATACAGGTTTCCTTCGTCCTTCCCGTTCCTCCTTCCAACCGTGCTCGCGAGGCCGCGCGCCTCCTCCTGGAGAAGCAGGGGTTCGTGGACGTCCTCGTCGCGCACATGGAGGAAGCCGGCGAGGGCCATGCCTTCTTCGTCGCCTACGTGAAGACCCAGCTCGCCATCGATTTCGACGCCATCGAGGTCCCCGAGGTCAAGGTGGAGAAGCTCTCGATGGACGAGCTCGACGCGGCCATCGAGACCAACATCGGCCGCAAGCTCGTGGTGGTGGGTGGCTGCACCGGGACGGATGCGCACTCGGTGGGCATCGACGCCATCATGAACATGAAGGGCTATCGCGGCGATTACGGCCTCGAGCGCTACCGCATGTTCGAGGCGATCAACATGGGGTCGCAGGTGCCCAACGAGGAGATCGTCGCCCGGGCCCTGGAGGTGAACGCGGACGCCATTCTCGTCTCGCAGGTGGTGACCCAGCGCGGCATTCACAAGGACAACTCGGCGCAGCTGGTGGACTTGCTGCGCCGGCGCGGGCTGCGAGACCGCTTCATCCTCCTGCTCGGGGGGCCCCGCATCGACCACAAGACCGCCCTCGAGCTCGGTTTCGACGCCGGTTTCGGCCCCGGCACGCTGCCCTCCGACGTCGCCAACTACCTCTATCAGGCCGTCCTCTCCCGCCGCTGAAGCCTGCTTTCGCTGGTCCCTGCGGACGTGGCATCTTTTCGAGCACCGGGTGCAGCTCCGCGGGACACCCTGAGCGAAGCGGCCGCGTGGTCGGGGGCGACCGTAGCGCGGTCGCGGAAGGAGGAGTGCGGTGATTCCTCGGCAGAGGTGGCTCGCAGGGATGGTTGCGATTCTGTCCCGGACGTCGCCATCCCCTACGCGATCACCGTCGTGGCGGGCTCGGAGGCCCTCCATCTCGAGGACGTGATCAATGGCGAGCCCGTCCTCGTGCTCGGCCGAACGATGGAGCGCGAGCGCACGGCCAGGATCGGCGGCCGGTTCCGCGCGGCGCCCCCGATTCGTCGCGACGCGCCGCGCTTCGCCGATCAAGTCTGGAAGCGCTGCTTCTCCAGGGGCACGACGCAGGTGCCGCTGGCGCGGCACACGACGATCGGTTCGTCGAGTACCTCGCAGGCGGAGTCGCTGCCGGGCAGCGGACGGATCACCTTGCGTGCCTCGAAGCGCATCTTCCGCGAGGTCTTGCCGACCTCGACGATCTCCCCTTCGGCCTCGATGTAGTCACCCGCGTAGACCGGTGCGAGGAATTCCACGCTGTCGTAGGCGCGAAAGAGGCCCTCGTCTCCGTCGTGGCGAATGAGAAGCTCGGTCGCCACGTCGCCAAAGAGCGCCAGCATGCGGGCGCCGTCCACGAGGTTACCTCCGTAGTGCGCGTCGGCCTGGCTCATCCGCACGCGCAACATCACCTTCTCGCCGATGGGCATCGTTCACCTCCAGGGTCGGTAGGGACCTGTGCGGCAATCGACCGTCGCGAGGCGCAACAGGCTCCTGGCGCTTTACCACTCCGGCCGCGGCTTGCACAGGGCGAGGCGGCCTGGCAAAAGGCGGCCATGAGCCAGACTCCCGTCATCATCACCGCGGCGCTCGTCGGTGCGGAGGTCACCCGCGAGCACACGCCTTATCTGCCCATCACGCCGGAAGAGATCGCCGAGGAGGCGAAGCGCTGCCGCGATGCCGGTGCGGCGATGGTGCACCTGCACGTTCGCGAGCCGGACGGGACCCCCTCGCAGAGCGCCGAGCTCTTCGAGCGGACCATCCTCCTCATCCGCGAGCTGGCGCCCGACCTGATCTGCCAGGTCTCCACCGGTGGCGCGGTGGGGATGAGCGCGGAGGAGAGGGCGCAGCCGCTTTCGCTGCAGGGCGCGGCCAAGCCGGAGATGGCCACCCTGACCACGGGGACGGTGAACTTCGGCGACGACGTCTTCTGGAATCCGCGCCCGCTGGTGCGGGAGATGGCTCGACGGATCCGGGAGGCGGGGATCGTTCCCGAGATCGAGGTCTTCGACGCGGGGATGATCGACGAGGCCTACGCGCTCGAGCGCGAGGGCCTTCTGTCGTTCCCTGCGCATTTCGACTTCGTGCTGGGAGTTCCGGGCGCGCTGGGCGCCAGCGAGGCGGTCGTGGATTTCTTGCGCTCGCGGCTGCCCGAGGGGTCGACCTGGTCGGTGGCGGGGATCGGCCGTCACGAACTCCCGCTGGCCGAAGTCGCCATCGCCCGGGGCGGCAACGTTCGGGTTGGCCTGGAGGACAACCTCTACGTGGCCAAGGGTGTCCTCGCCAAGGGGTCGTACGAACTCGTCGCCCGGGTGGCCGAGCTGGCGCAAAAGGCGGGGCGACCGGTCGCGGTCCCGGACCAGGCCCGGGAGATCCTGCGCCTGCCACCCCGCCGTTGAAGCTTCCGGCTCAGGTGCCCTGTTCCTCTTTCGGGTCGGGAAGAGGGACCTCTCCCCCGATCACGTCGTTGACCGACGGGAAGCGGGCGATCTCCGAGCGGGCGATCTTCCATGCCTGCTGGACGATCCAGGAGAGGGAGCGATCCTGCCGGTTCGCCTCCGCCTGGATCTCCCGGAGCATGTCCTCCGGGAAGTAGAGGCTCTGCTTTCTCTTGTCGCTGCCAGCCATCCGACCTCTCCCTGGGCTGTGGATGCTCGCATGATTCCACACATCGGGCGCAATTTGTCAATTTCCCTCGATTGAGACGCGAGCGGAAGCGGGCCGGTACCGTTTGCTCGCCGCTCGGCGGCCAACCTAGAATGGCGCCGACACGGCAAGAGGGTAGGCCATGCGTTCTCGCGCGAGCATTTACGTCGCCCTTTTTCTCCTCGGTGGCTTCGGTTGTAGCGACCCCGACCCGGTGCATCGCGTGCCGCCGAAGATCCAGGTCGAGGACGAGGCGGAGGCGCCCATCGAGGTCCTCCAGTTCGGCGAACTCCCGGTGGACGACAGCCTGGAGCAGTCCGTCTACGTTCGCTCCCTGACGGCCGCCATCCTGGAGGTCGAGGGCGTGGAGATCGTCGGCGAGGGGGCGGAGCACTTCTTCGTCGAGGACCAGACGCTGCGCGTCGCGGGCGGCGACCGCGCGCCGATCACCGTCAGCTTTCGGCCGAAGAAGGTCGGAGTGCTGAAGGCCGCGCTGGTCATCCATTCCAACGATCGGCAGCAGCCGTCGGTGGAGGTGGAGCTGACCGGCACCGGGATCGATTCGGCCATCCGCGTGGAAGGCTGTCTGGCGGCCACTCAGGCGGATCCCCAGCGCTGCGCGAGGACGCTGGTGGTGGCGCCCGAGCCCCTCGACATGGGCAACGTGGTGGAGGGGACTGCCGAGAACGCGCGGATCACGGTGACCAACCTGGGCCGGAAGGCGCTCGAGCTGGAATCGGTGCAGTTCGAGGATCCCGAGCAGGCGGAGGCCTGGGGCTTTCGGCTCCCGCGCAAGGATTTGAGTCAGACCATCGCCGGGCTCTCCTCGGCGGGCTTCGTGCTCACCTTGCATCCTCCGGAGGACCTGATCCAGCCGGTCGAGACCGTTCTCGTGATCCGATCCTCGGACGGGTCGCAGCCGGAGATCCGCTTCCCCGTCAAGGCGAACGTGGTTCCCAACGAGCCGCCGCAGGCCTGCGTGCGCGCGCGCGAGGCCCTCACCTGGAACGGGGAGCGGATCCCCTTTGCGCCCGGGGCGCGCGTGGTGGTCAATCCGGGCGACAGCCTGGTTTTCGACGCTCGCGTCCGGGAAGGCTGCAGCGGCGATCCGGAAGACGGCGAGGACGTGAAGCTGACCTGGATCGTCGAAAGCGACGACGGTTTCGAATACCGGGTCGAGCCCGGGGAGGACGACTTCGAGGCGGTCTTCCAGGCCGATACCATCGGCTCCTACCGCCTGCGCCTCGAGGTGGAGGACTCCGTCGGTCAGGTCGCGACGGCCGACGCGGAGGGGAACCCGGCCCTGGTCGAGTTCTGGGTGGAGCCGCAGACCGATATCGGCATCGAGATCCGGTGGCCCGGCGCCCGGGACGTGGATCTCGACATCCACCTCGTTCGCGGCGCGGGAGTCGAGGGGATCTTCGGGGTGGAGGACTTCTACTGGGACAACAAGAACCTGAACTGGGGAGCGAACCCGCCGCTCACCAGCCCGCGTCTGGCGGTGGACGACAAGGGCGCGCGAATGGTGGAGACGGCGCTCCTCAACGGACCGGAAGCGGGCCAGATCTACTCCATCCTCGTTCACGTGCAGCGCGACGGAAGGTCGCGCGCGGGCAAGCCTGCTTGCAGCGGGGTCGCGGGATGCGGGGCGGAACAGGTTTGCTCGCATTACGAGCCGGGTGCGGGCCACTGCCTGGATCCGGTGGAGGCCAGCGTTCGGCTCTTCATCAAGGGCGAGGAATTCGACTTCTCCTCCGTGGGCTTCACGCCGGTGACGGTGCTCGGCTCGCCGTGTGACACCTGGTACGTCGGCGACGTGATCTGGTCGGCGACGCCCCAGTTCCGGCCGGGTTCCTCTGCCCTTTTCCGCGAAGGGCAGATCTCCAACGCCACGTGCTTCCAGGAATGAGGTGAGGGAGAAAAAAAGGGCCGCCGGGGGAATCCCGGCGGCCCCGGTGGACCCAGAGGGGGAGGGGGGACCCCTGGATCCGAACTCGTCGCGAGCCGCGTTTCGCCTTCCCAACCCGTGGCCGGCGCCCATCATTCCGGGCGCCTCGGCGCCGCGCCCCGGAACGTGAGCCGATTATAAGATCCCCTCGAGGGACGCTCAAGTATAGACCGGAAAACTTCCATTAATGAAAAAAACCTTCCCGCCTCGCGTCCGCCGGGTCCTCGAGGACCTGGCCGCAGCTTTGCGCTCTTTCGGCATCGATCGGGACGATAGGGTGGTCCTCGCCTACAGCGGCGGGCTGGACTCGGCGGCGCTGCTGTGGGCGCTCTGTCACCTCCATCCGCACCGCCGGCCCGCCGTGGAGGCCGTCTGCGTCGACCACGGCCTGCGGGAGGATTCCGGCGCTCAGGCGCGTCGCGCCATCGAGGTGGCGCGCTCCATGGGCGTCGAGGGCCGAGTGCTGCGGGTGGCCTGCGAGGGCGAGGGTGGCGTGGAGGCGGCAGCGCGAAAGGCGCGCTACGCTGCCCTGGCCCGGGTGGCCGAGGGTCGGCCCATCCTCACGGCTCATACCGCCGACGACCAGGCCGAGACGGTGCTGTACCGGCTGGCCAAGGGCGCGGGCCTGCGAGGCCTCGGCGCGATCCGGCCGCAGGCGCGCCTCGAGGGAGGGAGGGTGCTGCGCCCCTTCCTCGGCGTGCGTCGGGCGGCGCTGGAGGAGGTGGTCCGCTACGCGGGGATCCCCGTGATCGAGGATGCGACCAACCTCAGCCGGCGTTACGTGCGCAACCGCATCCGCATGGACGTCCTGCCCGCGCTCGAGGCGGCCGTCCCCGGTGCGAGCGCCGCACTGGCGCGCGCGGCGCGGCTGGCGCAGCGCGACGAGGACTATCTCTCACGGCGGGCGGCGCGGTGGTCCAGGCGCCTGCAGCGCGGCGACGGATGGGACGCCCGCGGCCTCGTCCGCCTGCCCCGGGCGCTGGCCTCGCGCCTGGTTCGCGACGCGATCGTGGAGGCGCGCGGGCGTCCGCCGACGGCGCGCCAGATCGAACAGGTCCTCGAGCTTCTGGGGCGGGGCGGGGAGATCCGACTCTGCGACGAATGGGTGGCCGTCTGCCGGCAGCGGATCTTCTCGATCCGCAGACAGCGCATGGAACGCGACTAGGAGCCTGTCGTAGGAACCGACCGTCGCGAGGCGGCGGAGGCGGGAGGCGAGGCGCTTTGCGCCTGCCGGCTTTTTTGGCTCGCTTGGGCAAGCCTCCGCTCGTGCAGCGACGAGCGACGCCGGCGTGGCCTTCGTCACGTCGAGGAGCGAGGGGCGAGCGCGCTCCCCACCCCGCATCCGTCGCCGCAGTAGGCTGGTGACTGCATCAGGCTCCCTGGCGTCGACTTCGCCTTCCGATGGCCCAGAGCCCGACGACTTTTCCCCCCGTTGTGCATCCAAGGGGATGGGTCGGTGGCGATCCGAGCGGCTCGTCGGAACGATCCCGACGCAGGGCGCGTTTAGGGGAGGTGCCGGGACCGGTGGTCGCGCCCCGGCCATCCGTTCCAGGCCATACCCGGGTCGCTTCGCTTGAGGAGCCGCGGGCTCTTTGGTTACGTTAGGGGCCCTCGTTGCCGAGGGTCAGAGGTGCGATAGCTCGTGCGACAATCCTACAAGACGGTGCTGCTGTGGGTTGTGCTGATCGTGATGTTCGTCAGCTTCTACCAGTTCTTCAACCACAGCGGCGCCGACATCCGTGAGACCGCCTACTCCGAGTACCTCGCCAAGGTGGAATCGGGCGAGGTGGAGTCCGTCACCATCAAGGGCAACACCCACACCTACGTCCTGCGTGGGGAGGCGACGGAATATCGCACGTCCGGTCCCGCCACCGAGCAGCTGATCGAGGAGCTGCGCGCGACCGGGGCCCGCTTCGAGTTCGAGAAGGAGGAGCAGGGCTCGGTCTGGATCCAGCTCCTCTTGCAGGGGCTCCCGATCCTGTTCCTGCTGGTGATCTTCTTGCTCTTCATGCGCCAGATCCAGGGCAGCGGGGGGAAGGCCATGGCCTTCGGCAAGTCCCGGGCGAAGCTGCTCTCGGAGGTGCAGAACAAGGTCACCTTCGCCGACGTGGCGGGCATCGACGAGTCCAAGGACGAGCTCGAGGAGATCGTCGCCTTCCTCAAGGACCCCAAGAAGTTCACGCGCCTGGGCGGGCGCATCCCCAAGGGCGTCTTGCTGATGGGACCGCCGGGGACGGGCAAGACCTTGCTCGCGCGTGCGGTGGCCGGCGAGGCGGGCGTGCCCTTCTTCTCCATCTCCGGCTCCGACTTCGTGGAGATGTTCGTCGGCGTCGGCGCGAGCCGCGTCCGCGACCTCTTCGAGCAAGGCAAGAAGCACGCTCCCTGCATCATCTTCATCGACGAGATCGATGCGGTGGGCCGGCACCGCGGCGCCGGCCTGGGCGGCGGCCACGACGAGCGCGAGCAGACCCTGAACCAGCTCCTCGTGGAGATGGACGGCTTCGAGTCCAACGAGGGCGTGATCCTCATCGCCGCCACCAACCGGCCGGACGTCCTCGACCCGGCGCTCTTGCGGCCGGGCCGCTTCGACCGTCGCATCGTGGTGCCGCTGCCCGACGTCAAGGGTCGGGAGGGGATCCTCAAGGTGCACACGCGGAAGGTGCCGCTCGCGCCCGACGTCGACCTGGAGCTCATCGCGCGCGGCACGCCGGGCTTCTCCGGCGCCGACCTGGAGAACCTCGTGAACGAGGCGGCGCTCCATGCGGCGCGCAACAACCAGGACCGCGTCAGCATGCGCGACTTCGAGATCGCCAAGGACAAGGTGATGATGGGCTCGGAGCGGCGGTCGCTGGTGATGTCGGAGAAGGAGAAGCGAACCACCGCGGTTCACGAGGCCGGCCACGCGCTGGTGGCCAAGCTGCTGCCGGAGACCGATCCGGTGCACAAGGTGACCATCATCCCGCGCGGCCGCGCGCTGGGCGTCACCCAGCAGATCCCCGCGGAGGATCGCCTCAACATCACCAAGGAGTACGCGCTCAACCGCATCTGCATCCTCATGGGCGGTCGGGTTGCGGAGGAGCTCGCCTTCGACGGCCAGCAGACGACCGGCGCGGGCAACGACATCGAGGTGGCCACCAACATGGCCCGCAGCATGGTCTGCGAGTGGGGCATGAGCGAGAAGCTCGGTCCCCTGGCCTTCGGCAAGAAGCAGGGCGAGGTCTTCCTCGGCCGCGACATGGGCTACGCCCCGGACTACTCGGAACAGACGGCGCGGGACATCGACGAGGAGGTGCGGCGCATCGTCACCGAGCAGTACGAGCGGGCCCGCAAGCTTCTCGGCGAGAACTACGACACGCTCATGCGGATCGCCGATGCCCTCATGGAGCACGAGACGCTCGAGGGCCCCGACCTCGACGTCCTGATCGCCGGCGGTACGCTGCAAAAGCCCAAGCCGCCGACGGCGGCGCCCTCCGGCGCGGCCTCGCAGGACGCCAAGGAGAAGGAGCGCAAGACGCCCGTGCTCGGCGCGCTGGAGGGGATCGGCAAGCTCGAACCCGGCAAGGCCTGAGCGCGCCGGGCGGAAAGCATGGAATTCGGGGCCGGGGTCTTCCCGGCCTTTGCTTTGGTGAGAGCCATGGGGATCCGCGTTCGTTACCTCTCCGTCGATTCGCCCGAGACGCTGGATCTGGCTTTCCGCGCGCTGGGATTTCCGGGACCCGCGCGCCAGCTCCTCGCCAGCTCCGCCCTTCAGGGACACCTGCTCGTCACCGGCTTGCCCGAAGCGGTGCTCGCGCTGGTGCGGGAACTCGTCCGCGCGCCGGGAATGCCGCGTCCGACGGAGGGGACGACGCGGGGAGCGCTGATCCTTTCGGGGCGCCTGGCCGAGCTCCGGCTCCTCGGATTGCGGCTGCAGGAGCGCGCCGACGTCGCCGGCGCTGACGAATGCGGGGGGAAGATACTCCGCGCCTGCGTGAACGCCGGCCGGCGGGACGTGGTCCGGATCCGCGACCTGGAGGTGGGTGCGGGGCCGGCGGTGGTGATGGGGATTCTCAACGTCACCCCCGATTCGTTCTCCGACGGCGGCAAGTACCTGACCCCGGAGGCGCTGCTTCGGCGCGCCGAGGAGCTGGTCGAGGCAGGGGCGCAGATCCTCGACGTCGGGGGCGAGTCGACGCGCCCCCGGGGGCTCTACGGCGTGGGCGCGCGCCCGGTCGATCCCGGAGAGGAGAGGGCGCGGGTCGAGCCGGCGGTGCGCCTGCTGCGGCGCGAGTTTCCGGACGTTGCCCTTTCCGTGGATACCTCGTCCGCCGAGGTGGCCCGTGCGGCGCTGGGGGAGGGCGCCGACCTGGTCAACGACGTGCGGGGACTGAAGGACGACGAGCTGGCGCGGGTCGTGGCGGAGTCCGGGGCGCCGTGCTGCATCATGCACATGCCCGCCGAGCCGGACGTGATGGCCCAGCACACCGACTACGAGGACGTGGTGGGCGAGGTGGCCGAGGCCCTCTGCCAGCTCGTCGACGCGGCCATCTCGCGGGGCGTCCGCCCCGACGGCATCCTCGTCGATCCCGGCTTCGGCTTCGGCAAGAACTTCGGGCAGAACCTCCTGCTGCTCCGCGAGCTATCCAGCCTTCGCGCCACGGTGGGGCGGCCCGTGCTGGTGGGCACGAGCCGGAAGGGATTTCTCGGGCACGTGACCGGGCAGCCGGTGCACGCTCGCGATGCGGCCACGGCGGCGAGCGTCGCCATCGCCATCCTCGGCGGCGCCTCCGTGGTCCGGGTGCACGACGCCGCGGCCTGCCGGGACGCGGTCCGGCTGGCGAACGCCGTGACCGCGGCGTCGGAAGGGGGAACGCTATTTTCCGAGGAATGAGGCGGGGCGGCGGCGCGCAGCCACGGCTTCGGCTGCTCAGTCGACGATCCGCGTCCAGCCGAAGGGGTCGGGGATCTCGCCGTACTGGATCCCGGTGATCGTCTCGTAGAGGCGGCGGGAAAGCTCGCCCATCTCGTCGCCGATGAAGAGCGTCTCGTCCTTGTAGCAGAGCTCCTTGACCGGCGAGATCACGGCGGCCGTCCCCGTGCCGAAGACCTCCTTGAGCGTCTTGCGCGCGTGCGCCTCCCGCACCTCGTCGATGGAGATGGGACGCTCGTCGACCGGCACGCCCCAGTGGCGAAGGAGGCGGATCACGCTGTCGCGGGTGATGCCGGGGAGGATGCTTCCCCCGAGCGGCGGGGTGACCACCTCGTCGCCGATGCGGAGGAAGAGGTTCATCGTTCCCACCTCCTCCAGCCAGCGGTGCTCGTTGGCGTCGAGCCACAAAACCTGTGCGTAGCCCTTCGCCCGGGCGAGCTCCGAGGCGAGCAGGCTCGCCGCGTAGTTGGCGCCGGCCTTCACTGCGCCGAGCCCACCCTTGGCGGCGCGCGAGTACTTGGGTTCGACCCAGATCTTCACCGGGTCGAAGCCCTCCGCGTAGTAGGCGCCCACGGGGGAGAGGATGACGAAGAAGAGGTAGCTCTTCGAGGGCCTCACGCCCAGGAAGGGCTCCGTGGCGATCAGGGTCGGGCGGATGTAGAGCGCCGTCCCGTGGCTGTGCGGCACCCAGTCCTTGTCCACCTTCACCAGCTCGACGATGAGCTCGAGCATCTGCTCGGGCGGAAGCGGGGGCATGCACAGACGCGCGGCGCCGTCGGCCATCCGCTTGCAGTTCGCCTCGGGGCGGAAGAGGCGGACCTTGCCGTCCCGGCCGCGGTACGCCTTCAACCCCTCGAAGAGCTCCTGGCCGTAGTGCAGGACGGCCGCCGCCGGGTCGATCTGAAGGGGGCCGTAGGGAACGATCTTGGCCTCGTGCCAGCCCTTCCCCTCGTCGTAGCGCGCCACGAGCATGTGATCGGTGAAGTAGCGACCGAAGCCGAGGCTCTTCTCGTCCGGCCGAGGCCTGGAGCGCTCGGCCAGCTCCTTCTGGATCTCCATGTCGATGCTCCTGGGACCGTTCGCGGTGGTGGATCTCTCCGCGGAGGATGGCGGAGCCGGACGATGCCGCGCGCCATCGGTGTCTGGCGCATGTTCGGCCCGAAGAACGAGAAGGTCAACCCTCGGATCCGTTCCGCGGGGATCCTCCATTTTCCGGGGCGTGGGATGGCCGGCCAGGCGCCACCATGGCAGGTTCCCCGCCGCGCGCAGGGAGGCCCGAAAAATCATCGAGGGGTCGGCTTGCCAACGCTCGGGCACAGCCGCTACCTTGCGCGGCGGAGGGGAGGAGCCCAGTGAAGGTGGAAAGCAACAGTTCGGTCGAAAGGAAGCTGTTTGGAACTGACGGAGTCCGCGGCATCGCCAACGTCCATCCGATGACGGCGGAGATGGCGCTCCAGCTGGGGCGCGCGCTCGCCTATCGGATCCGTAACGGGAACCATCGTCACAAGGTCGTCATCGGAAAAGATACGCGACTATCCGGCTACATGCTGGAAGGGGCGTTGATGTCGGGGATCTGCTCCATGGGTGTCGACGCGATCCTCGTCGGCCCGATCCCCACGCCTGGAATCTCCTACCTCGTGCAATCGATGCGCGCCGACGCCGGCGCGGTGATCAGCGCCTCGCACAATCCCTATCAGGACAACGGCATCAAGTTTTTCGCGCGCGACGGCTTCAAGCTGCCGGACGAGATCGAGGCCGAGATCGAGGAGCTCATCTTCGGCAACCGGATCGACGACTTCCGACCCACGGCCACCAAGGTGGGCAAGGCCTTCCGCATCGACGACGCCGGAGGCCGCTACGTGGTCCACCTCAAGTCCACGTTCCCCAAGGATCTGACGCTCGAGGGCCTGACGGTCGTCGTCGACTGTGCCAACGGCGCCGCCTACAGGGTCGCGCCGATGGTCTTCGAGGAACTCGGCGCCAAGGTCATCACCCTTGGGGTGGAGCCGGACGGCAAGAACATCAACGACGGGACGGGGGCTCTCCACCCGCAGAAGATGCAGAAGGCGGTGCTCAAGCACCGCGCCAACGTGGGCATCGCCCTCGACGGCGACGCCGACCGCGTGATCGTGGCCGACGAGAAGGGCGAGATCGTGGACGGCGACGCGATCATGGCCATCTGCGGCCTGCACATGATGCGCAAGGGCGAGCTGGCCAAGAACACCGTCGTCGCCACGGTGATGAGCAACATGGGCCTCGACCTGGCCATCCGCGCCGCCGGTGGGCAGGTGATCCGCACGCGAGTGGGCGACCGCTACGTGGTCGAGGAGATGCGTCGCGGCGGCTACAACTTCGGCGGCGAGCAATCCGGACACCTGATCTTCCTCGATCACGCCACCACCGGTGACGGGGTGATCGCGGCGCTGGCGCTGCTCGCGGTGGCGCTGCGCGAGCAAAGGCCCCTCTCCGAGCTGGCCAAGTGCTTCACGCCCGTTCCCCAGACCCTCCTCAACGTGCCCATCAAGCAGCGCAAGGAGCTCAGCTCGCTGCCGGAGGTGATGCAGACGATCCAGAACATCGAGCGCAAGCTCGGTTCGGAGGGCCGGGTCCTCGTCCGCTTCTCGGGCACGGAGCCGAAGGCCCGGATCCTCGTCGAGGGGCCGCGCGCGGAGGAGAACGAGGCCTTTGCCCAGGAGATCGGCGAGGTGCTCACCCGCGCCCTCGCCTGATCCTCCGCGCTCGACCACCGCGCCAGCGGTGGCCCGATGATGCTCGGGTCGGCCTCTCGCTCGGGTTTGCGCCGGGCGAGGGGCCGGTCCTATAAGAGGGAAGGGATCGCGGCTGGAGACCCGAGGTGATTCCCGAGCACGAGGCGCACATCGAGAGGGAGGAAGGCTTCACGTCGGTGGATGGCGTCCGCATCCACTACGAGGCCTACGGACGTGGCGAGCCCGTGGTCCTCATCCACGGGCTGGGAGCGTCGGCCGCGGCCTGGCGGCGGGTCGCTCCTCACCTGGCCGAGTCCGGTTACCGCGTCCTCGCCCTCGATTTGAAGGGATGCGGCCGGTCGGACCGCCCGCCAGGGGACTACTCGCGCAAGGCCCTGGCCGCCCTCGTTTGCGGATTCATGGACAACCTCGGCGTCTCGGTGGCGCGGGCGGTGGTGGGCCATTCCATGGGCGGGGCGATCGGTCTGGAGATCGCCGCGACCCGACCGCACCGGATGGACCTCTTGGCGGTCGTCGACGGCGTGAAAGTCATCTCGCCGCCCTGGTACCTACAGGCTGCGGCGCCCGTCAGTCCGATCGTGGGAACGCTCGCCTCCGGGGTGACGGCCCTCAGCCCCGCCGCCTCGCGGCGATTCTTCGTCCGTGCCTACCTCCGCCGCATCTACGGCGATCCCTCCGCGGTGACCGACGAGGTGGTGGAGTCCTACGCGGCCCATGCCGACGCCGGGTACCAGCGAGCGATGTTCGCGATGATCCAGCACCTCGGCAATACCGAGGACCTCGCGGACCGCGTCCGGCATCTGAAGATCCCGACCGTCCTCGTCTGGGGCCGGGAAGATCCGATCTGCCCCGTGAGCTGGGGCGAGGCCCTCCACCGCGAGCTGCCCGACTCGGAGCTTCACGTCCTGGAGGGCTGCGGCCACTGCACGCCCGAGGAGCGGCCCGGCGAGCTGGCGGCCCTCCTCGTCGACTTCTTTGCCCGCCGGGGGCCGCGAACCTGCAGCGTGCCCACCGACCGCCTCGACACCCGTGCCTTCCGCTTCCGACGGAGGCGCGAATTGCTGCACTGAGGAGACTCCATGCCCCTGACCCCCTGCCGCCTGGGCGTGAACGTCGATCACGTCGCCACGCTTCGTCAGGCCCGCCGGGCCGTCTACCCCGATCCCGTCACCGCCGCCAGCCTGGCCGAGCTCGGCGGCGCCGAGCAGATCACGGTCCACCTCCGTCTCGATCGGCGCCATATCTCCGACCGCGACCTGCAGATCCTCCGGCAGACGGTGCAGACACCGTTGAACCTGGAGATGGCGGTGGAGGAGGAGATGCTTCGCATCGCCACCGAGGTCCGGCCGGATACCGCGACCCTCGTCCCCGAGCGCCCAGGCGAGGTCACCACCGAGGGAGGGCTGGACGTGGTCGCGGCGGAGGCGCGCGTCCGCGAGGCGGTCTCGCGCCTGGCCGAGGCCGGGATTTTCCCCTCGATTTTCATCGATGCCGACCCGGCCCAGATCGAGGCCGCCGTCCGCGCAGGGGCGCGGCAGGTGGAGATCCACACCGGCCCCTATTCCTCGGCCCGGAGCGAGGAGGAGCGCCAGGCGCATCTGGCCCGGATCCGCGAAGCGGCGCGCCTGGCTCGTCAGGCCGGTTTGCGGGTGGCCGGCGGTCACGGCCTCAACTACGTCAACGTGATCCCCGTCGCCTCCACGCCCGAGATCGAGGAGCTCAACATCGGCCACGCCATCGTGGCGCGGGCGGTCCTCGTGGGAATGGAGCGGGCGGTCCGGGAGATGGTGGACCTCATCGCCAGGGCGCGCGCGTGAAACCGGTTCTCACCGCGGCCGAGACGCGGGAACTCGACCGCATCGCCATCGAGGTCCACGGCATTCCCGGCATCCTGCTCATGGAGCACGCCGCGACCGCGGTGGCGCGCCGTGCCCTGGCGCTGGCGGCGCCCCACGGCCGCTTCGTCGTGATCGCCGGGGGAGGGAACAACGGAGGCGACGGCTACGCGGCGGCGCGCCTCCTGCTCTGCGAGGGGAGGGAGGCGTCCGTCCTGGCCGTGGTTCCTCCCGAGCAGCTCAAGGGCGATGCGGCGCTGCAGGCGCGGATCCTCGCTTCCATCGGCGGGGAGATCCGGCCTTTCGAGCCCTTCGCCGCGGGTCCCGGCGACGTGGTGATCGATGCCCTCTTCGGCACCGGCCTCGCCCGGCCGCCGCGCGGCGTCTTTGCCGAAGCCATCGCCGCCACCCACGCCGCGCGCGCCGCGGGCGCCAAGGTCCTGGCCGTCGACCTGCCGAGCGGGATCTCCGCCGACACGGGGGAGATCCTGGAGACGGCGGTCCAGGCCGACGCCACGGTCACCTTCGGCGCCCTCAAGCGGGGCCTGGTCTGCCATCCGGGCGCGGCGCTGGCGGGCGAGATCGAGGTGGCGCCCATCTCCTGGCCGCCCGGCATCGTCGAAGGGCTGAGACCTGCGGTCCGGCTTCTCGACGACGACTCGGTTCGCGCGTTGCTTCCCACGCGGGTGGTCGACGGCCACAAGGGAACCTTCGGCCACTGCCTGGTGGTGGCCGGTTCGATCGGCAAGACGGGCGCGGGGGCGCTGGCCGGGCTCGGCGCCCTGGTGGGCGGTGCCGGGCTGTGCACGGTGGCCAGCCGCCCGGCGGCGCTCTCGGCCATCCAGGCTCATGCCATGGAGTTGATGGGGCACCCGCTGCCGGGCGAGGGGCAGCTCGGCCCGGACGACTTCGAGGAGCTGTGCCGCGCCGCGGAAGGCAAGGACGCGGTGCTGATCGGGCCGGGGATCCCGCGCGGCGAAAAGACCGGCGATCTCCTCGAGGCCTTCCTCGCCGAGTTCGAAGGGCCGGTGGTCCTCGATGCCGACGCCCTCAATGCCATCGCCGGTCGAGCCGAGCGGCTACGCCGCGCTCGGGGAGAGGTGGTGATCACGCCGCACCCCGGGGAGATGGCGCGGTTGCTCGGCACCACCGCCGCCGAGGTCCAGCGCGACCGCATCGAGACCGCCCGGCGCTTCGCCCTCGAGCACGGCTGCACGGTGGTCCTCAAGGGAGCGGGGACGGTGGTCGCCGGCCCGGATGGCCAGGCGGCGGTCTGCCCCGCCGGAAACCCCGGCATGGCCACCGGCGGAAGCGGCGACGTCCTCGGAGGGCTCCTCGCCGCGCTCCTCGCCCAGGGGATTCGCCCGGCCGATGCCGCGCGCGCCGCCGTTCAAGTGCACGCGCGGGCCGGCGACCTCGTACGCCGCGACCGAGGAATGGCGGGCCTGGTGGCCTCGGACCTGCTCGAGGGCATCCGGAGGATCTGGGCGCTTTGGAATCTCTGAACCTTCATCTGCGCGGTGCGGATGCCACCCGCACCCTGGGCGAGCGGATCGCCGCGTTGCTTTCTCCCGGAGACTTCGTCGGCCTTTCCGGCGATCTGGGCGCGGGCAAGACCACCCTGGTCCGCTCCATCTGCGAGGCCCTGGGCGTGCCGCGCGAAAGGATCGCCTCGCCCACCTTCGCCATCGTCCATCCCTACGAGGGCGGCCGCCTGCCGGTCTGGCACGCCGACCTCTACCGCCTCGGCGACGAGGACGAGCTCTTCGAGACGGGCTTTTTCGAGCTGCGCGAAAGCGGCGGCGTGCTCCTCGTGGAATGGATCGAGCGGATCCCCGCGGCCGCGCCCGAGGAATGGTTGCACGTCGAACTCCGGCACGTGGACGAGGAGAGTCGCGAGGCCCGCATTCGTGGCCACGGCGCCCGGGGCGAGGCGCTGGTTCGGGCGCTGCGAAGGCCCGCCTGAGGGCCGGGGGCGGTCGCCGAAGCAGGCGCGGCGTCGGCCGCCGCGGCCGCCTCAGAGGCAGCCCGGCAGGTCCTCCGCCTCGTGGACGACGCGGCCGCCGGCGATGACCACGCGGGCGTGCGGAACCGCCATGTGATAGGCCAGGTGCTCGAAGCTCGGCGCGTCGAAGATCACCAGATCCGCCGCGTACCCCTCTGCGATGCGTCCGCGATCCTCGAGGCCGAGCGCGTCGGCTCCTCCCGCGGTGGCGGCGTAGTAGGCCTCCGGGGCGCTCAGGCCGTTGCCGAGGCAGGCCAGCGAGAGCGCCAGGGCGAAGTTCTCGCTCATGGCGCTACCGGGGTTGCAGTTGCTGCCCAGCGCCAGCTTCACCCCCGCGTCGGCGAGGGCGCGGCCCGGCGCGTAGCGCGGGCATTTGAGGTAGAGCGTGGAGGTCGGCAGGAGCGTCACCGCCACGCCCGATTCGGCCAGGGCGCGGATCCCCTCTTCCGAGACCTCCTCCAGATGGTCGGCGGTGACGGCGCCCAGCTCCGCCGCCAGCTCCGCTCCCCCCTGGTCGGTGAGCTGATCCACGTGCAGGCGCAGGCCGAGGCCGTACTCGGCCGCCACCGCCGCCAGCCGCCTCGCCTCGTCGGGCGAAAAGGCCCCTTCCTCGACGAAGGCGTCCACGAACTGCGCCAGCCCCTCCTCTGCGACCGCCGGGACGAGCTCCTCGAGCATCCGGTCGATCCATCCGTCGCGATCCTCGCGCCCCTCGGGTGGCAGAGCGTGCAGGGGAAGGGCGGTCGGCACCACCGAGATCGGCAGCTCCTCGGCCAGGGCTCGGATGGCCCGCAGCATCTTCAGCTCGTCCTCGACGCTCAGCCCGTAGCCGCTCTTGACCTCCACCGTGGTCACGCCCTGGGCGATCAGGCGCCGGGCGCGGGGGAGGGCGAGGCGGACCAGCTCCTCCTCGGAGGCGGCGCGGGTGGCGCGGACGGTGGCGAGGATGCCGCCTCCCTCGGCGAGGAGGCTGGCGTAGCTCGCGCCCGCGCAGCGCAGCGAAAACTCCCGGGCGCGATCGCCGGCGAAGACGAGGTGAGTGTGGGCGTCCACGAAGCCCGGGCCGACGATGCCGCCGCGCGCGTCGACGCGGGTGGCCTCCAGCGTCCGCACCTTGAAGGGGAGCTGCGCTTCGGGCCCCACCCAGACGATCCGCCCGTCGCGAACGGCGACGGCGCCGTTCCGAATCGGTGCGAGGCCCTCCGGCCCGGCGGAGCCGGTGCAGGTGGCGACCTCCGACGCGTTGACGACGATCAGGTCTGCTTCGAGCATCTCGCCTCCTCGATCGGGGCCCGGTGCCGAGCGCAGCCGAGGCATTCCACAGGCTCGTGTTGGACGCAAGGGCGAGGCGCGGGTAGCGTGACGCCGGGACGCCGAACGGAGGTATTCACCGTGCTGCGACGCATCCTGGCCATCCTCGGCGCGCTTGCCCTCCTCGTCCCCGGGCTCGTCCTTGCCCGGCCCGCCACCCGTCCGGCCACGCAGGGCGTGCTGTACCTCGGTACGGCGCCGGGCGCGAGCCTGGGGGGCCAGGCACCCCCGCGGGCGCTGTACATGGACCTCGTCCACTTCGGCTACATCCTGCCCTCGGGGCTGGACTTTTCGGTGGCGCTCTCCGGGATGAACTTCTTCCCCGACGAGGGCGACTACTCCCTGACGATGGGCCGCTTCACCGTCGGCTACCGGCCGCTTCTGCGCGACCCGCTGCCCATGATCCAGCCTTACGCCTTTGCCGGCGCGGGGGTGGGCGCGGATGGCCTGTACACCTGCCGCGAACCGGTCGACTGCGATCCCTCGCGGGACGTTTGCACCCGCACCTGCGAGCGCACGCGTTGGGTGGGCGACCTCTTCCTCGGCCTGGGCGTGGACGTGAACGCCCACCTCTTCTGGCTCGGCAGCCAGCAGGTGCTCTTCTACGCCGGCGTGCAGGGCCGCTACGAGTGGATCTTCGGCCGCTATCTGATGCCGGTGATCACCTTCCCGATCGGCGTGCGGCTGCAGTAGGCCGCGCCGCGGGCGCCCGGGGGAGAACTGCGACCGCAAAGGCTGCGATGCGCGCCGCCAGGCGGCCCCGCTGAGAACCCGGGGGAGGCGGCGCATCCGCCGGGTCGCCGTGCCCCCATGCGGCGACGATCCGGAAGCCGCGCCCCTCGAGTCGCGAAGCGGGGCAGGGCTCGTCCCGAGCGCTCGAGGCGGATGGCACTCCCCCTCTGAGAAAGAGCACCGGCACGCCCGCGCCGGGCGCGCAGCGCGGATCCTGGCGCGCCCGTTAGCGCGTGATGCCGGGGATGGCGACGCCGCGCTCCTTGGCTACCTCGATGGCTCGCTCGTAGCCGGCGTCGGCGTGGCGGAGCACGCCCATGCCCGGGTCGCTGCGCAACACGCGCTCGAGCCGGCGCGCGGCGGCGTCAGTGCCGTCGGCCACGATCACCTGGCCCGCGTGCAGCGAATAGCCGATGCCCACGCCACCGCCGTTGTGGATGCTCACCCAGGATGCGCCGTTGACGGCGTTGACCAGGGCGTTGAGCAGGGGCCAGTCGGCCACCGCGTCGCTGCCATCCTTCATCCCTTCCGTCTCGCGGTTGGGCGAGGCGACGGAGCCGCAGTCGAGATGGTCGCGGCCGATGACGATCGGCGCCTTGACCTCGCCCTTGCGGACCAGCTCGTTGAAGGCGAGGCCCGCCTTCTCGCGCTCGCCGTAGCCGAGCCAGCAGATCCGCGCCGGCAGGCCCTGAAAGGTGATCCGTTCGCGGGCCAGGCGGAGCCACTTCTTCAGGCCCTGCTTCTCGGGGAAGAGCTTCGCCACCACCTCGTCGGTCTTGTAGATGTCCTCGGGATCCCCGGAGAGCGCCACCCAGCGGAAGGGACCCATCCCCTCGCAGAAGAGCGGCCGGATGTAGGCGGGGACGAAACCGGGGTAGTCGAAGGCATTCTCCACGCCCGCGTCGCGCGCGCCCTGCCGCAGGTTGTTGCCGTAGTCGAAGACGTGGCTGCCGCGCCTCTTCATCTCCAGCATGGCCTCGACCTGCATGGCCATGCTTTCCTTGGAGCGCCGGATCACCTCCTGCGGACGCTTCTCGCGCAGCTCGGCCAGGTCCTCGGGTGTGATGTCGGTGGGCACGTAGCCGAAGAGCGGGTCGTGCGCCGAGGTCTGGTCGGTGACCAGGTCGAAGTGGAAGCCGCGGCGAACGATCTCCTGGTAGACCTGCGCGGCGTTGCCGATCACCGCCACGGAAAAGCCGCGCCGCTCCTGCCGCGCCTTCTCCACCAGGGCAAGCGCCTCGTCGAGATCTTTGGCGACGTGGTCGAGGTAGCGGGTCTTCAGCCGTCGCTCGGCGCGCCTGGGGTCGACCTCCACGCCCAGGAAGGCGGCGCCGGCCATGGCGGCGGCCAGCGGCTGGGCGCCGCCCATCCCGCCCAGGCCCCCGGAGAGGATGGCCCGGCCGGAGAGGTCCTCGGTGCCGAAGTGGGTGCGACCCGCGGCCACGAAGGTCTCGTAGGTGCCCTGGATGATCCCCTGCGAGCCGATGTAGATCCACGAGCCCGCCGTCATCTGGCCGTACATCATCAGGCCCGCGCGTTCGAGCTCCCAGAAGTGCTCCCAGGTCGACCACCGGCCGACCAGGTTGGAGTTGGCGATGAGCACGCGCGGAGCGTCCTCGTGGGTGCGCAGCACGCCCACGGGTTTGCCGCTCTGGACGAGCAGGGTCTCGTCGTTCTCCAGGGTTTCGAGGGTCCGGACGATTCGATCGAAGGACTCCCAGTCGCGGGCTGCCTTGCCGGTTCCGCCGTAGACGACGAGGTCCTGGGGCGCCTCCGCCACCTCGGGGTCCAGGTTGTTCATGAGCATGCGCAGGGCGGCCTCCTGAACCCAGCCCTTGCACCGCTTCTCGCTCCCTCTGGGGGCTCGAACGATCCGCTCCACTTCGCCTCCTCGACTGCTGAAAAGGGGCCGCAGCATAGTCGGTGCGCGCCCGCGGGGGAAGACGGAGCGAGGTTTGGCCCGCCTTGCCTCGTGCTTTGTCGGATCCCTAGCTTCCCTCGGTCAGCCGGGTTCGAAAGGAGCGCGACGGATGCCGACACCGCCCGGGCAGGGGCCCGGGAAGAAGCCCGCCGGAACTGGCCCCGAAGGGCCGAAGCTGCGCCTCGGCTCGCCGCTGGGAATCCTCCTCCTCCTGCTCTTGGCGTTCTTCCTCTTCCGCGGCTTCTTCGAGAACGTGGGGGTGACGCGGGTCCCCTACTCGGAATTCCTCCGGGCCGTCCGGGAAGGGCGCTTCCAGCGGGTGGTGATCGGAGACGGCTGGGTGCGGGGGCACCTGGCCCGACCGCCGGAGGGAGCGGAGGCGGCGCGCGGACAGGAGCCCGGCCTGCCCTGGATGGCGACCACCGTGCCGGGGACGGAGGCGGAGCTGGTGGCCGAGCTGGAGCAGGCCGGCGTGGAGTTCGAGGCGGTTCGCTCCTCGAATTTCGGCGAGCTCCTCCTCGTCTGGGCGGTGCCCATCCTCCTGCTCGTCTTCTTCTGGACCTGGATGATGCGCCGCATGGGGCCGCAGGTGGGGCAGGGGCCCCCCGGCGTGATGACCTTCGGCAAGAGCCGGGCCAAGCTCCACATGGAGGCCGACACCGGCGTGGGCTTCGACGACGTGGCGGGGATCGACGAGGCCGTCGAGGAGCTCAAGGAGGTGGTGGAATTCCTCAAGATGCCGGAGAAGTTCCGGCGCCTCGGCGGAAAGATCCCCAAGGGGGTCCTCCTCGTCGGCCCACCCGGCACCGGCAAGACGTTGCTCGCGCGCGCGGTGGCGGGGGAGGCGGGCGTCCCCTTCTTCAGCCTATCGGGTTCCGAGTTCGTGGAGATGTTCGTGGGCGTGGGCGCGGCGCGCGTGCGCGACCTCTTCCAGCAGGCGCAGAGCCGCGCGCCCTGCATCATCTTCATCGACGAGCTCGACGCCATCGGCAAGAGCCGCAACGCCGGCGTGATGGGCCACGACGAGCGCGAGCAGACGCTCAACCAGCTCCTCGCCGAGATGGATGGCTTCGACGCTCGCGTCGGACTGATCGTGCTCGCCGCGACCAACCGCCCGGAGATCCTCGACCCGGCGCTGCTTCGGCCGGGGCGATTCGATCGGCAAGTCCTCGTCGACCGGCCCGACAAGAAGGGCCGGCAGAAGATCCTGGAGATCCACGCCCGCGACGTCCGTCTCGCGCCCGACGTGGACCTGGAGGCGATCGCCGCGAAGACACCGGGCTTTGCCGGGGCGGACCTGGCCAACATCGTCAACGAGGCCGCGCTGCTGGCGGCCCGCCGCGGGAAGGACGCGGTCACCACGGCCGAATTCGAAGAAGCCATCGAGCGGGTGGTGGCCGGGTTGGAAAAGAAGAGCCGCAGGCTCAACGAGCGGGAAAAGGAGGTGGTGGCCTACCACGAATCCGGCCACGCGGTCGTGGGCTGGTATCTGCCGCGCACCGAGCGCGTGCAGAAGGTCTCGATCATCCCGCGCGGCTACGCCGCCCTCGGCTACACCATGCAGATGCCGCTGGAGGATCGCTATCTGATGACCCTCTCCGAGCTGCGCGACAAGATCGCCACGCTGCTCGGCGGAAGGGCGGCGGAGGAGCTGATCCTCGGCGAGATCTCCACCGGTGCGGCAAACGACCTGCAGCAGGCGACCGAGATCGCCGCCGCCATGGTTCGCGAGTACGGCATGAGCGAGTCCATCGGCCCCATCGCCCTGGGGGATCGGAGGCGGGCGACCTTCCTGCAGGGGCCGGGGCAGGTGACCGAGCTGCGTGGACACTCCGAGGAGCTCCATCGCGTGGTGGACGCCGAGATCCAGCGCATCGTGCAGGAGGGACTGCAGACCGCTCGCTCCCTCGTCCGCCAGCACCGCGACAAGCTCGAAGCCCTGGCCGCGCGGCTGCTGCAGCAGGAGGTGGTCGAGGAGGAGGAGCTCGTCCGGATCCTCGGCCCCAAGGTCGGCGTGGACGATGGCCGCCGCGAGGTGGTCTCCCCGCCGCCCATGCTGCAGGGCTCCTCCCTCGACGATCTCGTCTGATCGGGTGGCCCGATCCCGTTTCGCCCTTATGTTCTGCTTGGAGGCTCGATTTCGCCTTCCGCGAGGGACGAAGCCATGAGGACCCGGACCGGAGCCACCCACGAAGCCCGCAAGGCGCTCTTTCGCAAGGGAGTGCAGGAGGGCAGGCTGACGGTCGCCGAGATCGAGAGCGCCATCCCCGAGGGCGGGCTCACGGCCGCCGAGCGATGGCTGCTCTACTACTCTCTGCAGGCCGCGGGGGTGGAGATCGTCGGCGAGGAAGAGCTCGAAGGCGAGAGCGCCGAGGCCAGCCCCCCCGAGATCTGAGCCGCCGGGCGCCTCCCCCGGCGGTCCACGGCCGACCTTCGCCCATTGACAGGCGAGTGGGAGGCTTTAGGTTGGCCACCGATGGAAAATCGGAACGGTTCTGCCGAGGAAAAGGTGGCCGAGGTCGCGCAGCAGGAAATCGCGACCGCTGAACCCCAAGAGACGCAAGAGCAGGACGCGCGCGAGGCGGAGCTCGCGGCTTTGCGCGAGAAGGTCGAGCAGCAGGCCCGCCGGATCGACGAGCTGGCGCGCGCCTACGCGGACGTGCTCAACGAGCGCGAGGCGTTTCGGCGTCGCCTCGAGCGCGAGGCGGAGCGCCAGATCGAACTCGCCCGCGGTGACGTGGCCGTCGTCCTGCTCGATGCGGCCGAAGACCTTCGCCGCGCCGTCCAGAGCCAGACCGAGGACGTCAGGGCCCTCTCCGAGGGTGTGCGCCTGATCGCGGAGAACTTCATGCGCCAGCTCGGTCAGATGGGCCTCGTGCGCATCGAGACCGAGGGACGCGCTTTCGACCCGCTCGTCCACGAGGCGGTCGACCTCGTCGTGGTGGACGACCCCGCTCGGGACGGGATGATCGTGGACGAGGCCCGCGCCGGCTGGAAGCTGGGGGAGCGCGTCCTGCGCGCGGCCCGCGTGCGGGTGGCGCGCTACGTCCCGCCGCAAGGCGAGGAGGGCGGCACCGCCTGAACCTCCCTCGACGGAGAGCGGGAGACGTGCCCGGTCGTCCCGAGGAGCGGCGCGGGAGCGACGCCTCCTCGCGCGGGCGGGCGAACGATCGAGCCGTCGGGCCCGCCGGGAGGCGGGCGCTCGCTCCCCGGGAATGGCGTGGCGCCGTCCGCGTTTTTCGGGCAGTCAGTGCCTGATCCGCGAGGTGCAAGGATGTCTGGATTCGCTCGAGGGCTACTGGTTGGTGCGGCCGCTGCGGTTGCGGTCGGGGCGTCGCTGGCCGCGTTCACGCCGATCTCCTTCGACGGCCCCGTCGCCAGCGCCCGGACCAAGCCCCAGCTCTGGCACGAGGGAACCGACGACACCCCGGCCGCCAAGAGCCTCGTCCCCTTCACGTCGTTCGCGCCCCTGGTCAAGCAGCTCAAGCCGGCGGTCGTCAGCATCTCCACCCGGAGCGTGGTCCGCTACCGCGCCATGGATCCCTTCGAGGAGTTCTTCCGGCGCTTCATGGGCGAGCCCCCCTATCGACGGGATCCGGGCGAGGGGACGCGGACCATGCCGCGCTCGCTCGGCTCGGGCTTCATCATTCACGAGAGCGGCGTCGTGCTGACCAACAACCACGTCATCGAGCGAGCCGACGAGATCCTGGTCAAGCTCGCGGACGGGCGCGAGTTCAAGGCGACGGTGGTGGGCCGCGATCCCAAGACGGACGTCGCCGTGCTCCGCCTGGACAACGCAAAGGATCTCCCCACCGTTCGCCTGGGCGATTCGGACGCGCTGGAGGTGGGCGACTGGGTCGTGGCGATCGGCAATCCTTTCGGCCTTTCGCACTCGGTCTCCACCGGCATCGTCTCGGCGAAGGAGCGCTTCATCGGGGCGGGGCCGTACGACGACTTCATCCAGACGGACGCCGCCATCAATCCCGGTAACTCGGGCGGTCCTCTCTTCGACATCCACGGAAACGTGGTGGGCATCAATACCGCCATCGTCGCCCAGGGGCAGGGGATCGGTTTCGCCGTGCCCATCAACCTGGTCAAAGCCCTCCTGCCCCAGCTCCTGGAGAAGGGCCACGTCTCGCGCGGCTGGCTCGGCGTGATGATCCAGGACGTCAACGAGAGCCTGGCCGAGAGCCTGGGCCTCGAGGGGACGCGCGGGGCGCTGATCGCCGAAGTGGTGGAGGGCAGCCCGGCGGAAAAGGCGGGGCTTCGCCACGGCGACGTCGTGGTCTCGGTCGATGGCAAGCCCATCGCCGGTTACATCCAGCTCTCACGGACGATCGCGCTGCTCGCGCCGGGCAGCACCGTCGAGATCGGCATCGTTCGCGACCGCAAGGAGATGCGCATCCCCGTCACCATCGCCGAGCGCGAGGACGACCAGCCCGTCACTCCGGCGCGCGGCACCCGTCCCGGAGGCGAATCCGTCAAGACGCTGGGACTCACCGTGCAAGAAGTCCCTGCCGAACTCGCCCGCCGTCTTCGGACGCGGGGCGGGGTGCTGGTGGCCGAGGTCGAGCCGGGCGGACCGGCCGCGACGGCTGGCGTGGCGGCGGGCGACGTCCTCCTGGAGATCAATCGCCGCCCCATTCGCTCGGTCGCCGAGTTCCGCGAGGTGGTTCGGGCGCTCAGGCCCGGCGAGATGACGCTCCTTCGCCTGCAGCGCGGCGATACGGCCATCTACGTGGCGGTGCGCTCTTCCGGCTGAGACCAGGAGCCAGCTGGAGTCGGGGCCGTCGCAGTCGGCTGGCGACTGCACCGGGCTCCTAGGCGGGAAGGCGGAGCAGGCGCCGGGGTGGCCGCGGCGGCGGGCGGTAGAACTGCTCCGGATCGTCTCGCCCGGGGCGGAACTCGGGCTCTTCGGCTCCTTCGTCACCCGGCGCATCGGGCCGCGGCGGGGCCTCCCGCGTCGCCGGGGGGCCCCGTTCGCCATCCTCCGCGACCCCCGAGCGGCGGATGCCGCCGGCGATCGCCAGCGCCAGGGCCAGAAGCCAGAGGCCCCGTCGAAGCGCTTTCCGCGTCGCGATCCGCGCCCTTTCCCCCATCGGTTCCCGCCCCGGGGATCGTCGCCAACCGGAAAGAAGCTATGCACCCGGGTGCCGTCCTCGACGTCGCCGGCGGCCTCCCGACCGGGGATACCGCGCGGGTGGTCGGAAATTTGGCTACCTGCACCTACATGCCGTAGTCTGCGGGCAGCTCGGCCGGTCGTTCGCCGGCCGCTTCGGTGAGGCAAGATGGACCGAGCAGGAAAGCTGGAGCGGCGCCGGAGCACCCGCTTCGACAAGGTCTTCCCCGTCTACCTGGTCTCCCAGGACGGGATCGGTCGCGGCATCGCCCGCAACATCTCCGCCGGGGGGATGTACATCGAGACCACGGCTCCGCTGCCGCTGGGAGGGATCGTCTCGGTGCGCTTCGTCGACGACCGCTTCGGCGTGGAGATCACCGCCGCGTCGGAAGTGCGGCACCACCTGATGCTCGAGTTCGCCGCGGCGCAGGGGCGAATCGGCGCTCTTCGGGGCATGGGGCTGCGCTTTCTGTATTTTGCGGCCGAGGAGGAACCGCGCCTGGTCGTTCCGGGGCCCGTGATGGCCCATTAGTCGATCGCGCGCCGTTCGCCGGATCCTGCGCGATCCTTCGAAAAGCGAAGAGCCCCCGGACCGCGGGGGCTCTTCTCGTCTAGGCGGAGAGGCCGCGCCTCACTGCGAGAATCCCTCGATGAGGTAGTGGGCCTCGATGCGCTTGAGGGCGAGGACCATCGCCGCCGTCCGCATGTGCACCTTCTTGCCGATCACGAAGGGCTTGGAGTTGAACTCCGGGGTGTGCCGCGGACGGTCGAGAGCGATGTCGCGAATGATGCGGTAGTTGGTCTTGATCGCCTTCTCGAGGCGGGCGTTGACCTCCGCCTCGGTCCAGTGCTCCATCCGCTTGTTCTGGATCCACTCGTAGTAGGAGACGGTGACGCCGCCCGAGTTGGCGATGATGTCGGGGATGAGCTCGATGCCGCGCTCGCTCAGGATCTGGTCGCCCTCGGGCGTGGTGGGGCCGTTGGCCCCCTCGGCCACGAGCTTGACCTTGAGGCGGCTCGCCACGTCCGCGGTGATCTCGCCGCCGAGCGCGCAGGGCAGCAGGACGTCGGCCTCGATCTCCCAGAAATCGTCCTTGGAGATCGCCTGTGCCCCGGGGAAGCCCGCCACGGACCTCCGGAGGTTCTCCTTGTTGTTGTGGACGTAGTCGAAGAGGGCGGCGATGTCGATGCCGTCGGGGTTGTAGATGGTCCCGTCCGCGTCGTTGATCGCGAGGATCTTGCCGCCCATGCGGGCGACGATCTCGGCCGCCGCCGAGCCGACGTTGCCGAAACCCTGGATGAGGAAGCGCGCCCCCTGCAGCGGAAGGCTGTTCTCCTCGAACCACTCTTCCACGCAGAAGGCCAGGCCCTGCCCGGTCGCCTTGAGCCGACCCTCGGAGCCGCCGATTCGGACGTCCTTGCCGGTGACGATCCCGCGCATGGTGTGGCGTTCGCGCTCGCCGTCGCTGTACTGGCGGAACATCCACGCCATCACCTCGCTATTGGTGCCGACGTCCGGCGCGGGGATGTCGATGTCGGGGCCGATCAGGCTCTTGAGCTTGTAGGTGTATCGGAGGGTGATCGCCTCCAGCTCGTCCCTGCTGTAGAGCCGGGGATCGATGCGGATGCCGCCCTTGGCGCCGCCGAAGGGAACGTCGGCGATCGCCGTCTTCCAGGTCATCTCGGCCGCCAGGACCTTGAAGAGGTCGAGGCTGACGGCCGGGTGGTAGCGGGTGCCGCCCTTGTAGGGGCCGCGCGCCTGATTGTGCTGCACCCGGTATGCCTTGAAGCGCTCGGGATGCGCCTCCTGCAGGCGATACAGGCCGCGGTCGAGCCGGATGACGCCGCCGTCGAGATGGAGCGTCGCGCCGCGCAGCGCGATCGGCTGCAGGACGATCTTGCCGTCGTAAAGCGGCACCACCCCGGCCGGGTTGAGGTGGGAAACCGGGAGCTTTTCGTAGCGGCCCGCCTCGTCTGGCCCGAGGGGAACGAGCCGGTCGTTGAGATTGGCCGTGACGTAGAAGATGTGCTCGTAATCCGGCTCCTCGAGCTCGAGGCGAACCCGGCGATCCAGACCCACCAGGTCGGCGGCCTGGTGGAAGACCTTCATGGCTTCCTGATAGAGGTTCCCCGTTTCAGGGGCGGTACGTTTCATGGTGCGACTTCCTCTTCGTGCCTAGCTCCCCGGGCCGGCGGGGAGGCGGCATCGTAGGCCGGGCGGATCGGGGATTCAAGGCCGGCGGAAGCCCACGTAGAGCGCTGTCGCCAGCAGGCCGAGCAGCGCGAGTCCATCCGCGTCCGCGCCGGCGGCCGCGCAGCCGGAGCGCTTCTTCTTGGCGGTCGAGGAACCCTGCGAGGCCGGTTTTTCCACCTGGACGCAGGAGCCGCCCTGGCAGACGTAGCCCTCGCGGCAGACGATGTCCGCGCACGGATCGACGCACTCGCCGAATCGGCAGACCAGACCCTCCGGACATTGCACGCCCTCGCAGAGGTCCAGGCCACAGCGCGCCTCGCCGGGGATGCACTTGAGCCCCGGCGGGCAGTAGAAGGCGCCGCAGGCCTCGACCGCATCCACGGGATAACAAGCGCGATGGCGCGTGTCGGGCGCCTGAACGCAGACGGCGCCCTCGCCGCAGTCCTGGTCGAGGCGACAGGTGCAGCTGCACGTCGCCTCCCCCTCGATGTCCACGCAGATGTCCGACGATCCACCGCACCCGTCGGGATGAGAGCAGGCCTGTCCGACGGCCGTGCATCGCTCGCGAGAGAATTCGCACTCGTAGCTCGGATCGCAGGGCCACGCGGGCGAGGCATCCGGACTACCGCAAACACTCCAGTCGCTCAAACAGACGGAGTCGCCGGGACAGTCCTGGTCGGTCTCGCATCCCTTCACGCAGACGCCGTTGGGCGGCCCGTGGCAGCGGTAGCCGCGGGCCGGATCACCGCACTCGTGATCGGCGTTGCAACGCTGGCAGATGGTGCACTCGGTGAAGCGCTCGACGCAGCGGCCATCGATGCACCAGTCACCCGGCTCGCAGTCCTCGTGGAACTTGCAGCCCTCCGTGCAACGGCCTTCCTTGCAGGTCGATCCCTCGGGGCAATCCGTCTTCGTCTCGCAGGGCTTTCCCGCGCAGAACGCGTCCTCGCAAACCTCGTGGCTCTTGCAATCGGCCGCCGTATCGCAGGGGCAGGGCGTGGGGTAGAGGTAGCAGGCGCCGGCCTGGTCGTCCCAGTTGGGATCGCGTCCGGCGGTGCCACCCTGATAGTAGGGCAGCATCGTCGCCCCGCGGACCGTCGTGTGATCGAGGCCGATCCAGTGACCGAACTCGTGGACGGCGATCGCCTCGAGATCCGTGCTGCGTCCGTCGGTCCGGAAGCGGAAGCGCGTCCCGTTGAAAATGATGTCGGCTCGGCGGATCTCGCAGGAGCGGATGTCGGGAACGGTCACCGCGATCGTGACGTAGGGGTGGCCCCATGCCCGCGGCCACTCGCTCTCGATGAACGAAATCACGTTTTGCTCGGGGTTGCCGTACTGTTGCACGTCGGTAAGCCCCCGATACTCCGCCGAGAAATTCGAGCAGCACGGCTCGCCCCACTTGTTGGCCGCGCGATGGATGATCTCCTCGATCTCGTCCATGGAGAGGTGCGAGTAGCCCTCGTGCCAGATGTGGTAGGGCGAGGGCAGCACCTTCCAGGCCGCGGCCCGGCCCGGCTCGCAGCCGGCTCGGGAGATGGGGACGAAGGCGGCGGCGGAAAGAGGCGCCGCGAGCGCGATCACGACGGCCCCCAGAGAAACGACTCGGCCCATCATCCTTCGATCCTTCGCTCTGCGGCGAGGGCACCCGGCCCTCGCCGGTTCGATTTCCTATCGGTTTCGGCGCGCCGCGAGCGCGACGGAGAGCGCCAGGGCGGCCAGCGCGATGCCATCCCCGGCGGTGGAGCAGCCTCCGGACTTCTTGCGCGAGCCGCGGCCGATCCCCTCGGCATCGGCCTGACAGGTCCCGGCGACGCAGCGCTGGCCCGGTCCGCAGGAGATGCCGAGGCAGGCCGCGTCCGTCCGGCACGTTCGTCTCGCCGGATCGCAGACCGTGCCCGCCGGGCAATCTCCGCAGGGGGAGCGGCACTGCCCCGACTCGCAGATTTCGCCCTGGTCGCAGATCTGCCCGTCGCAGTCGACCAGGCAGCTACCGTCCACGCAGACGGTGCCCTCCGGGCAGAAGGTCGAGCCACAGCCGGTCAGCGCGTCCTCGGGGTAGCAGGACCACACTCCGGTGTGCGGGTTCTGCACGCATCGGCCGTTCGGGCAATCCGCGTCGGAAAAGCAGGTGCAGGAGCAGAGCGCGCCCCGGGACGTGAACACACAGGTATCGGAGCGCGCCCCGCAGGTCGGGCCACAGCGGTCGCCCAGCGACGGGCAGAAGGTGTTGTCGCAGACATAGCTCGACGGGCAGATCTCCGCCGAGTTCGGGGCTCCGCAGACGCCCAGCGAGCCGCCGACCGTGCGGCAAACCGAGTCTCCGTCGCAGTCGTCGTCGGAGGCGCAAAGCTTGGTGCAGCGGCCCTGGCCGTCGCCGAGGTCGAGGCAGACGTGGTCCGCGGTCGGCCCGCACTGCGAGTCGCGGCGGCAGAGACGGCAGGTGGTGCACTGGGTCACCTTGGGAAGGCATGCGCCGCCCGCACAGTACTGCCCTGGTCCGCACTCGGCGTGCAGGCGGCATCCCCGGTGGCACTGCCGATCGGGACCGCAGACACTGCCGGGAGGGCAGGACGCGTCGCTGACGCACTGCACGCGGACGCAGTCGCCGTCTTCGCAGCGAGTTCCGTCGGGGCAGTCGGAGTTCGAGGCGCAGTTCCCGCAGGGCGCCGGGTAGAGGGCGCACGCGCCGAGCATGTCGTCCGGAAAGAGCTTTCGCCCCTCGACCCCCCCGCGGTAGCTGGGGAACATCACCGAAGCCGGCTCGTAGCCGCCGGGTTCGTCGGGGTTGCGCGAGTGGTCGAGACCGATCCAGTGACCGAATTCGTGGATGGCGATGCTCTCGAAATCGACCTCGGCTGCGTTGGAGAGGTTCCCGTCGGTCCGAAAGACGAAACGCTCCCCGTTGAAGACCATGTCCGCCGAGGTGATCTCGCAGTTCTCGCGGTCGATGAGCGGCAGCGTCACCGCGATCGTCGCCCATGGCGAGCCCAGGTAGCGCGGCCAGTTGCTCTCGATGAAACCGACCACGTTTTCGATCGGCGAGGCGAGGGGACTGGCCTCGGTCATTCCCGAGTAGCGGTTGGTGAAGCCGGAACAGCAGGGCTGGCCCCACTGGCCGCCCCAGACGTCGACCGAGCGCTGGAGCGTTTCGATGATCACTCCCATGGGCAGGCGCGAGTAGCCCGTGGAGTGGATCTTCCATTCGCTCGGCAGAAGCCTCTGCGGCCAGGCCGCCCCGGTATCACCCGGGCAGCCCGTCCGAGAGAGGTAGGTATACGCCCGCGCGTGGGAGGCAAACGAAAGGGCGGCGAGGAAGGCCAGCCCGAGCACGCCGCTGCGAGGGGTCGTTTTCACCGCGCTTCCCCGGCGAGCTCGCGAACGGTTTCCCGGAAGATCCGGAGGTCGACCGGTGCCTCCTCGTCACCGTGGGTGAGGGCCGGGCGGTCGCCCTCGAGATAGAAGGTCAGATTCGAGAGGTCTCGAACCACCACGGCGCCGTCGTCCCCGGGGCCGGGGATCGTGCCGACGGGCCGCTCCACCTTGTACTTGGACTGGCCCAGCGCGGTCAGATAGGCCACGCCGCCTTCCACCCCGTGCAAGAAGAGGACGACCTCCTCGCCGGGGATCAGGACGGCGTCACCCGGGACGGACCGGTACGCGCCGTCGACTTCGCCCTTCATCTGGCGAACGACCAGCTTGCCCCCGGCCGGCGCCTGCCCCTTGAGCACCTCCAGGACCTCGAGCTCCGTATCCGTGAAGGGCATGCCCCCCTCGCCGACGAAGGTGCGTGCCTCCCCGACGCGCGCCCGGACGACGAGATCCGACAGCCCCAGGTGCTCGGGAAGCGACAGGTAGCGCATCACCGTCGCGCCGGCGGCGCCAGGCAGAATCGCAACAGCGGCGGCCAGGAGCGCGCCGACTGAAAAAGGGACCGGTCTCATAGGCAGGTACTCCAGTGGAAGTCGCCGGGATGGTACCGATTTCCGAACCGGTTTCGCAACGGACCGCGATTTCGAACCCCGGCAGCGCTCGCCGCTCGTCCGAGCGGGCGGTCGGGAAAAGAAAAAGGGCCTTCCGGCGGACCGGAAAGCCCCGATTGGAGCCGCCAACTGGATTCGAACCAGCGACCTGCTGTTTACGAAACAGCTGCTCTACCGGCTGAGCTATGGCGGCAAGGCTGGCCGCTTCCTGCCAGAATCCGACCGGGGCGTCAAGGCCCATGCGCTCGCCTCAGCGTGTCGCCGGGTTTTCTCTGGTCGCTGCCGAAGGGAGCGAGCGCGTCGGTGCCGAGCTCGTGGGGCATCAGCGCCCGCGGTGAGCGGAAGTACTGCATCGGGGAGGCGAAGAGGAAGTTGGAGACCCGGCTGGTGTAGAGGCAGGCGTAGTCCTCGACCTGCGCGCCGAATCGGCTCGTTTCCGCTCCCTCCTTGAACATCAGCCCCCAGTGTGGGTTGAAGGAGTCCTCGACCCGTGACGAGAGCGCCTGGATCTCGGCGGCGACCCGGTGCAGGGAGCGGCGGAGAGCCTCCACCACGCGTTTGCGGCGCTGGCGCTCCTGAAGTGCCGCCTCGGCATCCTCTTCCTCGCCGCGGGACATGCGCCGCTCCAGCTCTGCGATCCGCGCGTTCTGGTGGGCCAGCTCGTCCTCCAGTCGCGCTCGCAGCCTCTCGTGGCTGGCGAGCAGGCGAAGCGTGTCCAGGTGGCGGTCGAGGTGCTCCAGCTCGTCCTCGAGCTCGGCCACGATCATGCAGGTCCGCCACAGCGAGGCCTTCTTCGAGCTGAGGATGTCGCCGTAGATGTGGTCCCCCACGTAGAGGACCCGGTCGCCGCCGAAGCCGGTCATTCGCTCGAAGGCCGCGAGGTTCCCACCCTGGTAGGCCTTGCCGCGCTCGAGCGTCCGCGCCACTCCCACCACGTTGCCCTCGGCGTCGAGTTCGAGGAAGGGGTCGTCGCGCTCGAAGAAGGCCGGTTTGCCCGCGCCGACCACCACGAAGTCGAAGTAGTTGCGCCAGCTCGGATACTCCGGGAGCACCCCGTCGAGCAGGTGGCGCATCACCGCGTCCGTGTAGGTCCAAAGCGAATTGGTGAGGAGAAAGAGGCGCTTCCCGGCGGAGCGCAACTTGTGCAAGGCCGGCCCAAGCCCCGGATCGCGCTCGATGTAGCGCCCCATGTCGCGCTGGATGATCGACTTGAGCGAGCCGTCTCGGTGGATGGTGTCGATCGATTCGCGCGTGTGGTCGTAGAGGTCGGAGTAGGAGAGTGGGTACTTCCCCTCCAGCATTTCGATCGCCTCGGCGTAGATCGACGCCTCGGGCATGGCGAAGAGGGTATCCATCCAGGCGTAGCGGCTGGCCTTCCAGTCGATCTTGGATTCGCGGTAGAGCCGCAGCCGTTCTGCACGGGGGAGCCGTCTCCTGCCATGGTAAGCCCGGCCGACGTAGCCAAATCGGTCGAGCTTGAGGATGTTCCCGTGCTCCTTGTCGATGACGAGGCCCCGCATCACGAAGGTGGGGTCGTAGCGGATGTCCAGCAGGGCACGGGGATAGCCGAAGGAGTGGACCAGCTTCTCGACCGTCAGGTCGAAGGCGAGCTGTTCGATCTCCTCCCGGGAGTAGACCGCCAGCGTGTGGTCCATGTCGAAGCCGACCAGATCGATCTGGTCCATGCGGAGATTGCGGTTGACGTAGATGCGACGCGTCCCGGGGACCTCGGTCCTTTCCCGTCCGAGAAGCGATTCGAGCCCTTCCTCCAGGAGGGCGAGCGATTCGCGAGCGAAGATCGGATGGACGTTCGGCTGGGCCATCGCCGGGGCATTAACATGGGCCCGGGCCCCCGACAACCGGCAGGGGGCTGGGTGGGCATCCGGCCTGGCGCGCGGACCCCGAGCAGGCCGACGAAGAAGAGCGCTTGACGCCGGGCGAAACCGACGCTAGAAGCACGCGCCCGTGACGCGCGGAGAGAAGCATCGGCTTCGGCTCTGCGGGTCTGGTGGCGTTGTGCGCCGCTTGACAGGGTAGCCCCCAAACCTATAATGCGGCGCTCTTTTTCGTTGGAGCGACTCCGCCGGGTCGCGAAGCGAGTGGAACGGACGAATGCCGACGATTTCTCAGCTGGTTCGGAAGGGCCGTCGAAAGATCCAGGCGAAGGAGAAGGCCCCCGCTCTTCAGGGTTGCCCCCAGAAGCGGGGCGTCTGCACGCGCGTGTACACCACCACGCCGAAGAAGCCGAACTCGGCTCTGCGGAAGGTGGCTCGCGTCCGCCTCAGCAATGGGATCGAGGTGACGAGCTACATCCCGGGCGTGGGGCACAACCTTCAGGAGCACTCGGTGGTCCTGATCCGCGGCGGCCGTGTCAAGGACCTGCCCGGCGTTCGTTACCACATCATCCGCGGAACGCTCGACGCGACCGGCGTCGCCAACCGGAAGCAGGGCCGTTCCAAGTATGGAGCGAAGAAGCCCGGTTGATGCCGGGAGTAGGTAGAGGGTCGAGATGCCTCGTCGTCGAGTTGTCGAAAAGAGAAAGATTCTCCCGGACCCGAAGTTCAACGACCGGCTTCTGGCGAAGTTCATCAACAAGGTGATGCGCGACGGCAAGAAGTCCGTTGCCGAGCGCATCGTCTATGGCGCCTTCGGCGTGATCGAGGCTCGTACGGGAGAGGATCCGCTGCGCGTCTTCAAGAAGGCGCTCGACAACGTCAAGCCGGTGCTCGAGGTGAAGAGCCGGCGCGTCGGCGGTGCCACCTACCAGGTCCCGGTGGAGGTTCGTCCCGAGCGGCGCGTCTCGCTCGCCATGCGCTGGCTGATCCAGCACGCCCGCCTGCGCGGCGAGAAGACGATGGTCGAAAAGCTCGCGGGCGAGCTGCTCGATGCCGCGAACAATCGCGGCGGCGCCGTCAAGAAGCGCGAGGACACGCACAAGATGGCGGAGGCGAACAAGGCTTTCGCTCACTATCGCTGGTGAGAGCGCGCGAGCGCGATCGTTGGAGGGCAGTCGCAAGGTAGAACTTTCGTAGCCGGGTCGCACGCCCGGACGTGCGCTCTTTGAAAGCTCGGTCGTCGCGCCGCCTCGGGCGGCGCCAACTCTTTCCGTAGGAGGTTCGGTCTCTCCTTCGGCCTAGCGAGAGAGAGCTATGCGGCAGTATCCGTTGGAAAGAACCCGAAACATCGGGATCATGGCCCACATCGACGCGGGGAAGACCACCACGACCGAGCGGATTCTCTTCTTCACCGGCATCATCCATCGGATCGGCGAGGTCCACGAAGGCGCCGCCACGATGGACTGGATGGAGCAGGAGCGCGAGCGCGGCATCACCATCACCTCGGCTGCCACCACCTGCTTCTGGAAAGATCACCGCATCAACATCATCGACACGCCCGGCCACGTCGATTTCACCATCGAGGTGGAGCGCTCGCTCCGCGTTCTCGACGGCGCCGTGGCGGTCTTCGACTCGGTCGCCGGCGTCCAGCCCCAGTCCGAGACCGTGTGGCGGCAGGCGGACAAGTACCGGGTTCCGCGCATCGCCTTCGTCAACAAGATGGACCGGGTGGGCGCCAACTATCGGCGCGCCATCCAGACCATGAAGGACCGCCTCGGCGCCAACGCCATCCCGATCAACCTGCCCATCGGCGCCGAGGATCGCTTTCTGGGCGTCCTCGACATCATCGAGCGCAAGGCGATCTTCTACGACGAGGAAGCGCTGGGCACGCGTTATCGGACGGAGGATCCGACCCCGGAGCAGCTCGCGGAGATCGAGCAGGCGCGTACCGAGCTTCTGGAGGCGATCGTCGAGACCGACGACGCCCTCCTGGAGCGCTACCTCGCGGGCGACGAGATCTCGGTCGATGAGATCCACAAGGCCATCCGGACCGCGACCATCCAGATGAAGATCGTCCCGGTCCTCTGCGGATCGGCCTTCAAGAACAAGGGCGTTCAGCAGCTTCTGGATGCCATCGTTCGCTACCTGCCCGCGCCGAACGACATCCCGGACGTCCAGGGCACCACGCCGAACGGAGAGCCCGCGACGCGACCGACCAAGGACGACGCGCCCTTCTCGGCGCTGGCTTTCAAGATCCAGACCGATCCTTACGTCGGCCAGCTCACCTACTTCCGCGTCTACTCGGGTGTCGTTCGCTCCGGCGATAGCGTTCTCAACTCCGCCAAGAAGAAGAAGGAGCGGATCGGTCGGCTCCTGCGCATGCACTCCAACAAGCGCGAAGAGATCAGCGAGGTGCATGCGGGTGATATCGCCGCCGCCGTTGGTTTGAAGTTCACCACCACCGGCGACACGCTGACCGACGAAAAGGAGCAGATCGTCCTCGAGTCGATCGAGTTCCCCGAGCCGGTGATCTCGGTGGCGATCGAGCCCAAGACCAAGGCCGACCAGGAGAAGCTGGCCAACGCGCTTCAGCGGCTCGCGGTCGAAGATCCCTCCTTCCGTGTCAACGTGGACGAGGAGAGCGGCCAGACGATCATCTCCGGCATGGGCGAGCTGCACCTGGAGATCATCGTCGACCGCCTGCAGCGGGAATTCCACGTCCAGGCCAACGTGGGCAAGCCTCAGGTCGCCTACCGCGAGACCATCACCGCCACCGCCGAGGCGGAGGGCAAGTACATCCGGCAGACGGGTGGTCGAGGCCAGTACGGTCACTGCTGGCTGCGGATCTTCCCGCAGGAGCCGGGCAAGGGATTCGAATTCGTCAATTCGATCGTCGGCGGCGTGATCCCGAAGGAGTACATCCCCGCCATCCAGAAGGGCGTCGAGGAGGCGCTCGCCGGGGGCGTGCTCGCCGGATACCCGATGATCGACGTGAAGGTGGAGCTCTTCGACGGGAGCTTCCACGAGGTGGACTCGAGCGAGATGGCGTTCAAGATCGCCGGCTCCATGGCGGTCAAGGACGCCGCCATGAAGGCCAAGCCCATCCTCCTCGAGCCCATCATGCTCTGCGAGATCGAAACCCCCGACGACTACACGGGTGACGTCATCGGGGATCTCAACGCGCGCCGCGGCCGGATCCTCGGGATGGAGCCGCGTGGCAACCTCCAGGTGATCCGCGCCGAGGTCCCCTTCGCCGAGATGTTCGGCTACGCGACCGACCTGCGGTCCAAGACCCAGGGGCGCGCCACCTACACCATGCAGTTCTCGAATTATCAGGAAGTCCCGAAGAACATCGCCGACGCGATCGTCGCCAAGGTGAAGGGGGCCTGATCTTCGGAAGGATTTGGAAGGAAAGACAGAATGGCGAAGGAAAAGTTCGAGCGTAAGAAGCCGCACGTCAACATCGGAACCATCGGTCACGTCGACCACGGGAAGACGACCCTGACCGCCGCGATCACGCAGGTGCTGGCGTCGAGGGGATACGCGCAGGCGATGGACTATG
>QGUN01000009.1 GCA_003242475.1 Pseudomonadota bacterium
GGTGGAGATCCCGGCCACTCGCTCTTCGTACCTTCGACTGCGCACGTTTTCCGGCGAGATTCCGCGCGGCTCAGGACGGCGGCCGCATGGCGTGACGCATTGGCTCAGGGGCGCATGCGCGCCTGGACGAAATCCGCGAACGCCTTGACCCGGGCGGAAAGGTGGCGGGTGCTCGGGTAGAGCAGGTGAATGGGCGTCTCCTCGCCGGTCCACTCGGGAAGCACGCGGACGAGCCGGCGGTCGCGGAGTCCGATGGCGGCGTCGGTCTCCGGGAGGAGGGCGATTCCGGCGCCCGCGAGGGTGGCTTCCAGGAGAACCTGATAGTCGTTGGCCGCCAGCTGGCCCTCCACCTTCACCTCGACCTCGCGTGCGCCGCAGAGAAGCTTCCAGGTGGCGCGGCGCGTGACAAAGGTCAGGCAGGAATGATCGGCGAGGTCGTCGGGGTGGCGTGGACGCTTTCGCCTTTTCAGGTAGTGGGGACTCGCGACGAGAACTCGCTTCACCGTGAGCAGCTTGCGGGCGATCAGGCTGCTGTCGGCGAGGTGTCCCGCGCGAATGGCGGCGTCGAATCCTTCGGCCACCAGGTCGACGATTCGATCGGTACAGAACAGCTCGACCCGCACCTCCGGATACTTGCGGACGAACTCGCCCACGATCGGTCCCAAGAAGGCAAAGGAGAGGGGAACGGTGACGCGTAGAAGGCCGCGCGGGGTTCCGCGCATGCCCGAAAGCGCGCGTTCCGCCTCCTCGAGCTCCGATAGAGCCCGGACGCAGTGGTCGAAGAAGACGCGCCCCTCGTCGGTGAGGCGCAAGGAGCGCGTCGTTCGGTGAAGCAGCCGGGTTCCGAGCTGGGCCTCGAGCTCGGCGACCTTTCGGCTTGCCACGGAGCGCTGCATGCCGAGGGTCCTGGCGGCGCCGGAAAAGCTTCCGGAACGAACGACCTGGACGAATAGGGATAGCGAACGAAGGTCCACGAGCTGCAATCCGATTGTTGACTTCATCGTCAACAATCTATCCCAGTTCGCGGGTCTAGTGCGATCTTCGCGTCGATTGTATCTTCGGAGCCTGGAAGTCGAAAGGAAGGATTCGAGGAGGAAACGACGAAATGGAAAGAACCATCTGGCAGATCGATCCCACTCATACCAACATCATGTTCACCGTTCGCCACATGGTGGTGGCGAAGGTCCACGGCCGCTTCTCGCGCTTTCAGGGCGAAGTGACGCTGGCGGAGGATGGGAGCCTCGCGGGAGCGATGGCGGAGATCGAGACGGCGAGCATCGACACGCAGGTGGCGGACCGCGACAACCACCTCCGCAGCGCGGACTTCTTCGACGCCGAAACGTACCCCCGCATCACGTTTCGCAGCACCCAGGTCGAGAAGGTCGGCGACGACCGTTACCAGATGAGGGGTCTTCTCGAGATGCATGGCGTGGAAAAGGAGGTCATCCTCGATACCGAGTACCTCGGGCGCGCCCAGGATCCCTTCGGCAACGAGCGCGTCGCCTTCAGCGCCCGCACGACCATCGACCGTCGCGACTTCGGCCTTACCTGGAACCAGGCCCTCGAGACCGGGGGCATTCTGGTCGGCGAAAAGGTCGAGATCACGCTCGACGTCCAGGCCATCCCGAAAGCCGGCTAAGAGACTCTTGAGAGTGGACGGCCGTCGCGAGGCGGCACGACCTTCGACGGCCGAGCATGCATCGCCACGCGTCTGGTGGCGCCCGGAAGCCACGGATTCCGGGCGCCTTCGTCTTTCGTGGCGAAGGCCTCAGAGGGCGAGGAGAGGCCGGCAACCGCCCCAGAGCATCCGGCCTGGCTCGAAAGGAAGGATTCCCTCGTGCGCAGCCTTGCGCGTGCTCACTTTCCGTGGAAGGCGCGTTCCAGCTCGGCGAGGTCGAGCTTCTTCATGGGGAACATGGCCTGGGTCAGGCGGGCGATCTGCTCGGGAGACCCGTCCCGCACCATCTGACCGAGGGACTCGGGAACGATCTGCCACGAGATGCCGAAGCGGTCCTTGCACCAGCCACATCGCTCGGCGCCGGGTACGGCGGAGAGCTTTTCCCAGTAGCGGTCGATCTCCGCCTGGTCGCGACACTCGACCATGAAGGAGATGGACTCGTTGAAGGAAAAGCCGTGTGGATAACCGCTGTCCATGGCGACGAACCAGGTCTGTTCGCCGAGGCGGAAATCGGAGAAGAGCACGGTGCCCTCGCGCTCGTACTGCTGGCCGGGAGGATGGCGGACGATCCGGCCCGGCCGGGAGCCAGGGAAGACGGAGCGGTAGAACTCGCCCGCCTCCTCCGCCTTGCCATGTACGGCGCCGGTGAAGAGCAGGTAGGGCAAGACGTAGGGCCGCGGCTCGCCCTCGGGGTTGGTGAGGATGAGCTGCCAGGAGAGGCCGTACCGGTCCTCCACCCAACCGTAGTGCGGACTGAAGGGATAGGCGTCGAGCGGCATGAGCACCTTGCCCCCTTCGGTGAGCGCCGCCCAGGCGGCGTCGAGGTGCTCGCGCGCTCGTGGATCCCGCGAGGGATCGAAGTTCACCATGATGGAGATCGCTGGGTTGAAGCGGAACAAGGGGCCCGCGGAGATCGCCATGAAGGGCTGATCGCCGATGTGAAAGGAGACGAGCTCGGCCTCACCCGAAGGCGTGTCGGGGAGTCGGACGACGTGGTCGATGGCCGAGTCCTGGAAGATCGAGGTGTAAAACTTCGTGGCTTCCCGAGCCTCCCGGTCGTACCAGAGGTAAATGGTAATGGGCTTGCGCATCGGTACTGGTTCCTCCTCGGAGTCCTTCGCTGTGTGTGACGGGCCGCACATGATGCATCGGATCGATCGGGCAGGGAAGGTCCGTTCGGCATGAATTCACGGGAGGGAGCCTGGGGTCGAGGCAGTACGACTATTGCCTGTGTGCTTGTCAACATATTCACTCGATGCGCTTGACTCCAGCACTCGAGCGCCCGACGATCTCCTACACAAGCCACGCGCCGAAACGTGGAATTCGAAGGACGCGCCTCTGGAATTGGTCCGGTGCCTTCCCCCTCCGACCCCGGTTGGGCCGATGACGAGCCCGGGAGGGAACTTCCCATGCGACATGACGATCGCGTCCGCCGCGATACTGCTGGAATTCACGGTCGAAGGACCGGGTCTGGCTGCGACCTGTGTGGCATGTCGGCATACATGAGTCGAGGCGGAGCGCGCGCCTGTCGATCGGTCGAAAGTTTGCGAATGAACGCATTCACTGTTGGTTTGCGAATCATTTACAATAACGATTGACAGTCCGAATGGATGATCCTTTTTGGCCATATGGCCAAGGAGGTGATCATGAAAAAGCTATCAGGACTCTTCTTCGGGTTGCTGGTTGCACTCGGTGCGCTGGCGTTCACGGCTTCCGCGAGCGCGAACGACGACGTGTGCTCGGTCAAGACCTGCTGCACGCCGAATCCCAACTGCACCTGTCCTGCCGTGGAGGATCCCGTCTGCGGTATGGACGGCAAGACGTACGGGAACGCGTGCTGGGCCAAGTGCGAGTGCGTGCCCGTCGCGTATCCCGGAAAGTGTTGGGACGAATGTACCAAGGCCTGCGAGGGCACGGACTACGACCCGGTCTGCGGCGAGGACCAGGTGACCTACGGCAACGAGTGCTACGCCGAGTGCCTCGGTGTCGAGGTGGTTCACCCCGGCCCCTGCCAGCCGTACATCGGGCCGGGTAACTGACGCGTTTCAGGCCTGAGGAGTTTTCGCTGGGACGCCCGGAAGGCGGGGGTGCAAGGGGGCCGGGCGTCCCTTTTTCATTTTCTTTCCGCCGTTCGGGTGATCTCCCCGAAGCGTCCGGCCTCGAAATCCATGAAGGCTTGCAGGAGCTCCTCGCGGGTATTCATGACGAAGGGGCCATAGCGGGCCACGGGTTCGCGGATGGGCTCGCCGGCGAGGAGGAGGAGGCGCCCGGTCTCGCCCTCGGCGCCGCGCAGGCGCACTCCCTCGCCAGGGCCGAGGAGGGCGGCCTGGCCCTCGTGGACGAGGCGGCCGTCGCTGCCCAGGCGGGCGCTCCCCTGGAAGACGTAGACGAAGGCGGACAGCCGGTCGGAAAGGGGGAGCGTGACGTCGGCGCCGGGGTCGAGCGTCCAGTCCTGGAAGACGATGGGGATGTGCGTGTCGATCACGGCGCCTGCGCCGAGCGCCTCGCCGGCGATCACGCGCACGCGGGCGCGACCGTCCTCGCTTTGCGCGGTGGGGATCCGCGAGGAGGGGACTTCCTGATACCGCGGCCTCGTCATCTTGAGTCGCGCCGGGAGGTTCACCCAGAGCTGGAAGCCGTGGACGCGGCCACCCTTTTCGCGGATCTCGCGCGCCGGCATCTCGGAGTGGACGATGCCGGCTCCAGCGGTCATCCACTGGACGTCACCGGCTTCGATCCGCCCCCGGTATCCGGCGGAGTCCTCGTGCTCGAAGGCGCCCTCGAGCATGTAGGTCACGGTCTCGAAGCCGCGATGAGGATGGTCGGGAGCGCCCACGGCCTCGCCCGGGCCGTAGTCGGCCGGGCCCATCTCGTCGAGGAGGAGAAAGGGGTCGACCATGTCGAGCTCGAAGCCGGGGAAGGGACGCCGAACGATGAAGCCGGCGCCCTCGCGTTGTCGATGCGCAGTGGCGATCCGCACGACGTCTCGAATGCGAAGGCTCATGGTCCTCTCCTTTCGGCCCGGTCGGGGCGTACCCGAATCCGATGCCGGGCGGCTCGGTCCGTTGCAGCCTCGTCCGCCCCTGATAAGGTAGCGGCATGCGAGCGCGCCTGCTCACGATCGACAGCGGTTACGTACGACCGGGGTTCGCCGCCTGCTACCTGCGGGTGCAGGGAGACGAGGCGGCCTACGTGGAGACGAATACCTCGCACGCGGTGCCGAAACTCCTGGAGGCGCTCCAGGCAGAAGGGCTTTCGCCGGAGCAGGTTCGATGGATCGTGGTGACGCACGTGCATCTCGATCACGCCGGCGGCGCCGCGACTCTCCTGCAGCACTGCCCGAACGCCACACTCGTCGCGCATCCGCGAGCGGCCCGCCATCTGATCGATCCGTCGCGCCTCGTGGCGAGTTCGAAACAGGTCTACGGCGAGGAGATCTTCGAAAAGCTCTACGGGGAGATCCCGCCGGCCCCCGCGGAGCGGGTGCGGGCGGTGGAGGACGGAGAGGTGCTCGAGCTCGGGGGCGCGCCCCTTCACTTTCTTCACGTGCGCGGCCACGCCAACCACCACTTCGTGGTGCACGACCCGGAGCGCGATACCGTCTACACGGGCGATGCCTTCGGCCTGGCGTACCCCTATTTGCAGCGCGCCGGCCGCTTCGTCTTCGCCTCCACCAGCCCCACGGATTTCGATGGGCCGGAGGCGAAGCGGAGTGTGGACCGCATCCGCGAGCTCGGCACGCGCACGGCCTGCCTGACGCATTTTGGAGAGCTGGACGAGATCGAGGCGATGGCCGAGCAGCTCCACGCCTGGCTCGACTTCTCGCAGGAGCTCTACGAGCGCATTCGCGAGCTCCCCCCGCAGGAGCGCGAGGAAACGGCCTACCGCGCGCTCTTGGGGCACATGGAGCAGGCGGCGCAGAGGCGGGGTCTCTCGTTGACCAAGGAGGACTGGGAGCTCCTCTCGCTCGACATGCGGCTCAACGCCCAGGGCCTGGCTTACGCGGCGTCGCGCAACCGTTGAGCTCTCGTTCGGTCTCGAAGAAGTCGACCCGGCCGGTCACCAGGTCGTATTCCGCGCCGACGATGCGCAGGCCGCCGGAGATCAGCTGTTCCTCGAGAAGGCGCGAGCCGTAACGGAGCTGACGGACCGAAGCCTCGACGTTGGCCCGGACCGCGGCGCGTTCCAGGGACTCTCGGTCTTCGGCGAGCTCGGTCTGTAGCAGGGGCAGGACGGCTGGCCGGATCCGATCCACGATGGAAGCCAGGTTGCCGGCACCCCGGCCGGCCTGGATCGCGTCGAGGGTGGCGGAGATGGCACCGCAATGCGAGTGGCCCATCACCACGACCAACCGCGTGTGGAAGCGCTCCACCGCGAACTCGACGCTCGCGATCTGGGAGGGCGCGACGATGTTGCCTGCCACGCGGATGACGAAGAGGCAGCCCAGGCCCTGGTCGAAGATGGTCTCCGCAGGCGAGCGAGAATCCGAACAACAGAGGACGATGGCGAAGGGACGCTGACCGCGCGAAAGCTCGGCGCGATCGCAGACCATCGCCTGGACGCTCCGGACGTTCTCCACGAAGCGTCGATTGCCTTCCATCAGCCTCCGGAGGGCCTCGTCGGCGTCCACGACATTCATGGGCGCGCATCCTACACAAGCGGGCCGGGCCTCCAAAGGAGTTGACCGCGGGCTCGTCCGGCCGCGTTATCTTCGTTGCCGCATGGATCGAGTGGGACGAGAACCGCTTGCCGCGCTGGGCTGGGACGAGGACTGGGAACGGGCATTCGCCGAGGTGGCGGCGGAAGGGACGTACCCGGCACGGGTGCTCCTCGACTACCAGCACATCTACAAGGTGGGCACGCCGATGGGCGAGAAGCTCGCCCGCATCGAGGGGCGGATGCGACACGAGGCCGCCTCCCGCGCGAATTTCCCCGCGGTCGGGGATTGGGTGGTCGCCCGCGACGCGCCGGTGGGCGACGAGGCGGTGATCGAGGCCATCCTCCCCCGCCGCAGCCGCTTCCTCCGCAAGGCGGCGGGGCGCGCCTACCATCCGCAAGTGGTCGCGGCCAACGTGGACACCATCTTCGTCGTGGTCGGCCTGGACCACGACTTCAACCCGCGGCGCATCGAGCGCTACCTGGTCACCGCCATGGAGAGTGGGGCGCGGCCGGTGGTCGTGCTCAACAAGGCGGATATCTGGGAGGAGGAGGGCGTGGACGACTTCGTCGAGCTGGCGAGGGAGGCCGCGCCCGGCGTTCCCGTGCATCCGGTGAGCGCGCGGACGGGGCAAGGCATGGAGGCGCTGGAGCCCTATCTTCTACCCGGCCACACGGTCGCCTTCGTCGGCTCCTCCGGGGTGGGCAAGTCGAGCCTGGTCAACCGCCTGGTGGGCAAGGAGGTCCAGAGGGTCCAGGAGGTACGCGCCTCGGATAGCCGAGGTCGCCATACCACGCGGCACCGCCAGATCATCCCCCTGCCAGGCGGCGCGCTCCTCCTCGATACGCCCGGAATGCGCGCGCTGCAGCTCTGGGAGGCGGCGACCGGACTGGAGGAGGCCTTCCCTGACATCGCGGAACTCGCTTCGGACTGCCGCTTCTCGGACTGCACCCACGGTGTGGAGCCCGGCTGCGCGGTGCGCGCGGCGCTCGAGGAGGGAAGGCTCGATCCGGAGCGCTTCGAGAACTACCTGCGGCTCAAGCTCGAAGCCGAGGCGAAGGAAAAGGGGCTTCGCGCGCGCGAGCTGGAGACACGACCCTCGCGACGACGCAAGCGCCGCTGAGGCGGTCGGCGGTCCCGGACGGTCGCCAGGCGAGCGCACCGGCCTGGGCTCCGGGGGACCGATGCCGCAGGAGGGATGCGGTGGTGCGGATGCCCGAGAGGGGGAAACGCCATGGCCGAGTCCTCGTCTCGAGGCGCGCGAAGGGATCGGCGAGGCCGAACTGAAGGGACGGGCGCCGGGGCGCTGTCGTATCCTTCGGCGACCCATGATCCACCTCACCTATGCCCAGCGAACCGAGGACCTGCTGGACGTGCTCGCTCGCGACCTGGAGGCGAACGGTCGCGGGCGCCATCCGCTCGACCCGGTGCGACTGGTCCTGCCGGACCGCAACCTGGAAGCCTGGCTGAAGCAAGGGCTGGCGCGGCGGATGGGGATCGCGGCGAATCTCCAGGTGCTCTACCTCGGACGCCTCGTCGGCGGGCTGCTGGAAGCGGCCGGTCTTCCCCCGCTCCTCGATGGCGACGCCATTTTCGACGTGCTCCTCTCGATCTTCCTCGAGCCCGAGACGCTCGACCGCGAGGAACTCGCCCCGGTGCGGCGGTACCTCTTCGCGGCGGGCGCGGAGGAGTCGGCGCTGGCGCGACGGCGTCACCAGCTCGCCCGCAGGCTCTCCCACCTCTACGAGGAGTACGGCTACGCCCGGCCGGCCATGCTGCAGCGGTGGGAGCGCGAGCCCACCGCGGGAGGGAGCGAGGTGGAGCGGTGGCAGCGGGCCCTCTGGCTGCTCTCGCTCGAGCGGCGGCCGGACCGCATCTCCCTGCCCGCGCTTCTCGATCGGCTGCACGAACTCCCCGCGCCCGAGGATCCCGTCTACCTCTTCGGGATCTCGCACGTCGCGCACGCCTTCCATCGCATCCTCGCCCGGCTGGCGGAGGGCGGCGAGCTCTTCGTCTACACGCTCAATCCATGCAAGGAGTTCTGGGAGGACCTACCGACGGTCCGTGAGGCGAGGCGGGGGCTGCGCGTGCTGGAGGAGGCGGATCCCTACGGTCTTTCGGGTGGAGGCGAGACGCCGCCGCTTTCGCTGTGGGGAAGGCCGGGGCGGGAGAACATCCGCCTCCTCAACGAGCTTTCCGGCTGCGATTTCCGCGAGGCCTTCTCCGAGCCGCCGCCACCTCCTCGGACGCTGCTCTCGCAGATCCAGGCGGACATCCTCGAGCGGCATCCGGAGCGTACCGCGCCCGATCCGAGTTTCAATTTCGCCGGCGACCGCAGCATCGAGGTGATCGAGGCGCCGGGCATCCGCCGCGAGGCGGAGGCCGTGGCGCGGCGGATCTGGGAGCTCGTCTCCGAAGACGACTCGCTGCGCTTCAACGAGATCGGGGTGGCCGTGGCCGCGCGCGAGCCCGAGCTCCACTTCAGCCATCTCGTGGCTGCCTTCGAGGAGAGCTTCGACATCCCCTACAGCCTGACGGACGTGCGACTATCCGAGCAGAGCGAGGTCGCTCGTGCCGTCGGAATGCTCCTCGACCTCCTCGACTCGCGCTTCGAGCGCGCGAGGATGCTCGGCTTTCTCACCCATCCCTGCGTGGCATCGCGCTTCCCCGAGGTGGATCCCGAGACCTGGGTGGCGCTCGTCGATCGCCTGGGCATCTTTCTCGGGGCCGAGCGGGCCGACCTGGAGGGGACCTACGTCCGCGAGGATGCCTTGAACTGGGACCAGGGGCTGCGACGCCTGGCGCTCGGAGTCGTCCTTCCCGGGGGCCGGACCGCCGAGGCGGAGCCGGTGGCCTTTCACGGCGATCGCTACCTGCCGGAGGAGACGGAAGAGGAGGGGCTCGAGTTCGGGGCGCTGGTGCGCTCGCTGATCTCCGACCTGCGCTTTGGCATGCGCGCCCGGTTCACCACCGAAACGTGGGCTCGCTACTTCGACGCGCTGGGGCGTACCTATGTCGTTCCCCGCAACGATCGCGAGCGTCGACACCTCGATCGCTGCCTGGCCGCCTTGCGCAGCGTTGCGGAGCATCCGCTGGACGGAAAGCCGATCTCTTGCGCGCAGGCCGTGGAGATCGCCCGCGATGCGCTCGCCGAGCTACCGGGCGGCGTGGGGCGTTACCTCTCCGAGGGCGTGGCGATCTCCACCCTCCGGCCGATGCGCGCGATCCCCTTCCGCGTGCTCTTCGTGGTGGGATTGGGGGAAGGGCTCTTCCCCACCCCCGAACGCCGGGATCCGCTCGACCTGAGGCAGCTTCGCTTCCAGCCGGGCGACGTCTCGCCGCGCGAGCGCGATCAGTACATGTTCCTCGAGGCGCTGCTCTGCGCGCGCGAAAAGCTCGTGCTCAGCTACGTGGGGCGCGACGAGCAGACCGGGGATCCCATCCCTCCCTCGCCCGTCCTCGGCGAACTCCTCGAGATGGTGGAAAAGGGCTACACCGGCAGCCGCGAGACGATCGTCACGCGCATCCCGTTGCGACGCTGGGCGGAGGAAGGGAGCTTCCATCCCGCTCCGCCCGCCGCCGGTGAGCGCTGGGCTGCCTCGCTGTACGAGCGCATGTGCGCGGCGACGGGGCGGGCCCGCTTCGAGGTCGAGGAGATCGCGGCGCGCGCCCCCGAGCCGCAGCGAGGCGAGCTGCTCGACCGGCTTGGCCTCGTCTCCCTCCCAAACAAGGGCGGTTCCGAGCTTCGGGTCTTGCAGTTGCACCACCTGCGGCGCTTTCTCGAATGTCCCATCCAGGGGAGCACGACGGCTCTGCTCGGCCTGGGAGACGACGACGAGGATCTCGCCGGCGTCGAGAACGAGCGGCTCGAGCTCGACCCCCCGACGTGCGCCGCGCTGGTGCGCGAGACGATGGGGCGGTGGCTGAGCGACCGGGATGGGAAGCGCGTCGAGGAGGTCTGGGAGGAGCGGATCTACCAGCGGCAGGTGCGCGGCGAGGCGCCGCTCGGCGAGTTTGGGCGCCTCGCCGAGCTCGAGGCTCTTGCCGAGATGCGCCTGTGGGCGGACGAGCTTTCCGGGCAGCGATCGAAGGTCCGCGTCTATCGCTTCGGCCCGGGGCGGGAATTCGAGGCGGTCGACGAGATCCTGCCGCTTCTCGACCTCGGGGGAGAGCGGCCGCCCCTCGGCGGGCGGACCTCGCCGATCCTGGAGGACGGGGCTTGTCGAACCTCGCTCCTCTTTCGCTACCGGCGCACCGGTTCGTGGAAGGGGTGGATCCGCGCCTTTCTCGATCACGTGCTCCTCTCCGCCGCGGGCCTCGAGGCGAGCCACGGGGTCTACGGCGTGGAACGCACCCCCGCCGGCGCGGCGACGGAGGTCTTCCGCTCGCTGTCGCGGGAGCGCGCGCTCGCCTACCTGCGCGACCTCGTCGACGACCTGCTGACTGGGCCCCACGAGCTTTACTTGCCTCACGAGGCCTGCTTCGAGTGGAAGGCGAAGGCGATTCGGAATCCGGGAGCGAGGCTCGTGGACGAGATCGAGGCTTTCCGGGACGAGAGGAAGTTTCCGAGTTCGACGTACGGGCCGGTTCGCTTCGCTCTTTCGTATCCCGTTCCTTCAGAGGAGGAGGCGAGGGCGATCGCCGGGCGGCGCTTCGGACTGCTCTTCGAGCTGCTCGGAGCGGAGCCGGGCGCCAAGGAGGTGCGATGATCGCGCGCTACGAGAGGCCAGCGATCCTCGATCGAATCCTCCCCGACCGGCACGCCATCGTCGAGGCCTCGGCGGGGACGGGAAAGACCTTCACGCTGGAGCGGATCGTCCTCGACCGCATCCTCGGCGGCACGCCCATCGGCGCGATCCTCGTGCTCACCTTCACCGAGAAGGCGGCCACCGAGATGCGGGAGCGGATCCGGAGGCTGCTCCGCCAGATCGATTCCCTTCCCGAGGGCACGAACGCTCACCTGCCTCCGGAACGATCGTGGACGATCGACGGCGTGGCGAGGCGAAGGGTCCGCGAAGCGCTCGCGACCTTCGATTCCGCCTCGATCACCACCATCCACGCCTTCTGCAACCGCATCCTCGGGGAGCAGGCTTTCGCCAACCGGCGGCTCTTTTCCGAGGAGACGGTCGATTCGCGCAGCCTCTTTTCTCGCGCTTTCGTGGACGTGCTGCGCAGCTTCGCGGTCGACGAGGAGTGGGGCTTCTTGCTACGTCCGTGGATGGCCGGACGAGGGCTCGGAGCGCTCGAAGATCTGCTCTACGAGGCCTGGAGGGCGCCCGGTCCCGTCCTGCCCGAGGTAAGGCCCGACGAGCTCGAAGCCGTCCGAGCGGTCATGTCTCTCTTTCCCCTCGGAGACGGGACGGAAGGGGCCCTCGTCGAGGCATGGGAGGAGGTGAAGCGCCGGACTCGAAGCCTGAAACGCATCCGGACTGCGATCGACCGCTGGCGCGAAATTCGAGACATCCTCGCCGGAATGCCTCCGGAGGCCGGGCTGCGCGACTGGATCCTCGTCGGCTGGACGATTCTCGGGCTGAAAAAGAACAACGCCTCCTACCTGGAGACGATCCTCGGTTACCTGGCGGAGATGGTGGATCCGCCGGAAGAGGTGGCGCGCCTTCGCCGCTTCTGCGAGGAGCTGCCGCGGGTGCTTCCCCCGCTCGAACCCCTCACCGTCCACGTGCTTCTGCCGCGCATCGCGCGGGAGGTCTCGCGGCGCAAGCAGGCGGAAGGGCTGCTCGACTTCGACGACATGCTCCGCGTCCTGCACGAGACGCTCGAATCGGAGGAGGGCGAGGCGCTGGTCCGCGAGCTCCGGTCGCGCTACCGCTACGCCATCCTCGACGAGTTCCAGGATACCGACGAAATCCAGTGGGCCATCTTCCGCAAGCTCTTTTTCGAGGGTGACGGGGGCAACGTGCTCTACGCCATCGGCGACCCCAAACAGGCCATCTACGGCTTTCGCGGCGCCGACGTGGGCGCGTACCTGCGGGCCCGGAGGGAGATCCTGGCGGCAGGCGGTGCGGAGGTGGTGCTGGAAAGCTGCTACCGGGCCACCCGGGAGCTCATCGCCGCCTACAACCGCGTATTCGAACAGCACGCCAAGCCACCCTTCTTCTCCGGCGAGATCCGCTACGACCATCCGGTGGGCTGCGGCAGGCCCGAGCTACGCATGGTGCGCGCGAATGGCGAGGCGGTCGCCCCCGTCCACGTCTTCGAGTTGCCGGAAAAGACCCGCGGGGCGGATGCGATCCGCATCCTGGCTACGCGCGCGGCGGAGGAGATCCTCCGCCTGGTTCGTTCCCCGGAAGCGCACGTCTTCTGGGACGAGGGCGGCGGACCGCGACGACTCCGCTTCGCCGACGTCTTCGTGCTCTACCGCGCGAGCTCCGAGGGCCGGGAGATCGCCGAGATCTTCCGCGCCCGTGGGATCCCCTTCGCCTTCTACAAGGAGGAGGGACTCTTTCAACGGCCGGAGGCGATGGCCTTTCTCGACCTCTTGCGCGCGCTCGAGGCGCCGGACGATCCACAGCGTCGGCTGCGCGCATGGATGTCTCCCTTTTTCGCCATCCGGCTGCGCGACCTACCGCAGACGCGAGAGCTACCGCCCGACCATCCCCTCGTCGAGCGCATCGCTTCCTGGGCAGACGATGCGCGGCAGCGCCGATGGGAGCGGCTCTTTTCGCGCATCCTCGACGAGAGCGGGATCCTCCGGCGCGCCATCGCTTGCGGCGACGAGCGTGCGCTCACGAACTACCTGCACCTCTCCGAGGTCCTGCAGGAGCGCGTCCATCGCCATCCGTCGAGCTGCACCGAGCTGGCGGACTGGTTGCAAGCCCTGATCGAGAAGCGAGCGCAACCGGATCGTCAGAACGGCAACCAACAGCGCCTCGAAACCGACCGCGAGGCGGTCAAGCTGATGACGCTGCATGCCGCCAAGGGGCTGGAGGCGCCGGTCGTCTTCGTCCTCGGCCGGCTCACCGATCCCCCGAGAAACTCGTGGCTCGTGCGTCTGCGAGACGCCGAGGGGAGGCGGCATTACTGGGCGGGCGACCTGGACGACGCGCAGCAAGAACTCGTGCGGCGGGAGGAACGAGAGGAGGCGGAGCGTCTGCTCTACGTGGGGCTGACCCGCGCCAAGGGGCGGCTCTATCTGCCCTACCAGGACAGACCGAAGCAGCCCGTCACCTGGGCGCCCCTGCTCGATCGGCTCGGGGCATTGCGGCAAGAAGCGCCAGAGGGATTCGTCTGGGAGGCGCTCGCCGACGCGGACGAGGCGCACGAAAGAGCGGCCGCAACGGCGGACGCTCCCATCGAGATCGGCGAGCCGGAGGCGGTCGACGAGGCGGTCTACGCGGGGCTGCGCGAGCGGCACCTCGGCTTCGTCATCACGTCCTACTCCCGCATGCGCGGATTCCGCGGCGTGGAAGACGAGGACGAGGAGCGCATCGAGGGCGAGCGAATGGTGATCGAGCCGGGGCAGGACGAGCTTCCCGGCGGCACATCCACCGGCATCTTCCTCCACGACGTCCTGGCGCGCGTTCCCTTCCCCGAAGTGCCGGCGGATTTCGATGCCTTCTGCGCCAGCGAGACGGTAGGGCGCATCTTCGCGGAGGCGGCCCGCGCCCACGGCATCGCCGACGAGCACCTCCCCCACGCGCGCCGGCTCGTGTGGGCGGGGCTGACCACGCCCCTCGTCTTCGAGCCGCTTCGTCTCGAGGGCGGCGTGGCGCGCGCCGACCGCTGGCGCTCGGAGATGGAATTCCTCTACCCGTTGCCCGGCGAGCGAGAGCGCGGCTTCGTCAAGGGCTTCGTGGACCTCGTCTTCGAGGCGGGCGGCCGCGTGTACTTCGCGGACTGGAAGAGCGACTGCTTGCCGAGTTTCGATACCGACTACGTCCGCAAATACGTGCAGTCGAGCTACGAGATCCAGCTCCGCCTCTACGCCATCGCCATCCGCAAGCTCTTCCGCCTGGAGACCGAGGCCGAGTTCGACGAGCGCTTCGGCGGAGCCTTCTATTTCTTCCTGCGCGGCATGGAGCGCGGCGCGGGGATCTACTTCGAGCGGCCGAGCTTTGCCGAGCTTCTGCGCTGGGAGCGCGAGCTGGAGGGCCGGGCATGATCGAGCTTCATCCGCTGGGAACGGCGAGGCGCACGCTGGGGATCGGCCTGGCCCTGCCCGAGGACCGGGTACAGGTGCCGCCCGAGTTTTCCGCGCCCGAGCGCGCGGCGGAGATCGACGACGCCCTCGTCTGGCAGTGCTGGGAGCTGGTTCGTCTCGAGCGGGAGGCGCGCAAGCACCGCCCCCTCTTCTTCCTCTGCGCGGCGGTCCTCGTCGCCCAGCGCCGCGGCAGCACGCGGCTCTCGCTGTGCGAGCGGGCGCTCGAATCCGTGCTCGCCGAGCTCGGCGCCTCCGAGGCGGATCGGACGGCGGTGCGGGAGCTTCTCGGTGAAGGCTCGGACCTGCTCGGAGGCCCCGACTCCGACCGCCCGCTCTTGCGCGAGGGCGAGGCGCTCTACACGCGAAAGAATCGCCTCCTCGAGGTCCGCGTGGCCGCGGCCTTCGCCCGCCGACTCGCCGCGCCGCCTTCGATCGAAGATGGCGCGGTGGAGGGCGCCGTGGCGGCGCTTCGCGACCATCCGGCGCGGATCGGAGGCAAGGACTTCGTCCTCAACGAGGAGCAGGAGGAGGCGGTACGGCGCGCCGCGCGCCTTCCTCTCACCGTGATCTCCGGTGGACCCGGCACCGGCAAGACGCAGATCGTCGTCTCCATCCTGCGGGTCCTCGTCCGCCTGGGCGTCTCCCTCGACTCGGTCGCCCTGGCCGCGCCCACCGGCAAGGCCGCCAACCGCATGAAGGAATCGATCCGCAAGACGCTGGAAGCGCTCGAGACGCCGGCTGCCGAGGACCTGCCTCTGATCTCGTACCCTTTCGAGCCTCGGACGCTTCACCGGCTCCTCGGCTTCTCGCCGTCCGCCGGCACTTTCCGCCACCACGAGGAAAATCCGCTGGAGCCGGACGTGGTGATCGTGGACGAGGCCTCGATGATCGATCTCGGCCTCATGGATCGCCTGCTCCGCTCGTTGCGGCCCACGGCGCGTCTCGTTCTCCTCGGCGACGCCGATCAGCTTCCCTCCGTGGATGCGGGTGCCGTGCTGCGCGATCTCGTTCCCGACGAGGGCAGCTCGCCCGACGATCCTCGCACCCGGGCCAGCGTCCGCCTGCAGCGAAGCTACCGCATGGATCCCAGCGATCCTTCCGGGCGTGCGATCCTCCGCATCGCCCGGGCGATCCGCGCCGGCGACGCCGAGGGAGCGAGCGACTTTCCCGTTCGAGAGCGGCCCGACGACCTCGTTTTCGACCGCGTGGAGGCGCTCGGCCCCGACGCGCTCGATGCCTTCCTTCTGCGGTGGTACGCCGAGCACTACGACTTCGGTCTCGACGATCCGCGGCGGCGCGTCTGGGAGATCCAGCAGGGCCGCTTCACGGACGAGAAGGGGCTGCGAAATCTATTTGCCCGCTACGAGCGCGCACGCGTTCTCTGCCTCACCCGCGTGCACCGGCTCGGGGCGGACGCGATCAACGACCGCCTGCACCGCCTCCATCTCGAGGCCACCGGCGCCGATCCTTCCAGTGTCTTCGTTTTGGGCGAGCCGCTGATGATGCGGCGCAACGACTACGACCGCGGCCTCTTCAATGGCGACCAAGGGCTGGTCTTGCGCGTTCGCTCGGAATCGGAGGCGCGCGCCCAGCTCCGGGTGGTCTTCCCCTGGGGCGAGGGCTTTCGTGCCTTCCCCCTGGACCTCGCGGCGAGCCTGCGGCCCTGCTGGGCGATGACGGTGCACAAGAGCCAGGGCTCGGAGTACGACCGCGTGGCGCTCGTCCTGCCGGACGTGGATACCCCCGTGCTGACTCGTGAGGCGCTCTACACCGCCTTCACGCGGGCGCGAAAGTCGGTGGTGCTGGTGGGAGAGGCGTCGCTCTACCGCAGGGGGATCGAGCGACGCCTCCTACGTGACAGCGGGCTGGTCGAGCGCCTTCAGGGAATGCTGGCGATGGCGGGCGGCTGACGGAAGACGAGCTCGCCCAGTCCCAGCGGCTCGACCTGGGCGCGGATGATCTCCGGGTCGCCGACGAGGACCACCTGCATGAGCTCCGGGTCGAGGTAGGCCTCGACCACCTGCCGAACCTGCGCGGGCGTGGCCGTCTCCAGCCCGCGCAGCACCTGGTCGTAGTGGTCGAGCGGCAGGTCGAGCCAGAAGAGGCGGGAGCCCGCCGAGGCGAGGGCGCCCACCGTCTCGAACCAGCCCGGCATGGAGCGGATCCGCCCCTCGCGCGCCCCTTCCAGCTCCTCCTCGGTGATCGGGCGCTCCCGAAGGCCCTGCAGCTCGGCGAAGACCTCCACCAGCGCGGGGCCGGTCACGTCCGCCCTCACCTGGCTGTAGGCGATGAGGGGGCCGACGCCGCGGCGGGCGTCCACGGAGGAGCGGGCGCCGTAGGTATAGCCCTTGGCCTCGCGCAGGTTCATGTTGAGGCGGCTGCCGAAGAGGCCGCCGAAGACCGCGTTGGCCAGCTCCAGCGGATACTCGTCGGGATCGCCGGCGCGCAGGGCGGGACGGCCGACGAGGATCAGCGTCTGCTGCAGGCCGGGCTTGGGCACGACGACGATCCGCCTGCGCGGCTCCACCGCGGGCGTCGGCGGTTCGGGCTGCGCCACGGCCTGGCCCTTCCACTGGCCGAAGTATCGCGTGGCCAGCTCCACGGCGCGGTCCATGGTGATGTCGCCCGCGAAGACCACCGCCGCCTGGGAGGGAACCGCCGCGCGCTTCCAGAAGGCGCGGGCATCCTCCAGGGTCAGGCTGGAAACCGTTTCCGGCGTTCCGGAAACGGTCCTTCCGTAGGGATGGCTCTCTCCGTAGAGGGTGGCCGCCATCGCCTCCATGCCAAGGAAGCTGGGGTTGCCCACCTGGTAGGCCAGCGTGGACAGCGTCTGCTCCTTGCGGTGCTGGAAGGAAGCGGGGTCGAAGCGCGGATGCAGGACGATGTCGGCCAACAGCTCCATGGCGGCGTCGAGCCGCTCCGTCATCACGTCGACCGCCACGAAGCCGCCGTCGTGGGTGGCGTCCGCCGAGGCCGAGGTGCCCAGGTCGGCGAAGGCCTGGTCGAGCGCTGCCGCGTCGAGCTTGCCCGCGCCCTCGAGCAGAAGCTGGTAGGTGAGCCGTGCCAAGCCCGCCTTGCCCTCGGGATCGGCGGCCGAGCCCGTGCGGAGCGCGACTCTCACCGCGACGATGGGCAGGTCGTGCCTCTCGCTGACGATCACCGTCAGCCCGTTGGGCAGCTCCGTGCGCGAAAACTTCGGGACCCGGAGGGGGACGGGTTCGCCGGGCTGGGGCCGGTTCCGTCTCCACTGCTCTTCGACGCCACGATCTTCCTTCACCTCGACTTCCCTCGTCTTCTGGGGGGTGGCACAGGCGGCGAGAAGCGATGCCGCGATCAGGAGTGCATGCGCTCTTCTCATTCGGCGCCTCCTGCGCGGCTGGCCGGCGGGATGGCGTGCAACACGACCCGCCGGTCGGGGGCCAGGATGGTGCGGGCGAATTCCCGGGTTTCCTCGGTGGTCACGAGCTCGTAGCGCTGGAGATCCCAGGCGAGCTTTCCGGGATCGCCGAGGAAGTGGTTGTAGCTCTGCAGCATGTCGGCCTTGCCGCCGAATCCTCCGACGCGCTGCAGACCGAGGAGCCGCCGGGTCTCGAAGCGGTTGCGCGCACGGCGGATCTCCTCGTCGGTGACGCCGTTTTCGCGCAGTTCGGCCAACACGGCGTCGACCTCGGCGACGATCTCGTCGGTGCTCTTGCCCGGCCGGGCCACCACCTCGATGCCGAAAGCGGACTGCGCGCCGAGGCTGTACTGGTAGGCGGAGACGCTCTGCGCCAGCTTCTTCTCGTAGATCAGCCGCTGGTAGAGCCGGCTGGCCTTGCCCGTGCCGAGCGCGCTGGCCACGATGTCCGCGGTCGCATCACCCTCGGTGAAGATGCGCGGCGAGTGCCAGTACATGAGCACCAGCGGCAGCGTGGCCACCGGCTCCTCCATGCGGATGACCACCTCCTCGTTCAGCGCGACGTCCTCCACTCGAGGCGACTCGGGCTTGGGACGCGAGGGCAGGCTTCCGAAGTAGCGCTCCACGAGCTTTTTCGTCTCCTCGACGTCGATGTCGCCGACGATGGCCAGCGTGGCGTTCGAGGGCGCGTACCACTTCTCGAAAAATTGGAAGACGTCCTCCATGGTGGCTGCGTCCAGGTCCTCCATGGAGCCGATCACCGAGCCGTAATAGGGATGCGGCAGGGGGAAGAGCGCCTGCCAGGCCTTCTCGCTCGCCAGGCCGTAGGGGGCGGCGTCCGTGCGCTGCCGCCGCTCGTTCTTGACCACCTCGCGCTGGTTGTCGAGCTTCTCGGGCGTGAGCGCATCGAGGAGGAAGCCCATCCGGTCGCTCTCCAGCCAGAGCGCAGTCTCCAGGTGGTGGGCCGGGACCGTCTGGAAGTAGTTGGTGCGGTCGAAGTTGGTGGTGCCGTTGACGTCGGTCGCGCCGATCTGCTGCAGAAGCGAGATGTGGACGTCGTCTTCCACGTTCTTCGAGCCCTGGAACATCATGTGCTCGAAGAGGTGGGCGAATCCGGTGCGGCCGGGCTGCTCGTGGAAGGCGCCCACGTGGTACCAGACGTTGACGGCGACGACGGGCAGCTTGCGGTCGACGGAGAGGATGACCTCCAGCCCGTTGTCCAGCGTGTACTTCTCGAAGGGGATCGAAAGCACGGCCTTCTCGGACTCCTCGTTTGGCGGATCGGCCGCGAGGGCCGCCGCGGGAAGGGTCAACATAGAGAGGACTGCGACTGCGAGCCAGGGCATCGAGCGTTTCCTCCGAACGGACCAGCGCCTGGGAGCCTGTCGTGGCAACCGGCCGCAGCCCCGGATCCGTCCCCAGGGCAGTTGGGTCACCGCAACAGGCCCCTAGCTCTAGCACGGTAGCCGCAAACCGGCACCGCCTTCACTTCATTCCGCCGCCCGTACACTCGCCCGCCGGCGGAATCTGTCGAGAACGAGAAAGATCACGGGCGTGACGAAGAGAGTGAAAAGCTGGGAGAAGAGCAGGCCGCCGACCACGGCCAGGCCCAGCGCCCGCCGTGACTCCGCGCCCATGCCCGTGGCGACGGCGATGGGGAAGGTTCCCGCCAGGGCCGCCACGGTGGTCATCATGATGGGCCGGAAGCGAACCAGGCAGGCCTGGTGGATCGCCTCCCGGGAATCCAGCCCTCGCTGCTCTCCCTCCAGGGCGAAGTCCACCATCATGATGCCGTTCTTCTTCACCAGGCCGACGAGCATGACGATGCCCACGAAGGCGTAGACGTCGAGTTCCCGGCCGAAGAGCAGCAGCGTGACCAGCGCCCCGAAGCCAGCGAAGGGGAGGGCGGAGAGGATGGTGATCGGGTGGACGAAGCTCTCGTAGAGAATCCCGAGCACCACGTAGATCACCAGCACGGCGAGGATGGCCAGCCAGACCAGGTCCTGAAAGGATTCCTGGAAGGTTTCGGCCGCGCCGGCGAACTGCGCGCTCACCGTCTCGGGGAGGAGAGGCTCCACCCGCTGGCGGATGGCGTCGACGGCCGCGCCGAGCGAGGCGCCGGGTGCGAGGTTGAAGGAGAGGGTGACGGCGGGGAGCTGACCGAAGTGGTTGACCGAGAGCGGCCCCACACCACGCTCGAAGGTGGCCACCGCCGAGAGGGGGATCGCCTCGGGCACCCCCGTCTCCGGCGAGGGCACGGTCCCGAGCCAGAGATTTTCGAGCGCCTCCGGATCCCGCCGGAACTCGGGGCCGAGCTCGAGGATCACCCGATACGTGTCGCGCTGGGTGTAGATGCTGGAGATCTGGCGCGTCCCGTAGGCCGAGAAGAGTGCGTCCTCGATCTGCAGCATCGAGATCCCGTAGGAAGAAGCTCGATCGCGGTCGACGCGCACGAAGATCTTCGGGGTGGAGAGGCGGAGATCGCTGGAGACGTCGCGAAGGAAGGGGATGTTCCGCAGCTCCGCCTCCGCCCGACGCGCGGTCTCGTAGAGCTGGGCGCGATCGAGGCCCATCAGCGTGTACTGGTACTGCCCGGTGGTGAGCATCCCGGTCAGGGGAATGGTCGGCGGGATCTGAGGAAAGGCCTCGATGTCGGCGAGTTCCGCGAAGGAGGAGCGGAGCTGGTTGACGATTTCCAAGGCGGAGACCTCGCGCTCGGAGCGGTCGAGGAGCTGGACGAAGGCGATCCCGTTGTTGAGCGGAAAGCCGGGAAACGACCCCACGGCGGAGACGAAGCCCGAGACCGCCGCGTTGTCGAGGAGAACCTGGTTGACCTGAAGTTGCAGCTCGCGCATCCGCTCGAACGAGACGTCCTCCGCCGCCTGGGTGAAGATGAGGACCTGGTTGGTGTCCTCGTCGGGAAGAAAGCCCTTGGGGATCACGAAAAACAAGAAACCCGAGGCGATCAGGATCAGCGCCGAGTAGGCGAGGGTGAGGAGGCGGTGATCGAGCGACCAGGAGAGCCAGCGGTCGTAGAACCGTAGCGCCCGCTCGTAGATCCGCTCCGAGGCGCGGTAGAGCCGGCTTTCGGTGCGGGGCGGGCGAAGGAAGAGGCTCGAAGCCATGGGCGTCAGCGAAAGCGCCACCACCCCCGACCAGAGGATCGCCACCGCGATGGTGATGGCGAACTCTCGAAAGAGCCGCCCCACCACGCCGCCGAGGAAGAGCACGGGGATGAAGACGGCGGCCAGCGAGATCGTCATCGAGACGATGGTGAAGCCGATCTCCGCGGCGCCGTCGAAGGCCGCGCGCAACCGATCCTTTCCCATCTCCTGGTGACGGACGATGTTCTCGAGCATGACGATGGCGTCGTCGATGACGAAGCCGATGGAGAGGGTGAGGGCGAGCAGCGAGAGGATGTTGAGGCTGTAGCCGAGCAGGTAGATGACGGCGAAGGTGCCGAGGACCGAGAGCGGCAGCGCCAGGCTGGGGATGACGGTGGCGCGCAGGCTGCGCAAGAAGAGAAAGATCACGACGACCACGAGGATCAGGGCCAGGACGAGCGTGAACTCCACCTCCGCCACCGACTCGCGGATGATCTCCGCCTGATCGAAGACGACCTGCATGTCGATCGAGGCGGGGATGAACTGCCGAAGCTCCGGCAGGATGGCCTTCACGCCGTCGGATACCGCGATGGTATTGGTCCCCGGCTGTCGCTGGACGGCCAGCACGATCGCCTCGTGGTCGCGGTACCAGCCGGCGGTGCGCGCGTTCTCCACGCCGTCGACGGCCCGGCCTATCTCGCCCAGCCGCACCGGACGGCCTTCGCGGAAGGCGACGACGAGGTTTTCGTACGCGGCGGCATTTTCGAGCTGGCCCTGGGCATCGACGTACCAGGCGGTCCTCTCGTCCTCGAGCAAACCCGAGGGCAGATTGACGTTGGCGGCCTGGATGGCGGCGACGACGTCGTCGACGTCCAGCGAGCGGTAGGCCAGCGCAGCCGGATCGAGTTCGATCCGAACCGCGAACTTCTGGTTGCCGAAGACGAGGACCTGCGCCACCCCGCTGACCATGGAGATGCGCTGGGCCATCACCGTGTTGGCGTACTCGGTCACCTCCCGCAGGGGCAGCGTCTCCGAAGTCAACGCGATGTAGAGGATCGGCTGGTCGGCCGGATTGACCTTCTCGTAGGTGGGCGCGCTCGGCATCTCGGCCGGTAGCAGCGGCGAGGCGGCGGCGATGGCCGCCTGCACGTCCTGCGCCGCAGCGTCGATGTCGCGGTCGAGGTCGAAAAGGAGCGTGATCTGCGTGCTGCCGAGCGTGCTCGAGGAGGTCATCTGCTGCAGGCCGGCGATGGTGGAGAACTGCCGCTCGAGTGGCGTCGCCACCGAGGCGGCCATGGTCTCCGGGTCCGCGCCCGGCAGCTGGGCGATGACGAGGATCGCGGGCAGGTCGACGTTGGGGAGGTCGGAGACCGGAAGGCGCTGGTAGGCCGCCCAGCCGAAGACGAAGAGCGAGGCCGAAAGCAACGTGGTGGCGACCGGGCGTCGAATGAAGACCGCGGAGACGCTCAAGGGGGAGGCTCCGGCAGGCGCACCTCCATCCCCGGTTGCAGGCGGAGCTGACCCGCGGTCACCACCTGCTCGCCCGGCGAGAGGCCTTCGAGGACGGCGGTTCGCCCCTCCACGGAGGGGCCGGGGCGGATCGGCCGCACGTCGACCTTTCGCGCCTCGGGGTCGACGACGAAGACGAAGGGACCTTCGGGCCCCATCTGCACCGCGCTCGTGGGGACGACGGCCACGCCCTCGAGCATGCGCACGGGAATGCGGACGTCGGTGGGCTCTCCCGGCCAGAAGCTCTCGTCGAAGTTCTCGTAGAGCGCCTTGAGCAGGACCGTTCCCGTGGCGGGGTCGACCTGGTTGTCGATGAAGTCGAGCCTGCCCTCGCGGACGGCCTCGGGCTGGCCGCGCGGGTTGGCCTGGACGACGAGGTCATCCTCCGCGGAGGCCTGGCGCACCGCCGGGAGGAGGTCCGCGGGAATCTCGAAGCGAACGTAGATCGGATCCATCACCTGGATGGTGACGAGGGGCTCGTTGGAGCCGGGCTGGATCTGATCGCCGAGCCGCACGGAGAGCTCCCCGGTCCGTCCCGTCACCGGCGCGCGAATGGTCGTGTATTCCAGGTCGAGGCGCGCCTGCTCCACCTGGGCCTGGGCGGCCCGCACCGCCGCCTGGGCCGCGCGCGCGGCTGCCTGGCTCTGTTCCGCCTGCTGGGTGGCGACGGCGCCTCTTCGCTCGAGCTCGGCGTAGCGCCTGGCGTCCAGTCCCGCCTGCCTCGCCTGGGTCTGCGCCTGTGCGAGGTTCGCCTCCGCCGCCGCGAGCGCCTCCTCGAAGGGGCGCGGGTCGAGCTGGAAGAGCGGATCTCCTTGCTGGACCACGCTGCCTGGCGTGAAGGAGATCTCCACGAGCTGGCCGCTGACCCGCGACCGCACCTGGACCGTGTTGATCGACTCGACCGTGCCGATGGTCGCGTGGATCTCGGGCACGTCGGCCGTCTCGACCGCCGCGACCTCCACCAGGGGCGGCTCGGGCGCGGGAGCCTCCCGGTCGGCTCCGCAGGTGCAGCCCGCCGCGGCGGCCCCGAGGGCGGCGAGGATGGGGCGGAGGCGCACCATGCGGTAGGGAGGGTGTCCAGGGAGGGGGCGAACGGCAAGTCCCCGCCCCCGGCTGTCTTTCCACCGAAATCGTGAGAAGATCGCGGACGTGCGCGCGAAACGACTCGCCCTCCTTTTGGTGGTCCTCGCCGCCTGCAAGGGTGCGAACCCGACTCCTTCCGGGCCGCCTCTTTCGATCCGTTTCGCGGAGGGCACGGCGCTCGACGCCGGCGGCAACGCCATCGTCGACTTCGGAACGGTCGCCGTCGGTCGGCAGGTGCGCCGGGTCGTCGTGATCGAAAGCCTGGCAGACGAGCCGATCGACCTCGAACTGGATGCGCCCGGCCCTCCCTTCTTCGTCGTGGACGCCCCCGAGCGGATCGCGGCTGGTTCCCACACTTCCCTGGTCTTCCGCTTGGCGCCCGAGGGCGAGGGGGAGTTCGAGCAGACCATCTCGCTCGGCGCGGGAGGTCGGAAGCTCGGCATCCGCCTCGTCGGGCGCGCCGAGGGCGTGGAGATCGGCTGCGAGGCCCGGGTCGAGCCAGAGGCCCTTTGGCTCGGCGCTGGCCCCGAGGGGATCGACCTGCCCTGGAATCGTCCGCTCGTGGTCGAGGTCCTGAAGGGTCGGTGCACGCTCGAGGAGGTGCGCGCCGAGGGCGAGCTGGAGTTTTCGCTCGACGACCTCCCGGGCAAGGTCCTCCTCGAGGGAAACCGCTACCCGGCGGCGCTCCACGTCGCCCCGGCCCCGGCTGGCACCACAGGGAGCCTGGTTCTCGACTTCGGGGAGACGGAGCTGCGGATCCCGGTGGAGATCCTTGAAGCGCCGCGCTGCGTCTCGCTCGAAAACGACGAACTCGAGTTTCTGGAGGGTTACCGCTGCGAGCGGACCATCACCGTTCCGCTGAAAAAGGATTGCTGGGGGCCGGTGGAGCTGCTCTCGGCTCGTCTCGTGCCAGAGGAGGCCGAGCGCTGGTTCTCCGTTCAGTCGGGTCCGCAGGAAATCGCGGTGACCTACTGGGCCGACGACCTCGTCGAGACCGCCCGCGCGGTCGTCGTCCTCGACTACGACAATGGCGATCGGCTCCACCTCACTCTCGAGGGACGTGTGAACGTGGCCGAACAGCCGATCGTCGTTCCATCCATCTCTGTCGACGTCCTCTTCATGGTCGACAAGACGGCCGCTGCGGAAGCGCTCGAGGAAGCGGTCGACGAGGTCGCGACGCGGATGGCGCGATGGATGGTCACCACCGATGTCGACGCGCGGCTGGGCGTGACCACGACCCTGTTTCACGAGCAGGAGGGATGTGAGGCCGAGGCCGGCCGGTTGCTCCCCCTCGACGGCTCCCGACCGGCGGTGCTCACGCGGCATACCCCGGACCTCGAGGCCGTCCTGCGCGCGAATCTCACCGTGGAGCGTTGTGCTCCCCCGGGGAGCTCTCGCGGCTTCGAGGCTGCGATCGCCGCGTTTGGGCCGGGCGAAGAAGGATGGACCCGGCCCGATGCGAAGCGAGTCGTGGTCGCGGTGGTAGCGGAAGACGACGGCTCGCCTGCCCATCTGCGCACCACCTATCTGACGCGTCTTTGGGACGTCGGCGTCTCCCACTTCTACGTGGTCGGCCCCGACCCCAGCTGCGGCGAGCAGTGGCTCACGCCGTCCAGCTACGCCTGGATGTCGAACTCACTCGAAGGCTTCCACGAGCCCTTCTGCGTTCCGGCGCCAGGCGAGTCCATCCCCTTCGAGCTCGACGGGATCGGTCCTCCCTTTCACGAGATCGAGCTCGACGTGCGCGCCGACACGGCGGGTGCGTATGCCGACGAATACGACGGGATCCTTCTCCTCTACGACGGCGTTCCCATCCCGAGCGTCGGCACGCCTACGACGCCGGGGTGGTTGGTCGCCGAACACGGGTGGGTCCTTCGGCTGAACCGGGGCTTCCCGGCGGGAATCGGATTCTTGCTTCGCTACCCGCCGCACGGCACCGCTTGCAAACAGTGAGCGCCCGTCTGCCGGCGCAGCGTGTCGGACCTCAGAGATCGGTCGTCCGACCCTTGGGCTGGGGAAGCGGGTCGGGCTCGCCCAGGGTTCCCGGGTCACCCGGTGGCGCCGCAGGGGGTCGTTCCGGCGCGCCGTCGGGAACGATCTCCACGACGATCGCCAGCAGGTCCTCGCCGTTTTCGTGCGGGATCAGCGCCGCCCGCACGAACTGACCGACCTCGACGTCCTCCCGACGCACGTCCTCCTCGCCGTTGATGAATCGCGTTTGCGGGTGGAGGACGAGGGGAAGGTCGTGCGGTGCCCCCGGCGCGGTGAGCACCAGATTCTCCTCGTCGATCTCCTTGACGTAGCCCTGGACTACCAGGACCTGGATCGGCTCCTCGCCCTGGGCGCGGTGGAGATCGTCCGCGGCGGGGCGAGCCGTCCAGGCGGCGAGAGCGCCGAGGGCCAGCGCGAAGATGGACAGGAGGCCGAACGATCGGACGCCTGCGAGGTGAGAGGAAAGGTTTTTCGCCATGTTGGCCTCCCGCTCTGGGTGTGGATTCACCCCCTTCGAGCAAGGTGGGGCAGGACTCGGGGGGGTGCAGGGAGCGGGCGGTCGGAGGCGAGGCCGAGCAGGTTCGAAGAGGAGAACTTCCGACCGCGCTTTCCGAAATCGGCTTCGTTTTCGTGATAAGGGGGAGATTTCGCTACGCGAGGACGGACGATGGGCCTTTCCTTCTGGAACGAGCTTCGGGAGAGGATGGGCGAACTGCGGGATCTCACCGAGATCTCCAGCCTGCTCGCCTGGGATCAGGAGACCTTCATGCCTCCGGGGGGCGCTCCGCACCGCGCCGCGCAGCTTGCCACCCTGCAGACGGTGCTCCACGAGCGGCTGATCCACCCCCGTTTGGGGGAGCTCCTCGCGCTGGCCGACCAGCATCCTTCGCTCGACGAGACGCAGCGGAGGATGGTCGCGAACCTCGCGCGCGAGCGAAATCGGGCCGTTCGCGTCCCGCGATCCCTGGTGCAGGAACTCGCCCGTCGCCAGTCGCTGGCGGTGGAGGCCTGGCGGGCCGCACGCGAGCGGCGGGATTTTTCGCTCCTCGCACCCCATCTCGCGGAGCTGGTCCGGCTCAAGCGCGAGCAGGCGGATGCCATCGGCCACGAGGGCGAGCGCTACGATGCGCTTCTGGACGCCTATGAGCCGGGGATGCGGGTCTCGCGGCTCGAACCCTTGCTCCGAGAGCTCGGCAAGGCTCTCGTCCCCATGGTGCAGGCGGTGACGGAGGCGAAGCCTCCTCCGCGCTGGCGATACGAAGCGCACCGCTTTCCGGTGGAGCGGCAGCGCCGATTCGCCCAGCTCCTCGTCGAGCGGATGGGCTTTGGAACCGCGCAGGGGCGGCTGGACGAGAGCTCTCACCCCTTCACCTGCGCCATCGGCTCCGGCGACGTCCGCCTCACCACGCGCTACGACGAGCGCAATCCCTGGGTGGGCATCTTCGGGGCCATCCACGAGGCGGGCCACGGCCTGTACGAGCAAAACCTGCCCGCGGAGCATTCGCGCGACACCATCGGCGTGCCCGCCTCCATGGGGTTGCACGAGTCGCAGTCACGTCTTTGGGAGAACGCGGTCGGGCGCTCGCTTTCCTTCTGGGAGGGGCTGGAAGGGGAGCTGCGCAGGGCGTTTCCCGAAGCCCTCGACGGCGTTTCCATTCGCGAGGTGCAGGCCTCGGCGTGCCGGGTGAGTCGATCGCTGATCCGCGTGGACGCCGACGAACTCACCTACAACCTCCACATCCTCGTTCGCTTCGAGCTGGAGCTCGCCCTGATCCGCGGCGAGCTCGAGGTGCAGGACCTGCCGGCGGCGTGGAACGAGAAGATGGATGCCTACCTGGGCGTCGTGCCCGAGGACGACGCCCAGGGCGTGCTTCAGGACATCCACTGGGCCTGGGGCGAGTTCGGCTATTTCCCTTCGTACACGCTGGGCAACCTCTACGCAGCGCTCCTTTACGAGCGGATGCAGGCCGAGCTCCCTGCCATGGACGAGGAGCTGCGCCGAGGAAATCTCCTTCCGGTGCGCGACTGGCTCGTCGAGAAGGTGCACCGCCTCGGCCACCGATGGGATGCCGAGGAGATCGTTCGGCGCGCGACGGGAAAATCCCTGGAGACCGGCGCTCTCGTCCGCTACCTCGCCGACCGCTACGGCAGCCTCTACGGCGTCGCGTTGCCCTGAAGCCGCGGATCGGCTAATCCCGCCTTCGACCCCTAACAGGAGGCGAACATGATCCAAGCCACCGTCAGCGTGCCGCCGCCGGTCAACGAGCCGGTTCGTTCCTACGCGCCGGGTACTCCCGAGCGCGCCGAACTTTCGCGCACCCTCGACCGCATGGCTGCCGAGCGGATCGACATCCCGATGATCATCGGAGGCAAGGAAATCCGCACCGGCAAGCTCGGCGAGGCCCGCATGCCCCACGCGCACGGGCACGTTCTCGCGACCTTCCACCAGGGCGATCGCTCCCACGCGCGCCAGGCCATCGAGGCGGCGCTGGCCGCCAAGCCGGCCTGGGCGGCCATGCCCTTCGAGGAGCGCGCGGCAATCTTCCTCCGCGCCGCCGAGCTGCTCGCCACCCGCTACCGGCCGATCCTCAACGCCGCCACCATGCTGGGGCAGTCGAAGACGGTGCACCAGGCGGAGATCGACTCGGCCTGCGAGCTCATCGACTTCTTCCGTTTCAACGTGGCGTTCGCCGCGCGGCTTCTGAGCGAGCAGCCGATCTCCGACTCCACCATGTGGAATCGGATCGACTACCGGCCGCTCGACGGCTTCGTCTACGCCGTCACGCCCTTCAACTTCACTTCGATCGCCGGCAACCTGGCAGCCGCTCCGGCGCTGATGGGCAATACCGTGGTTTTCAAGCCCTCGGTCTGGGCGGCCTACAGCAACTGGTACGTGATGGAGCTGTTGCGGGAGGCGGGCCTGCCCGACGGCGTCATCAACATGATCCAGGGCGACCCCGCGGAGCTCTCCGCCGAGATCCTCTCGCATCCGGACCTGGGCGGCGTCCATTTCACGGGCTCGACCGCCGTCTTCCGCGCCATGTGGAAGACCGTGGGCGAAAACATCGAGCGCTACCGGCAGTACCCGCGCCTCGTCGGCGAGACGGGCGGCAAGGATTTCGTCTTCGCCCACGTCTCGGCCATCGACGATCTCGACGCGCTGGCGGTGGCACTGGTCCGCGGGGCCTTCGAGTTCCAGGGCCAGAAGTGCTCGGCCGCCTCGCGTGCCTACGTCCCCGCCTCCGTCTGGAAGAAGCTCGAGCCGCGCCTCGTCGAGCTCACCCAGGAGATCCGGATGGGCGACGTTCGCGATTTTCGCAACTTCATGGGCGCCGTCATCCACGAGGGGGCCTTCGACAGGATCGTGGGCTACATCGAGCTCGCTCGTAGCTCGCCCGACGCGAAGATCCTGGCGGGCGGCGAGGCAGACAAGAGCGAGGGCTATTTCATCCGCCCGACCGTCGTCCAGGTCACCGATCCGAAGCACCGCCTCATGCAGGAGGAGATCTTTGGACCGGTGCTCTCGATCTTCGTCTACCCCGACGACCAGTACGAGGAGACGCTGCGCCTCTGCGACGAGACCTCGCCCTACGGCCTGACGGGTTCGATCTTCGCGCGCGATCGGGCGGCCATCCTCACCGCCGAGCGCATCCTCCGCCATGCCGCGGGCAACTTCTACGTCAACGACAAGCCCACCGGTGCCGTGGTGGCGCAGCAGCCCTTCGGTGGAAGCCGCGCCTCGGGGACGAACGACAAGGCGGGATCCATGCTGAACCTCATCCGCTGGACCTCGCCGAGAACCATCAAGGAGACCTTCGTCCCACCGACCAGGGTCGGCTATCCCTTCATGGAGGAGTGAGCGCACGCGCGCGACCTCCCCGGAAAACCAGACAATGAAAGACCGGGAGCCCCCGTGGGCTCCCGGTCTCGATTCATGGTCGAGCGGTTTCTCCTGGGCGGCGCGTGCGAGTCTCAGCTCACCGCGCGCTCGGTGCGGTCGTTCGCGTACAGCTCGGCGTAGTATTCGCGCAGCATGCGGTGAGAGGAGAAGCGCTCGGCCATTTGGATCGACGCCATCATCATCTCCACCCACCGCGTGCGGTCGTCGTAATAGGTGGGCAGGATCTCTCCCTCGAGCACGGCAAAGAGCGAGGCGAGGTCGTGCTCGTCTCGGTTCTCGCCCTCGTAGCCGTCGCCGAACTGCCAGCCGTTGACGCCGTGCTCGCAGCCCTCCGGCCACCAGCCGTCGAGGACGGAGAAGTTGAGCACGCCGTTCATGGCCGCCTTCATCCCACTGGTACCCGAGGCCTCGAAGGGGCGGATGGGGTTGTTGAGCCACACGTCGCTTCCGCGCGTGAGCATCCGGCCGAGCCTCATGTCGTAGTTTTCGAGGAAGACGACCGCCTCCGGGAACTCGCGCGAGATGCGCGCCAGGTTGGCCACGATCCCCTTGCCGATCTCGTCCTGCGGGTGCGCCTTGCCGCTGAAGACGAGCTGGATTTTGCGGTCGCGCAGGAGCGGACCGATCCGCGACGGATCCCGGAAGACGAGGTCGCTGCGCTTGTATGCGGCGGCGCGACGGGCAAAGCCGATGAGCAGCGTATCCAGCGCGAGCCTTCGGCCCGTCCGCTTCTCGATCTCGTCCAGGAGCTCCTTCTTGGCCTGCAGGTGTGCGGCCCAGAGTGCTTCCCGGTCACCGGTCTCGTAGGCGGTGCGGATGCGGCGGTCCTGCCAGGTCGGCGGATGGACGCCGTTGGTGATGGAGATGATGGGCGCGGCGTGGCTCACGTGTTCCCACATTTTCCGCGAGGTCTCGCCATGCAGCCTGGAGACGGCGTTGGCCAGGCGCGAGAGGCGCAGGCCGGCGACCGTCATGTTGAAGGGACTGCCGCCGATCGCCTCCATTTGCTCGTCGGTGAAGCCCACGGAGGCGCCCATCTCGCGGAGCAGGCCCAGATCGTGCGCCTCGTTGCCTGCGGGAACCGGCGTATGCGTGGTGAAGACGACCTGCTCGCGCACCCTTTCCCAGGCTTCGCGGAAGGAGAGGCCATCGCGCATCTTCTCGCGAATGAGCTCGAGGCCAGCAAAGACGGCGTGTCCCTCGTTGAAGTGGTAGACGTCGACCGGGATCCCGAGCTCCCGCAGCAGGCGAACGCCACCAGCGCCCAGCAGGATCTCCTGCGCCACCCGGTCGTGCGCCTTGCCTCCGTAGAGCCTCCGGGTGATCCAGCGGAAATCCTCGTGCACCGGCTCGATCAGGTAGAGCGGCGCGTTGCCGTACCGATCGCAGCGAACGGCGCGGCATTCCACCTCTCGACCCTGCACGTGGACGGTGAAACGAACGCCGACGTCGTGAAGGAAGGAATAGTCCCGCTCGACGAATTCGTCGTAGGGGCGCCCGTCTTCCCCGATCCGCTGGATGGTGTACCCCTCGCGCCAGTACAGACCGATCGCCACGAGCGGAGCGTGCAGGTCTCCCGCGCTCTTGATGTGATCTCCGGCGAGGATGCCCAATCCCCCGGCATAGAGCGCGAGCTCCTCGTCGAGCCCGTACTCCATGCAGAAATAGGCGACCCGTTTCTGATCTCGCATCATCCTCCCTTTCCCCGAACATCCGACCCGAGTTGGGGTAAGCGATCCGTCAACCGGCCAGGGCACGAGAAACTTTCTTTTCCAGGTTGAAACCGGCCGGCTGCCAAGTCCAGGCTCGATCGGGGCAGAGATCACGCCTCGAGTCCGAGGAAGCGAAGAACGTCGTTCGGATCGACCGGCTTGCGAAAGACCTCGTCGGCCACGCCTTCGCGACGCTCTCCCTTGCCCACGGCCAGGCCGCTGACGACGGCCACCCGCGTCCATGGCGCCAGCGCCTTGAGTTCGCGCGCCACCTCCCAGCCGTCTCGGTCGGGGAGGAGGAGATCGACCAGGGCGGCGTCGGGCCGCAGCTTCCTCGCCAATTCGATCCCGTCCTCGCCGGAGAGCGCGGTATAGGCGCGCTTGCCGGCATCCTCGATCAGGGCCGCGAGCATCTCCGCGTTGTCCGGGTCGTCGTCGACGACGAGGACGGATTCTGCCGGCCGAGCCGGGCGCGGCGCGGGCGGGATCCGTTCGACTCGCGGGACGATGCCTTCGTCCGGCACGCGCGGGAGGCGGATCTCGAAGACGTTGCCTCCACCTTCTCTCGCCTCGACCCGAACCTGGCCTCCCCAGCGGAGGATGGCGTTCTGCCCGGCAGCGAGGGAGAGCGTGCGGCCGGCCACCTCCCCGGCGAGTGGCTCGAAGAGGCTCTCGACGTCCTGCTCGCTGAGCGTGACCCCGCCCTCGTAGGCGACCCGGACCACCACCTCGCTGCCCTCGGCTCGGCTGCTGACGCGGATGGCTCCACCTTCGGGAAAGACGTCGGTGGCGCCGAGCAGGATGGTGGCGAAGAACTCGAGCAGCGTCTCCCGGTCCCCCATGGCGGGCGGGAGTTCCTTGAGGTCGAGGAGAACCGGGATGTGCGCAGACTCGAGTTCGGATCGGGTGAGCGCGATGGCATCGCCGATCGCCGCGTTGACATCCGTCGGAGTGGGGGCGCGCCGTTCCGGGGCCGAGGCGAGTTCCTGCAGCCGAGACACGATGGCGGTGATCTCGCGCACGGCGCGCTCGATTCCCTCGGCCACGTCGTGGGCTTCGTCGAACTCCTTGAGCTGCTCCAACCGCAGCGCGATCACGTTGAGCTGGTTGTTGAGGGCGTGTGCCGCGCTCTGGGCGAGCCCGCCAACCGCCTCCAGCCGGGTCCGGCCGAGCAGCCGCGCGTGCATCTTGCGCAGCTCGCGATACGCCGCCTCGAGCTCGCGCTGCCGGTGGTAGCTGGTGGTGCGGTCGCGGAGCGTGACCACCACGCCGCGAAGGCGGTGAGCCTCGTCGAAGACCGGGGCGCAGTCCACCTCCAGCACGGCGTCCGTGCCGTCGGCACGGCGCCAGAACTCGGCATCCGCGTGCTGCGGCTCCCGCTTTTCGAGGGCGATGCGGGCCGGAAATTCCTCGGGGGCGATTCGATTGCCGAAGCGGTCGCGCACCTCCATGCGCGCGAACGCGCCCTCTTCGCCGTAGATGGTCTCGCCCACGAAGAGCTGGCCCGGTTGCCCCGTGATCTTCTCGAAGACCGGCGAGACGTAGCTGACGGTGCCGTCGCGCTCGATGAGGAGGATGGCCTCGTTGATGTGACCGACGAGGGTCTGAAGGAGCGCCGCCTCGCGAAACGCGGCGCTCTCCGCTCGCTGGAAGACGAGGTAGACGTCGCTGATCTGGGCGGCAGAGAGGGCGAAAAGCTGCACGATTCGGCGTGCGATCGGCGGGGGGATGTCGCCCACCTCCTTTTCCCAGACGTCCATCACCGCCTGCGCAACGATCGCCACCTCCTCGATCGCCTCGCCGAGCTGCATGCCCTGGGTGAGGCGGGTGGCCGCCAGCCGCCGGTGGTGTTCGCCGTAGATGGAGGGCGCGTCCTCCCCGTAGAGATCGAGCAAGCGCGCCGCGGTCTCGAGCTGCTCCTCGTAACTTTGGCGGATGCGCCTCCGAATGCCCCGGCCGGCGACCCCCAGCCGAGCGAGGAGAATGCGGGTGGCCAGCCGGGAGATCTGCCTCGAGTGCTCCCTCAAGAAGAAGGCGAGTCTCTGATCGTCGGCCCCGGACGGGCGCTCACCGGGGAGCACTTTCGTCCCACCTCCCGCAAGACCATCTTCACAGGCGCAGGAACGTGCAAAGGGAAGAGCAGCCCGCATGAGGGAAGGTCAGGAGCGGCTCGCCTCCCACCAGTCGGCCGGACTGAGCGAGACCACGCTGGCCCACGTCTACCGGGCCGAGGTCCAGCGCTCCACCAACTGGAGGCTGCGCCTCGACGCGACCACCAACTGGTCCATCACCATCACCGCGGCGGTGGTTTCGTACGCCGTCAGCAGCCGGGAGGCGCCGCCCGGCATTCTCTTCGTGGGCTTTTTCGCGGTGACGACCTTCCTGGTGATCGAGGCGCGCCGCTACCGCTACTACGACATCTGGGCGCGGCGCGTGCGCATGATCGAATCCGGCTACCTCGTCCCCCTCGCTCGCAAGGAGCCGGTCACCATCGACTTCTACGACGCGCTCGCCGCGGAGTTGAGCTGGCCTCGACTTCGCATCGGGGCGCTGCAGTCGCTGGCCTTCCGCATGCAGCGGACGACCTATCCGCTCGCGCTCGGAATCATCCTCGGCGCCTGGGTCATCAAGGTCTACTCGCACCCCCAGCCCGCGACCAGCTTCGACGAATTCCTGTGGCGGGCGCATCTGGGCCCGCTGCCCGGTATCGTCGTCTTCGCCTTCTGGGGGATGATCGTGATCGCCTGGGCGGCGATCCTCTACCACGCCTCCACCATGCCCTTGCCGCCGACCGAGTTGCGCGCTCCGACGCGCCAGCGTCCAGTCCCCCTCGGAACCATCTTTCGCGCGGTGCAGATGCCCCCGCGCCAGCACCCCGTCGAGCCTTGAGAACCCGTGCAGGGGGGCATTGGCTCGCTCGGCCGCCGGTCCCATCTTCCTCGGGAGTTGTTCGAAAATGGCTGGTGTTCCGGTAGGAAGATGAAAGCTCTCTCCCCTGGGCAGCTTCGGATCGCGCGCGCGCTGGCCGCGACCCTCTTCGACGACGGATCGGGGGTCCCCGCCGAGCGGCTGGACTATGCGATGACCGAGCTCGCGCGCTACGTCGCGCGCGTGGGGAGGCTCACCCGGCTCGCGCTCGCCTTCGCGCTCTGGGTGATGCAGCTCGCACCGCTGCTCTGTCTGGGGATCTTCCGCAGATTCACCGAGGCCTCGGCCGAGATCCGCCACCGCTGCTTGCGGCGGCTGGAGGTTTCCTGGCTGGGGCTTTCGGTGGTGCTCCTCAAGACGCTCCTGAGCCTGGTGTACTTCGAGCACCCGGATGCGCTGGCCTCCACGGGCTACGATGCCCAGGGCCTGCTCGGCCCCGCCTGGGTGGTGGACGGCGCGCCTGCGCGCCTGCGGGTCATCGAGGGCGCGCCCGAGCTGGAACCGGTGGCTTCCCTTCCTCAGCTCGCGCGGGGCGCCGCGGGAGGTGCTTGAGCCGTGGGCGACCCGTTGCCGATCCTCGAGGGGCGTCGTCACGAGGGCGATCTCGAGCTTTCCGCGGACGTCCTCGTGGTCGGTTCCGGCGCCGCCGGATCGGTCGCCGCCAAGATCCTGGCGGAGGCCGGCCGATCGGTGATCGTCGCCGAGGAGGGCGGCTACGTCCCGCCCGAGGAATACGCGCGCTTCCGTCCCACCGAGGCGATGCGCCGCATGTATCGCGACGGGGGCACGACCACCGCGCTCGGCCTCGGCGATACACCGCTGATGTCCATCCTCGCCGGCCGCACGGTGGGAGGCTCGTCCGTGTTGACGGGTGGCGTCGTCTTCCGCATCCCCGAACGCGTCCTTCACCGGTGGGTCACCGAGCTCGGGCTGGAGGACTTCACCCCGGAAAGCCTCGAGGACGCCTACCGCAGCGTCGAGGAGGAATCCCACGTCGAGACCGTCCCGACGGAGATGCGCTCGCAAAGCACGCGCCTTTTCGACGATGGAGCGCGGCGGATGGGTTTCGCCCTCAAGCCCATGCGGCGCAACACGCACGGTTGTAGGGGATCGTCCATGTGCAACTTCGGCTGTCGGCACCGCGCCAAGATGTCCGTGGACGTCACCTACCTGGAGAAGGCCCGCCGCCTGGGTACGCAGGTGATCTCCGACTGCCGCGTCGAGCGCATCGAGATCCGCGGTGACCGAGCGGTGGGGGCGCGGGGGCGGCTGCTGGGCGCCGACGGCCGGCCCGCCGGCCGCGTTCGCCTGCACGCCCGAAAGGTGATCGTCGCGGCGAGCGCGCTCTCCACGCCCCTCCTCTTGCAGCGCAGTGGCGTCGGGCGTTGGTCCAAGGCGGTGGGGCGCAATCTCACCCTCCACCCCGGCGCGCGCGTGACCGCCCTCTTCGACCGCGACGTCTCGGCCTGGAAGGGCGCATTGCAAAGCGCCTACAGCGACGCGTTCGAGCGCGAGGGCATCACCCTCAACAGCGTCTTCGCCCCGATCAACGTCCTCGCCGCGACCTTGCCGGGAAGCGGCGCGGAGTTCGCGCGATACACGGGCCGCATGCGCAACCTCGCCGCTTTCGGCGTGATGGTTCACGACGAGGGCGGCGGCCGCATCTGGAGGCTGCCGGGCACGGAATCCCTCATCACCTACCGCATGGCGCCGCGGGACAAGCGCAAGCTCCTGCGCGGAATTCGCATCCTCGCCGAGGCCTTCTTCCTCGCCGGGGCGCGGGAGGTCTTGCTGCCCATCTTCGGCTTCCGGCCGCTACGCAGTCCGGACGAGCTGCGCTTCCTGGACGAGGATTTCCCCGCCCGGCGCATCGAATGCATGACCTTCCATCCGCTCGGCACGGCGCGGATGGGGAAGGATCCCGCGACCAGCGTGGTCGACCCCACCGGAAAGGCCCACGACGTGGACGACCTCTACGTGCTCGACGGGTCGATCTTCCCCACCTCGATCGGCGTCAACTCGCAGCTTCCCATCATGGCCCTGGCCACCCGGCTGGCCTGGGGCATTCGCGACCGGTGGAAGAACTGAGGCGGTTGCGGGGGCGAGGAAGGGCTGCCAAGATGGCGCGTTCGATGAACCTCGTTCACTCGGACAAGAAGCGAGAGCTCGTCGAGACCCTGCTGCAGAAGGGGATGGTTCTCGTCGCCGTGAACGGGCGCTTCCCGGGCGTCGACCTTCCCGAGCATCTGCGGGGCGACCCCCAGGTGAACCTCAACCTCTCGTGGCGTTTCGGCTTCCCGATGGAGGTGGGAGAGTGGGGCGTGCGGGCCACGCTCACCTTCGGCGGCAAGCCCTACGATTGTGCGCTGCCGTGGCAGGCGATCTTCCTCGTGGTCAGCCACGTTTCCAAGGAGCGCTACCTCTTTCCCGCGGACGTCCCCGACGAGCTCCTTCCAGGGACTCCGCGGCGGGAGGAGGCCGAGGAGAGCGCGCCCCCGGTGACACAGCGGCGACACCGTTTCGCCGTGGTGGAGGGCGGCGGAGATGCATCCCGGGACGAGGACGGAACGGAGCCACCTGGTGGACCGCGCCCCACCCCGTATCTGCGGAGGATCAAGTAGGGCTCAGGAGATCAGCCGACGAAGGAGGCGGAAGCTGTAAATCCCCGTCTCGTGCCCGTCGCTCCAGCGGATCTGCAGGGCGTAGTTGCCCACCGGCTCCATCGCCACGGGGCGGACGTCGTGCGGAACTCGGGCGGGATCGAGGATTTGCGCCCCGGTCCATTCGTCCACGCATGCGGCACAGGGACAGGCGACGCGCAGGTCGCGAAACGAGATGCGGGTCTGCTTCTCGTCCTCCCACCGGAGGACGAAGACTCCGTCTTCCGCGAGGTCCACGGAGAGGAGGCGGGGCTCCCGCTCGACCGGCTTCAGCTTGCTCCAGAACATGGCCGAACCTTCTCGACGGGTCTTGTAGTGAAGCGGGTTCGGCGTCTCAACCCTTTCCAAGGTCGGCGCGGTAGGACGACTGCCGCGCAGGAGGAACGATGCAGGTCGAATCGAAACCAGCGGCCGCAAAGCAAGGAACGAAGGGCGGCCGGATGCGACGCCTCAAAGAACGCGTGGCCGCGCTCTCCCGGTCCCGCCACGCCCACGCGGCCATGCTCGGCGTCGCGGTGGTCGACGGCTCGATCTTCCCCGTTCCTCCGTTCGCCATCCTCATCCCCATGGTCCTGGCCGAGCCCCGCAAGTGGGCGCGATACGCGACCACCGGGACCATCGCCAGCCTGATCGGCGGGTTGATCGGCTACGGGATCGGCCACCTGGCCATGCTGGGGCTCGCAGGTTTCTCGGTCAGCACCGAGATGCCAATCGTCTTCGAACCGCTGGGCATCGAAACGACGTTGCGTGAAGCATTGACGAAAAACTTCTGGATGCTCGCCCTGCTTTGCTCGATCCTCCCCACGCCGTACAAGGTGGTCGCCATCGGAAGCGGGCTCGTCGGCGTTGGCCTCGAGGCATTCGTGCTGGCCTCGATCCTGGGCCGAACCGCCCGATTTTTCGGCGTTTCCGGTGCCTTTGCGCTCTTCGGGGAGGGAGCGCGTCGTTTCATCAAGATTTGACGGTCTGCCTTCGCCTCGCCGTAAAGAACGGCATCCCTCCTAGTCTCCGCGAAAAGCTGCTATCATGCGCGCCGATTCTGGGAGGTGAGCATGCGTCGTCTGTTGGAAGGCAACGGACTGGCAGCCGTGGTCCTCGCCGTGCTGCTGGTGGTGTCGATGGGGGCCTGTGGTGAGGATCCCGAAGGCGAGGGCAACGGCGGCAGCGGAGGAATCGTGACCGGCGGCACCGGCGGCGGTGGTGATGGCGGCACGGGCGGTACGGGCGGCGACGGCGGTACGGGTGGCACCGGGGGCGACGTCGGCACGGGTGGCACGGGCGGCGGCACCGGCGGTGACGGTGGTACCGGCGGCGATGGCGGCACCGGTGGCGATGGCGGGACCGGTGGCACGGGTGGTGAAGGTGGTACCGGCGGCACCGGGGGCAGCGGCGGTGGGTGCAAGTCTCATCTGGATTGCCCGCTGACGACGCCGGAATGCACGCCCGAGGGCTGCGTCCCCTGCACCTCCGAGGCGGCGTGCGAAGGCCGAGGCTTCTGCCACCCCGACAGCGGCGCGTGCGTCGAGTGCCTGGACAACTCCGACTGTGCCGAGGGCATCGAGTGCATCGAGAACGTCTGCGTCGAGTGCACGCGGCATGCGGACTGCCCTTCGGGCAACTGCGGTATCGACAAGAAGTGCCAGGATCCGGCGCCGTGCGGCGAAGGGAATTCTTGCCCGGCGTCCGGTCTCGTTTGCCAGAGCTCGAGCGGCCTCTGCTATCCGGAGTGCGACATCTACGCCCCCAACTGCCTCGAGGGGTACGCCTGTAGGCCCCAGTGGGTGTCGGGTGGTCAGGTTCGAGCGGCGTGCGTGCCGGATTCTGGCACCGCGGGCAAGAACGAGTCCTGTGCCGAAGCGGCCTGCTCCGGCTCCAGTCTGTGCATCGACGAACCCATCAATGGACTCGCCAATGGCCTCGGCTACCACTGCCGGAGCCTCTGTAACCCGGCCGACAACGACGCCGAATCCAAGAATCCGGCGTGCGCAGAGAACGAGTTCTGTCTCGACATCAACTTCCGCGACCCCAACAACATGACGGCCACCATCGGCGTCTGCCTTCCCCTGTGCGACATCGATGCCGACTGCGCGGCCGACGAGTTCTGCGCCCTCGGATTCTGTGCCAAGAAGCCGTCGTGGAGCGGCGAAAAGGCCGGGGGCGAGCCCTGCGACCAGAATGGCGAATGTGCCTCCGGCCTCTGCCTCGCCATCGGCGGGGAGGGCGTATGCATGGGCTCGTGCGACGGGGACCTGGATTGCAGCCCGGGCGCGACCTGCGGTCTCGTCAATTACGGCAGTCAGCAGAATCCATACAACTGGCCCACTTGCTTGCGTGCTTGCGCTTACGACGGCGACTGCCCCGAAACGCAGTACTGCGAGCTGGCGCGGCACTTCAACGAGGGTGCGGCCGATGGCCTGACCACGGCATGCATCGCAAGGGCCGCCGGCAACTTGGCGACCGGCGCAGCCTGTAGCTCCCACGCTCAGTGCCGCAGCGGCTTCTGCGTCGGAGCGCCGAACGTGGGCAGCCTGCCTGCGCCGACGGGGTTCTGCTGGGGCATCTGCGCGACCCACGACGATTGCGCCAACCCGAATCTCGAGTGCCGGCTGGAGGCCTTGATCACCCAGACTCAAGCGGGACTCGTGTTCCTGGGCACCTTCCCGACCTGCCTGGGGCACGTCTGCGAGAGGGAAGCCGATTGCGGAGACTGGAGCTGCCAGGTCGGCGTCGAAGATGACCCGCCCGATTGGGTGACGCGGTGTGGACCGCCCGTCGGTGCGCTCGGCGGAGCCCAACCCTGCACGTCGAGCGACCAGTGCCGCTCCGGCCTCTGCATCACCGGGATCGGCTGTGCCGAGTTCTGCGTGGAGGACCTCGACTGCGCCACCGGACAGTGCGATTTCGTGCGGCTCAGCAACGGTATCGAGGCCGACATGTGCGTCCCGTAGTCGGCGCCACGCGGCCGGGGGCGCCCGCTTTTGGCCGCTTCCTCGTCCTCGAATGAAAACGCGGGCGTCGGCGATCCTCCGTGATCGCCTGCGCCCGCGTTTCTCGTGTTGGCCGGCTCGGGAGCCTGTCGTCGAACCGCTCTAGGCCCGAGGGAGAAAAATCAGCCGACGCGGCGGTGGAGGGGGCCGGGGATCTCGGTTGCGTTCGGGTCCTTGATCCGGTTCTCGTCGTCCAAGAGGACGACGGTGGGACGGAAGCCTGCGAGTTCGTGCTCCTCGAGCTCCGCGAAGGTGGCGATGATCACCTTGTCGCCCGGGCGGGCCAGGTGAGCCGCCGCCCCGTTGATGCAGACCATCCGCGAGCCGCGCGGACCTTCGAGGGCATAGGTGACGAGGCGATTGCCATTGGTCACGTTCCAGATGTGCACCGCCTCGTACTCGCGGATGTCCGCCGCCTCCATGAGGTCGGCGTCGATGGTCACCGAACCCTCGTAATCCACGTCCGCGTGGGTGACGGTCGCTCGGTGCAGCTTGGACTTGAAGACTTGCCTGCGCATCGGGGCTCTCCGGGCGGTCACCGCCCCGCGGGGGTCGGCGCCGCGTCGAGGCGAGGGCTTTCCGCTATCGCACGGTCGCCCATGCCTACAACAGCGATCGCGGGCGTTTCAAGCCTTTCTCCCGGCCACGGGTGTCGAACCGGGGAGCTGCGGACGGAGGTTCTGGCGCGCGCGCTGTGCGGCCCGGGCGCCCGCGAGACAGCGCAGCAGCGCCACGATGGCGCGCGTCGCCTCCTGCAGCGAGAGGGCCTGGCTGCGGATGGGGATCCCCACCAGGACGACCAGCGGCGCCTCGTCCAGGCGGCGGTAGGTGCGGTGGAGCGTGGCGAAGAACGCCGCGTTCCCGAGCCCCGGCGAGGGGCGCGAGGAGATCTGCGCGCGGATTCCCGAGCGGCCGAGGGCCTTGCAGGCTGCCTCCAGCGGCACAGGCGAAAAATACGCGGCCGGGGCTCCCGCGACGAGGGGGCGCGGTGCGAGCGCCTCCTCCCACGGACGTCGATTGAGCGCGAGCCTCTCGAGGCGGAGCTCCTCCCGGTGCGTATCGTCGAGGAAGAGGACGATGTCGGGGTTTCGCGCCAGCGCCCGGTCGAGCGTGCGGCGGAACGAGGGACCGTAGACCAGGGTCCTGGCATTCAGCCGCAGGTTCGGCGGGAAGCCGCGCATCGTCCGCGCGGAGCGGGTCAGGTGATCGAGAACCAGGTGCGACCTCTGCACCGAGCGATCCCCGAGCGTTTCGAAGGCCGCGATCCACGCGCTGCGCAAATCTCCCCGCCCCACGGGCCTAACGATTGCCCGCATCTTGCATCCCCGCAACCAGGCGCCCGGGGGATCCGGATGGGCGGCTCCCCCATCGGGCTCTCGCGCCGGCGAGCCGGCGGGGGCATGGTTGGCCCGTGGTGGAGCGGAGGGCGTGGGGGCTCGTCGTCGTCGCGACCGTACTCTGGGCCGCATGCCGGGACCCGCTGCCGGTCGGCTCCGACGGTCGGCCGATCTTCCGCATCGGCTACATGCCCAACCTCACCCACGCCCCGGCGCTTTACGCGATTGAGGCCGGACTTTTCGAGAAGGCGCTCGGGCCGGATGCGGTGGTGCGCTACCGCCCCTTCACCGCTGGACCGAGCGTGGTCGAGGCGGTGCTCGCCGGCGAGCTCGACGTCGCCTTCCTCGGACCGAATCCCGCGATCAACGCGTACTACGTCTCCAGCGGCGAGGCGGTTCGCGTCGTCTCGGGAAGCGCCATCGGCGGTGCCCAGCTCGTGGTGCTGCCCGAGGTCGACGAGCCTCGCGACCTGCTCGGCCAGCGACTCGCCACGCCGGCGCTGGCGAATACGCAGGACATCACCGCGCGGATCTGGCTGCGGGAGCAGGGAATCGAGGAGGGGAAGGGAGACGACGAGGTGGAGATCCTCCCGATTCCTCCCTCGGAAGTGCTGAACCTCTTCCAGCGGCGCCAGGTGGCGGGCGCCTGGCTCCCCGAGCCCTGGTCGAGCCGCCTGGTGGTGGAAAGAGGCGGCCGAGTTCTGGTGGACGAGGCCAGCCTCTGGCCCGAGGGGCGCTTCCCCACCACGGTGGTGATCGCCACCGTGCACGCCTTGCGGCGACGGCGGGAGCTCGTCGCGCGATTTCTGCGCGCCCACGAGCAGGCCATCTCCGAGCTGAATGCCTCCGTGGACGCGCGCATCCTCGTTCGCCGGCGCATCGAGGAGGATCTGGGCCTGGTCCTTCCCCCCGAGGTGGTCGAGCGTGCCTACGCCAAGCTGGAATTTTCCAGCGATCTCCTCGTGGCCGCGATGGTCGAACTGGCGCGGCGCGCCGAGAAGCTGGGCTACCTGCGGATGAACCGCCCCATCGAGCCGATGTTCGCCCCGGATCTCGCCCCGTGATCGGGGGGGTGCAAGCGGGCTCGGGAAGGACAAGCCTTCGGTTGCCACCTCGCTTCTCGGATATGGAACACCCGCCCACCGAGACCAGGGGACGAGTCGCCGGACGGCGTGCCCAGGTCTACGCTCCCGAGTCTTGGATCGATGGCCGACGCGCCACTCTCGTCATGGGGCTGCGTCGCGCCGGCTGGCTCTTGGTTCTGCTCTTTCTCTGGCAGGTCGTGGCCTGGCTCGGTCCCTGGCCGAGCTGGCTCTTTCCCGGTCCCCTGCTGGTCGCCTCGGCTCTGGGGGATCTCGTCACGTCCGGGGCGCTTTTTCCGGCGATCGGGAGGAGTCTGCTCCGGCTGGGCACGGGCTACGGGCTCTCGCTGCTCATCGGCATCCCCCTCGGGATGCTGCTCGGACGAAATCGCTGGGTGGAGGAGATCCTGGGCGCCCCCGTCCTGGGGTTGCAGGCGCTCCCCTCCATCACCTGGCTTCCCGTGGCTCTCCTGTGGTTCGGCCTTTCCGAAGCCGCCATCCTCTTCGTGGTGGTGGTGGGCAGCGTCCTGGCCGTCGCCCTCTCCGCCGAATCAGGGGTTCGAAACATCGACCCCTCGTGGGTGCGGGCGGCGCGGACGCTGGGCGCGAGCGGCTGGCGGCTCTACACCACCATCTACCTGCCCGCGAGCACGCCCGCGCTTCTGGCCGGTGCCAAGCTCGGGTGGAGCTTCGCCTGGAGAAGCCTGATGGCTGCCGAGCTGATCTTCATCTCCGGCGGACTGGGGCAGCTCTTGGAGCTCGGCCGTCAGCTCAACGACGTCTCCCGAATCTTCGCGGTGATGGCGACCATCACCTTGATCGGACTCGTGGTGGAGAAGCTCGTCTTCGGCCCGCTGGAGGAGGCGGTGCGTCGCCGCTTCGGCACCAACGTCGAGTGACTCAGCGGAGTTCGCGGCTGCGAGGGTGGCGGACGTCGCGGCCTTCGACGAAGAAGATCACCATCTCCGCCACGTTGGTGGCGTGGTCGGCGATGCGCTCGAGATGCTTGGCGACGAAGAGGATCGACATGGCGCGCGAGCTGGTACTCGCGTCCTTGCTCATGATGTCGACCACCTCGCGGAAGATCGAGTGGTAGAGCTCGTCGACCTCGTTGTCGCGCTCCAGCACCTCGCGGGCCTTCTTGGAGTCGGCGGCCACGAAGGCGTCGAGCACGTCCTTGACCATGCTGGCGGAGATCGACGCCATCCGAGGGATGTCCACGTAGGGACCGAGCGGTGGCTCCTTGTTCAGCGAGATCGCCCGCTCCGCGATGTTGGTGGCCAGATCTCCCATGCGCTCGAGGTCGGTGACGATCTTGAGTGCGAAGGTGATGAAGCGGAGGTCCGAGGCCGCGGGCTGCCTCAGCGCCAGCATGCGCAGGCAGAGCTCGTCGATCTCCACCTCCAGCACGTTGATGCGAGCGTCGTCGGCGATGACTTGCGAGGCGAGCTCGCTGTCGCGCTCGGCCAGCGCCCGCACCGACCGCTCGATGGCGTGCTCGACCAGGCCGCCGACGGTGAGGAGCTTTTGCCGCAGTTCACTCAGTTCGGCCGCGTAGATCTTGTCCGTGTGGTACATGCCGCGCCTCGCTCAACCGAATCGGCCGGTGACGTAGTCCTCGGTTTGTCGTTCCCGCGGATTGGTGAAGATCTGCTCGGTACGACCGAACTCCACCAGCCGCCCCATGTAGAAGAATGCAGTGTAATCGCTGACCCGGGCGGCCTGCTGCATGTTGTGGGTGACGATGACGATCGTGTAGCGGTCCTTCAGCTCCCGGACGAGCTCCTCGATCCGGGCCGTGGCGAGCGGGTCGAGGGCGCTGGCCGGCTCGTCCATGAGGAGCACCTCCGGCTCCACCGCGATGGCCCGCGCGATGCAAAGGCGCTGCTGCTGCCCGCCCGAAAGCCCGAGCGCCGAGGTGTGGAGACGGTCCTTCACCTCGTCCCAGAGCGCCGCCTGCCGAAGCGACTTTTCGACGATGGCATCGAGCTCGGCGCGATCCTTCTTCCCCTGTAGCTTGGGGCCGAAGGCAACGTTCTCCCAGATGCTCTTGGGAAAGGGGTTGGACTTTTGAAAGACCATCCCCACCCGGCGGCGCAACTCCACCACGTCGATCCCCTTGGTGAAGATGTCCTGGCCGTCGAGCATGACCTGGCCCGAGACCTTCACGTTGGGGATGAGGTCGTTCATCCGGTTGAAGCAGCGCAAAAACGTCGACTTTCCGCAACCGGAGGGACCGATGAGCGCCGTGACCCGGTGCTCGGGGATGTCGATGTCGATCCCGTGCAGGACGCGCTTCTCCCCGTAGGAGAGCACGAGGTTCCGGGTGGAGAGCTTGATCTTGGGTTCGCTTGCCGGGTTCAAGGATTCGTCCTTCGGAGCCTGTAGCGCAACCATACCGCGAGGCCGTTGAGCGCCGCCGTGACGAGGAGGAGGACCAGCACCGTTCCGTAGAGGATCGGCTTGGTCGCCTCCACGTCGGGCGACTGGGTGGCCATCACGTAGACGTGATAGCCCAGGTGCATGAACTGGTCGGTGGGGTGGGTGGGCAGGTAGGGGAGAAAATAGGCCGCGCCCGTGAAGAGGATGGGCGCCGTCTCGCCCGCGCCCCGGCTCACCGCGAGGATGGCGCCGGTGAGGATCCCGGGGGCGGCTTGTGGCAGCGTCACCTTCCACAGCGCCTCGAAGGGCGTGCAGCCCAGGGCGAGCGCCGCCTCGCGATTCTCCCGGGGCACCGTGCGTAGCGCCTCCTCCGTGGCGACGATCACCACCGGCAGTGTGAGCACCGCCAGAGTGAGCGAGGCCCAGATTAGCGCCGGCTGGCCCCAGACTACCTCGCCTCCAAAGAACCACGAGTCGATTCCGCGGCCGACGAACTGGATGAAGAAGCCCAGACCGAAGAGGCCGAAGACGATGGAGGGGATCCCTGCCAGGTTGTAGACCGCGCCGCGGATCAGCCGCGCGTACCAGGCGTCGGGCCGAGCGTACTCGTGCAGGAAGACCGCGGTGATCACACCCACCGGTACCACCGCGATGGTCATGAGCAGCACGAGGAGCACCGTGCCGAAGATGGCGGGGAAGATCCCGCCGGCGGTCATGCCGTCGCGCGGCGGCTGGGTGAGGAATTCCCAGGAGAGCTGCGGAAGCCCGTTGACGAAGATGTCGACGAGGATCAGGGCGAGGCAGCCCAGGATCACCACCACGCCCGAGCCGCTCAGCGTGGCGAAGGCGATGGTGCTCTTGCGGTAGCGCTTCGCCTCGATCACGACGTTCCTCCGAGCCGCTGCCTCAGCCTTCTCACGTACCAGCCGCTCAGGCCGTTGAAGCCGATGGTGAGCAGGAGCAGCAGGACACCGAGCACGAAGAGCACGGTCCAGTGCGGGCCGCCGACCACCACCTCGCCCATCTCCGCCGCGATGGTCGCGGGAACGGTGCGCACGGGCAAGGTGGGATCCCAGGAGAGGATGGCCGCGTTTCCGGAGGCCATCAGCACGATCATCGTCTCACCCATGGCGCGGCCGAAGCCGAGGACGATCGCCGCGAAGATGCCCGGAGAGGCCGCAGGCAGGACGACCGACCAGGCGGTTCGAGTTCGCGATGCCCCGAGGGCGAAGGCGGCCTCGCGGTACCTTTGCGGCACCGCGGTGAGCGCGTCCTCGCTCAGGGTGAAGATCACCGGCACGATGGTCAGGCCCAGGCCGATCCCCGCCACGATGGTGTTGAGCCGGTATTGCAGGCCGAAGAGGTCCTGCAGATGCGTGGCCAGGACCATGAGCACGAAGAATCCGAGCACCACCGAGGGGATGCCGGCCAGAAGCTCCACCGCCGGCTTGACGATCTCCCGTACCCGGCGTGGCGCCAGCTCCGAGGTGAAGACGGCGCCGAGCACCGCCACCGGCACGGCGAAGATCAAGGCGATCAGCGCCACCTTGAAGGTGCCGACCAGCAGGGGGAGAAGGCTGTACTTGGGCACCTTCGAAACCGGCTGCCACGCGTAGTAGGCCGGCTCGCCCTCCCTCCACGGCTGGGGAAAGATCATCTTGCCCAGCGTGACCTCCTCGTGGACGGCGGCGGAGGTGAGGATCGGGAAGGCTTCCCGGGCGAGGAAGAGAAAGATCAGCGCGACCGCAGCGATGGCGGTCGAGGCGATGAGGGTGATGATCCAGCGCGCCGCTCGATCGATGGCCTTGCGCCGCCGAAGCCGCGAGCCGGCCGGATCGGGCGTGGCGGCGACGGCGCGGCTCGAGGCCGTTTCCAGCCCGCCAAAGCCTTCCCGAAGCGATTCGCTCGGTACGCCTTCCATGGATTCACTCACGGTTGGTCGGACGGAGGGGGTAGTAGCCCGCCTTCTCGGCGAGCTGCTGGCCCTCGGGGGAGAGGGCGAACTCTAGAAACTGGGCGGCCAGTCCGGTGGGCTCACCGGCCGTGTACATGAAGAGCTTGCGGGAAATGGGGTAGGTCCCCGCGGTGACGGTCTCCAGCGAGGGCACCACCGCCTCGCTCGACTCGTCCTTCTTCACCGGCAGGGCGCGGACTCCGCCGCCGTAGGCGATGCCGCCGAAGCCGATGCCGCGCGGGTCGCGGGCGATGGCGTTCACCACTGCCGCGGTGCCCGGAAGGGGCTGGGTGCGCGGATCGAAGTCCTCGTCCTCGAGCACCGCCTCCTTGAAGTAGGCGTAGGTTCCCGAGCTGTTCTCGCGGCTGTAGAGGGTGATGCGACCGGGCGACCCACCCACTTCGCTCCAGTCGCGAATCCGGCCCTCGTAGATGCGCTTGATCTGATCGAGGGTCAGGTGAGGAACCGGGTTGGACTCGTGGACGTAGATGGCGATGCCATCGAGCGCGACCGCGTGCTCCACCGCGGGCCTGCCACGCCGCTCCTCCACCTGGGCCTTCTCGGACGCCTTCATCGGCCGCGAGGCGGTGGCGATCTCCGTAGTGCCGTTGATGAGGGCGGCGATGCCCGTGCCGCTTCCGCCGCCGGTGACCTGCACGGAGACGCCGGGGTTCTTCTCCATGAAGGCCTCGGCCTGCCGCTGCGCCAGCATGACCATCGTATCCGAGCCCTTGATGGTCAGCGTGGAAGGGCCGCGAGAGGGATCGCGACCCTCCGCCCGCCGGGGCGGCTTGCAGGAGGCGAGGGCCAGGATCGCGACGAAGAGCAGGATGCCGCGTTCGAGGCGCATGGAAGTTCCCTACTCGATGATCGTTACAGTTCGGTGACAGGCGGGTGACATTCAGAACTCCGCGGCGACGCGGAGGAAGAGACTGTCGCGGGGAGCGTCGAGGGGGCCGTTTTCCGGCTTCTGCGCGTCGTTTCGTTCCCAGTTGACGATGACCTGCACGTCGTCGGTGAAGCGGTAGGCGAGGCCGGCGATGATCCGACTGCGGCGCCCCGGATCGTCGGCCGACGCGGCGTCGGGGACGTCGAGGTCCAGGCGTCCGATCGCACGCAGGGAAAGCGGCAGATCGACCCAGCCCCAGCTCGTCCAGAGAAAGCTCTCCCGGCGTAAGAGCCGGCCTTCGGTGGCCTGGTCATCGGCGGAGAAGCCGCCTCCCGTGCCCAGGGTGAAGCCGGGGCCGCTCCAGGTCGCCAGAGCCATCGCCCGAATCCGCTCCAGGCGGGCGCCGAGGATCCGCTCCCGGATGCCGTACTGGCCGAAAAGCGTGAGACGGAGGCCCTCCAGCCAGGGTCCCGCGCCGGCCAGCGGTGCAAGCGTCAGGCGCGCGGCGAGGTCCTTGTACTTGCCTGCCTCCGGCTCGATCCGCTCCTGGCGGTTGTAGCCCTCGCCGTTGGAGAGGAGGACCTGATAGTCCGCGTAGTTTCCCAGCGGCGCGCCGAGCAAGCCGAGCCCCACGTCCGACGAGCGGATGCCCGTGAAGTGCTCGAGGATGTCCGGGCCGAGGACGCGGTACCCCCAGACTCCGTCGGAGAAGCCGATGTAGGGGGTGGGCTGCATCAGGGCACGGACGGCGAGCGCGGGGAAGGCCTCGAAGTCGACGTAGGCGAATTTCAGGCGGAGGACGAGGCTGCCGTCGAGGTTTCCGTCCGTGCCCGTCGCGGCGACGAGGTCGGGCGTGACACGCAGCGAGATCGAGGGAGAGAGCCGCGCCCGGAAGTTCAGGTAGGTCCGGGTGACCTCGAAACGGTGGGTTCCGCCCGGTTTGGGCGAGTCGGGGTGGGCAAAGGAAAGATCGTAGGCCCACTGGCCCCAAACGTTTCCCGAGAGCTCGAGCTTGGGGTACTCCGCTCGGGCGCCGAGGGGCGCGAGGCAGGCGAGGGCGACGACGAGGAAGCGAACCGATCTCATCCTGCCGCCCTCCTATCGCAGGTCCGCATGTCACCTGTGTGACAGATCGGTGGAGATTCCGCCACGAAGGGTACCACCTCAGACCGAGGTGCTGCGGGCCGAGGGGAGGCGGAAGGTGAAGCGAGACCCCTTGCCTGGGGTGCTCTGCGCTTCGAGGTCGCCGCCGGACTGCTGGGCCGCGTGGCGCGCGATCGACAGGCCCAGTCCGCTGCCACCGGCGTCGCGGGCTCGGCCGGGATCCACGCGGTAGAAGCGCTCGAAGATGCGCTCGAGGTGGCGTGGCTCGATGCCCGGGCCGGTGTCCTCCACTTCGATCCGCACCCGCGCCCCGTCCTTCACGGCGCGAACGACGACCCGACCGCCTTCGGGGGTGAACTTGATCGCGTTGTCGAGGAGGTTTCCCACCACGATGTCGAGGGCGGTGGGATCGCTCAGCGCGGTGATGCCGTCCGCGACGGAGAGCTGCAGCTCGATGCGTTTTGCCTCGGCCGCGGCGCGGCGCGAATCCACCAGGCGCGACAGCGGTCCCGCCAATTCGAGGGGCTTGGGGTCGAAGCGGATCGCGCCCGATTCGAGGCGGCCGAGGTCGAGGAGCCGTTCGACCAGCTCGCTGAGCCGTTCCGCCTGCCGCAGCAGCTGCTCCACGAAGCGCGGCGCGACTTCGGGATCCTCGAGGGCACCGGAGGCGAGCGTTTCCGCCAGCCCTCGGATCGAGGCCACCGGCGTGCGGAACTCGTGGCTGACGTTGGCGACGAAGTCGCGTCGCATCGCCTCCAGGCGCCGAAGCTCGGTGACGTCCCGCGCCACGATCAGCACCGCGGCCTCGGTCCCCTTGGGCAGCGGGCGCGCGCGGCCGACGACGAAGCGGCGCGGAGGGCCGGGGATCTCCAGCTCCAGGACCGCGGGCCGGCCGCGGATCGCGTCGTAGACCGCATCGAGGATGGCGGGAAATCGTACCAGTTCCACCAGCGCTTGCTGGGCGGCGCGGTCGGAGAGGCCGAAGAGGTTCCTGGCGGCGCGGTTGTAGAGGAGGATGCGCGCGTCGGGGCGAAGGACGAGGATCGCCTCCTCCATCTCGGAGATCACCGTCTCCAACAAGTCGCGCTCGGCCGTGAGCTGGCGCACCTTGCTGTCGAGCTTCTCCGCCAGCGTGCCCAGCGAGCGCGCCATCGCCCCCAGTTCCCCGGGGTGGTCCGTGGTTGGCCGCGCGATCTCTTCGCCGGCGGCGATGCGCTGGGCCACCGCGCGCAATTCGCGAAGGGAGCGGCTGGAGCGATAGGAGTGATAGAGCCCCACGCCGCCGACCGTGGCCAGTCCGAACCAGCCCAGCCAGACGAGGATTCCGGGGATCCGGTCGCCGAGAAAAAGAAAGACCACCACCGCCGCGGCTACGCCGGCGTAGGCGAAGAAAAGGCGCTCGGCGGTGGTCCGTCTCACGCGGCTTCCACGCTCTCGACGATGCGATAGCCAACGCCGCGCACCGTCTCGATCAACTTTCCAGCCTCGCCGAGTTTCTCGCGCAGCCGCTTGACGTGCGTGTCCACGGTGCGGGTGGTGATGTCACCGCGCATGCCCCAGACGTCTTCGAGCAGCCGCTCCCGCGTCTGCACCCGGCCCTGCCGTTGAAGCAGCGTGTGCAGGAGGCGGAACTCGAGCGCGGTGAGCGCGACCTCCTTGCCGTCCACGGTGACGCGATGCCGCTCGGCATCGAGCACGAGCGGCCCCAGGCGGAGCTCCGGCGAGACGCTCGGCTCCGCGCCGCGCCGAAGGACTGCGCCGACGCGCAGGACGAGCTCCCGCACGCTGAAGGGCTTGGTGACGTAGTCGTCGGCTCCGAGTTCGAAGCCGACGATGCGGTCCACCTCCTCGCTGCGCGCGGTGAGCATGATGATCCGGACGTGAGCGAGGCTCGAATCCGCCCGGACCGCTTTGCAGACCTCGGTGCCCGACAGGTCCGGAAGCATGAGATCGAGGAGGACGAGGTCCGGCCGGGTCCCCCGGACGAGGGCGAGCCCCTCGGCGGCGGTGCTGGCCTCGAGCACCTCGTAACCCGCGCGCCGGAGGTTGTAGGCGACCACGTCTCGCAGCGCGCGCTCGTCCTCGATCACCAGGATCCGTGCCATCACACCGCGGCGAGGAAATCCTCGTTGGTGCGGAACTCCCGCAGCTTGCCGAGGAGCCTTTCCATGGCCTCGACCGGCTTGTAATTCGACAGCGCCATCCGCAGCAGCCGGATCTTCTCGTATTCCTTCTCGGTAAAGAGTTTCTCCTCTTTCCGCGTGCCCGACTGCGGGATGTTGATGGCCGGAAAGATTCGCTTCTCGGAAAGCGCGCGGTCGAGCGTGACCTCCATGTTACCGGTTCCCTTGAACTCCTCGAAGATCACCTCGTCCATCCGCGATCCGGTGTCGATGAGGGCGGTGCCGATGATGGTGAGCGAACCTCCCTCTTCGCAGTTGCGCGCCGCGCCGAAGATGCGCTTCGGCTTCTCCAGCGCCTTGGAATCGACGCCGCCCGAGAGTGTACGCCCGGAGGACTCGATCTCCTTGTTGTAGGCGCGAGCCAGGCGCGTGATGGAATCGAGGAGGATGACCACGTCCTCGCCCTTTTCCACGAGGCGCCGCGCACGCTCGAGCGTCATCTCAGCCACCTGTAGGTGGTCGGAGGAGGCACGGTCGGAGGAGGAAGCGAAAACCTCCCCCTGGATCGAGCGGCGCATGTCCGTCACCTCTTCGGGCCGCTCGTCGATGAGAAGCACCATGAGGTGAGCGTTGGGGTGGTTGCGCGTGATCGCCTGAGCGATCTTCTGCAGCATGATCGTCTTGCCCGTCTTCGGCGGAGCGACGATCAGCGCGCGCTGCCCGAAACCGATGGGCGCGATCAGATCGATCACGCGCGTCGTGAGTTCGTCCGGCGTGGTTTCGAGGCGGATGCGCCGCACCGGGTCGATCACCGTCAGGCTGGAGAAGTCGGGACGGTTCCACGCCTCCTCGGGCGGGGCACCGTCGACCAGGTCCACACGCTGGACCAGGAGCTTTCCGCGGGGAGCGGCCTGCGCGACGATGTGTTGCCCGGGGCGAAGCCGGAGCTTCTGCACCAGGTGCTTCGGGATCTCCGGATCGTCGGGGTTGGGCAGGAAATTCTTCGCAGCGCTGCGCAGACAGGCGTTCTGGCCCTTGACGTTGACGTCGAGTACCCCCTCCACCTGCACGAGCTGGGCCGCAGCTGCTTCCTGTGCCGCCTGCCCCCCGCCCCGGCGGCCCCTCCGCCGACGGCGCCTCTTTTTGCCCGTCTCGACGGCGCCCGAAGGAGCCGCGGCCTGTGCCGCGCCGTTGGGCACCGTCGATGCGGCCTCCTGGCTCGGGGTGGTCGTCTCAGCAGTCTCGTTCAGTGCCATGGTCCAGCTTTCAACCTCTGGGTGATTTCCGGGTGGGCGGGCTGCGACGATGCAGCCCGGTCGTGTTGCGTCGTCCGGGCTCCGTGCACGCCGACCGCGAGGGAAGCGCGACGGGCCCTCGAAAAGAAAAGGGTGCCAGGCATCGAGAGCGTTGCTTGCGGCCAAGGAGCCCGCGACGCAGCGGGCTACGATTTCACTCCCTGGACATCCGTGGTCTGGACGAGGACACCGGGCGCCCAAGACGCCTGGCGACGCTCATCCGAACACCTGGAAAGCCGCTCGGCGAATCTGCCACCCCTACTCCTGCTGGCAGATTCTGCGGGTCGTGATGCTGGCCCGGGGCGGAAACGCCCCCGGCGAAGCCACGACGCTCCTATAACACGCGTCCTGCCAAATCACAACCGGCCGGGTTCTCGAACCCACCACGCCACGGGTGATAGCGCCCAGACACCCGAGCCGTTCCAGAGAAGGATCGGGATGGGGACGGTCGCCTGCAAGAGGGAGACGACGGGCCCATCCAGGGCCCCTTGGGTCTGAAAGCCCACCGTCAGCATGGAGCGAGACGGCGCATACACGCGGAAGCGAACGGTGGCGTCCTCGGGAAGACCTGCGGCGAGCCTCGCCTCTCGCAGCGCGCCTCCGAGTCCTCCCAGATCGTCGACCAGCGCCCGCTCGCGCGCCTGGGCTCCGGTCCAGACTCGGCCCTGCGCCACCGCATCGACCTCCTCCACCGAGAGATCTCTCGCCTCCGCGGTGGCGCGCAAAAAACCCTCGTAGAAGGAATCGATGGTGGATTGGATCGATTCCCGCATCCCTTCCGTCCATCCGCTTCGCCAGGAGAGGATGTCGGCCTGCTCGCCGCGCTTCTCCAGATGGCTTCCCACCCGGAGCTTTTCCATCAGGCCCTCGAGGTCGGGCTTGAGCCAGAACACGCCGATCGAACCCGTGTACGTCGCCGGCGTGGCGAAGATGCGATCGGCTCCGACCGCCGCGTAGTAGGCACCCGATGCCCCTGCGTCGCCCATCGCCGCGATCACCGGCTTTCGCCTGGCCGCCTCGCGGACCGCGTTCCAGATGCGCTGCGAGGCGCTGGCGTCGCCTCCGCCCGAATCGATCCGCAAAAGGATCGCGCGCACCGAATGCGAGGCGGCGGCCTCCTCGAGCGCGCGGATGACGGACCGATCACCGGTGGTGGGGACCAGGCCGAAGGGCTGCGATCCCCCCGAGACGATCGTTCCCGTGATGGGCACGACCGCGATTTCCGGAGGAAGCGACCAGTGCTCCCAGGAGGCAGGGCGGAGCGAGCGGTGCTCGAAGCGGATGCGGCGCCCTGCCCACTGCCGCACGCGATCCTCGAGTGCGTCGTGGTAGGCGAGGGCATCGACCAGCCCAGCCTGACGGGCGCTTTCGGCGTCGCGAAGCCCGCGCTGCAGCGCCTCTCTCACCGCGCTCTCGTCCATGCCGCGGGCGCGGGCCAGGGCGGCGACCTCGCTGGCGAAGAGATCGTCGAGGAGCGAGGCGAGTACCTCGCGGTACTCCACGGAGATCGACGATCGGGTGAAGGTCTCGGGGGCGCTCTTGTAGCGGCCCACTCGCACCGCCTCGACCTGGACGCCGATGAGGTCGAGGGTGCGCGCGAAGAAGTCGGCGCGGCTGGCGAGGCCGTTGACGACGAAGAAGGCGGCAGGTGAGGCGATCACGTGGTCCGCCGCCGAGGCCACGAGATAGGTGGCGTCGTCCGCCTCCTCGACGAAGGCCACCACCCGCTTGCCCCGAGCACGCAGATCGAGGATGGCGCGATGCAGGTCCCAGGCGTTCCCCATCCCGACGGGGAGAGCCTCGAGCATCTCGAGCACCACGCCGTCGACGCGCCCGTCTCGGCCGAGGGCGGCCAGACCCTCCACCGCATCCACCATGGGGTCGCGCGGCTCGCCTCCGAACAAGACCAGTCCCGAGGGAGAGGAGAAGACCTCGTCGAGCCGCACGCGGACGAAGGTGCGTCCGACTCCTTCTCCCAACGATCTCTCCCTCCACGTGCGCAAGGTGGCGCCGGCCACCCAGCCGACGGCGTTGTCCCCCTCGGTGCGAAGGATGGGCGCTCCCTCCACCCGCAAGAACTCGCCGTCCAGCCGCAGGCCGAGGAGAGCGGTCTCGGGGCCGTTGCCGAGCCTGTGCGTGTAGCCGCCGAGCACGGTCACGCCGGGGACGAGACGCCAAAGCAGCGTGGCGGCGAACGCCGTGCGCTCGAAGCCGTGGGGGGCGAGGTCGTTTTCCGAGCCGAGCACGGAGGCGTCGACCGCGACGGTGAGCCAGTCGCCCCAGGGGCGCAGCCCGACTCCGAGGGCGTACTCTCGATTCGGTCGGATCCCGTTCAGTGGCGCGGTGTCCAGGTTACGGGCGACCAGTCCCACGCTCAGGGCGCGGCCGGGTCGGAGAAGCAGGCCTGCGTCCCAGCTCGTGCGCTCGTCCAGGACGCCGCCCGAAAAGACGTGCGCGGTCACGCCCAGTGAAAGGCGAGGGTCGCCGACCGCCAGCGACCAGCTCGTGCGCCGGTGCGGAGGCAGCGATCCCTCGTCGAAGCGCAGCCATTCGAAGGAGAGGCCGAAGCCGAAAACGCCGAAAAGCGGCGCACCGAGATAGAGGCCGTCGCCGTCGGGACCCGGCAATCCGGCGCCTTCCTCGTGAAGGTAGCGGAGGGAAAGGCCCCTCTGCATGCCGATGCCTGCGGGGTTTACCGTGGATGCGGCGGGGCTGTCCTCCAGCGCGACCGAGCTACCCGGCAGATCGAGGCCCGAGAGGACGGTCCGGTTCGTCGTCCCCGGCGTCTGGGCTCGGGCCGCAGCCGCCGCGCCGAGGACGAAAAGGAGCAAGACGGCTTTCGGCATGCGCCCAGTCTTGGCCGTCTCGCTCCGGATTACCACGATTTTCGACGTTCAGGCGGCAGCGCGCGGCAGGCCGAAGGCGCGGAGGATGCGCTGGGCGTGGTGTCCCAGCCCGACGAACTGTACGTCCTTCTCCATCTCCGTGATCGCCATCGCCAGGATCCCCAGGCCGAAGTCGGAGAGCTGCTCGAGCCGAGAACAGTCGAGGATCACCGGGCTCTCCATCTGGAAGATCCGGTCGCGCAGCGTGTACGCGGCGCCTCCGTCGAGGACGCCCTGCAAGCGCAGGCGCACTCCGCGGTCGAGAGGTTCCGTTTCGATGGCGAAGCGGTTCATGGCGGCACCTCCGGGGGAAGAGTGGACGAGGCCACCGCAAGTTGGGCATCGAATGCGCGTCGGGAAATCCGCCAAAGGGGGCAGAGTGTGCAGTCGGGAAACAGCAGAGGTCTCGCCTCCGGGGCGGGTGCCCTCATGCGAGGCCTGGCGCGCGGGAAAACGAAAGGCCCAGGCATGGCGCCTGGGCCTGTTTGTTTCGTGCCGGACTTGCGCCGATCGACTCAGCCGTAGATGCGCATCGCGCGCAGTCGCCGGATCCGCTCCTCCGTCGGGGGATGGGTGGAGAAGAGCCTGAGCAGGCTCTTGCCGGATAGCGGATTGACGATGAAGAGCGAGGCGGTGGCCGGATGCCCGTCGTCCGGGAAGAGCTGCACGCCGCGCTCCAGCTTCTCCAGCGCGTCGGCCAGCGCGTGTGGATCGCCGCAGATCTGCGCGCCCGTGGCGTCGGCCCCGAACTCGCGCGAACGGGAGATGGCGAGCTGCAGGATGGTGGCCGCCAGCGGCGCCAGAATGATCAGCGCCAGCATGCTCAAGAGGCCGGCGGGCCCCTCTTCGCGGTCACGGTCTCCACCGCCCCCGAAGATGAGCCCCCACTGGAGCATGTTCGCCAGGCCAGAGATCGCGCCTGCGATGGTCGCGGCGATGGTCGCGATGAGCGTGTCGCGGTTCCTGATGTGCGCCAGCTCGTGCGCGATCACGCCCTCGAGCTCCCGCCGATCGAGGATCTGCAGGATGCCGGAGGTCACTGCCACCGCGGCGTTCCTGGGATTGCGCCCCGTGGCGAAGGCGTTCGGTGTGTGGCTGGGGATGATGTAGAGGCGGGGCATGGGCATGCCGGCCCTTCGCGTCAGCCTCTCCACCATCTCGTACAGCCACGGCATCCGGTCGCGAGGGATGGGCTGGGCACGGTACATGGCCAGGGCCAGCTTGTCGCTGAACCAGTAGGCACCGAAGTTGGAGATCAGCGCGAAGACCAGCGCGATCTTCAGCCCCGTCGTGCCGCCGAGCGCCTGGCCGACGGCGAGGATCAGGGCCGTCATCGCGGCCAAGAGCACGCCCGTCTTCAGCCAGTTGGCCAGGCCCCTCGAAGCGCTACCTCGCGGGGCGGTGGGAAAGGTACGAGCGTCGTTCATCGACATGCGTGATCACTCCTCCAGACTCGGTCGATCTCGACGTTCCCAGCGTAACCATGCCCCCGGGAATTGCACCCCGGGAAACAACCGAAAGCGCTCGATCGTTCCCATACCACGGTCGTTTTCAACAGGGGCGGACTTTGCGGGGGATGCCGAAACAGTGCTATCCGCCGGGTCCACGGGAGGTCGTTTCATGGCGAAAGCGCGTCGGAAGGCCGGAGAGCAGCTCGAACTCCTGAAGCCGGGGCCGAAGGCGCGGAAGAGTTCTTCCTCGCAGAAGACCACCCGGAAAACCCGGGAGGCGGTCAAGGAGAGCGCGGCGAGGTCGAGTTCGAGCCGGGCGAAGAAGGCCGCGGTCAAGAGCTCCAAAAAGTCGGCCGCGCCGCGCGCGGCCCCGGCGGCGACTGCGGCCCGCAAGGCGAGCGCTTCGCCCGCGACGACCCGCAGGACGAGCGCACCTGCTTCCCGGGCCACTGCCGAGGAACTCGCCCAGCGGCAGCGGGAGATCTCGGTCTCCGAGTTCTTCTCCAAGAACCGTCATCTCCTCGGGTTCGACTCTCCCTCCAAGGCCCTGCTCACCGCGGTCAAGGAGGCGGTGGACAACTCCCTGGACGCCTGCGAGGAGGCTCGCATCCTCCCGGAGATCGTCGTCGAGGTGCGGGCGGTGGAGGGCGCACCCGACCGCTGGGTGATCAGCGTGGAGGACAACGGTCCGGGCATCCTCAAGACCCAGGTGCCCAAGATATTCGGGAAGCTCCTTTACGGCTCGAAGTTTCACCGCCTCAAGCAGTCCCGTGGTCAGCAGGGGATCGGCATCTCCGCGGCGGCCATGTACGGCCAGCTCACCACCGGCAAGCCCGTCGTGGTCTGGACTCGTACCGGCAAGGCGCGCAAGGCCCACCGCATGGAGATCCGGATCGACACGCGCACCAACAGCCCGGTGGTGGTCTCCGAGGAGGAGGTCGAGTTTCCTCGGGACCACGGTACGCGCGTGGAGATCGAGATGCAGGCCGACTACAGCCGCGGCCAGCGCCATCTCCTCCGCTACGTGGAGCAGACGGTCCTGGCCAACCCTCACCTGGCGCTGACCTTTTGCCGGCCGAATGCCGAGCCCTTGGTCTTCCCTCGGGCCTCGGAGGAGCCGCCCAAGGAGGCCGCGGAGATCAAGCCGCACCCCTACGGCGTCGAGGTGGGGACGCTGATGCTGATGGCCAAGGAGTCCAAGGCCCGCTCCGTGGCCGGCTTTCTCCAGACAGAGTTCTCCCGCGTCTCCGCCCAGGTCGCCGACGAGATCCTGCGCAACGCGAAGCTGCCGAAGAGCGTTCGCCTCAAGGACGTGGCCGAGGACCGGGAGGTGGCGGAGAAGCTCCGCCAGGGCATCCTCGCCACCAAGATCATGGCGCCGCCGATGAACTGCCTTTCGCCCATCGGCGACGAGCTGATCCGCAAGGGGCTGATCTCGTTCTTGAACGTGGTCGAGGAGGAGGAGCCCGAGGAGGAGGAGCCGTCGGGCCGGAGCAGCCGCCGCGCCAAGGCGAAGGAGAAGACCGCGGAGGACAAGCAGGCGGAGATGGAGAAGGCCGCCGCCGACTCCATGCCTCCCGAGGAGGGGGAGGAACAGATCAAGGGCAAGCGCTTCTTCATCGTCTCCACCACGCGGCCGCCCAAGGTCTACCGAGGCAATCCCTTCCAGGTGGAGGTGGGCTTGGCCTATTCGCCCGACTGGCCGCAGGACCAGCCCATCCGGCTCTACCGCTTCGCCAACCGCGTGCCCTTGCTCTTTCAGCGCGGCGCGTGCGCGATCACCGAGGCGGTGGTTCGCACCGACTGGAAGAACTACGAACTCGCCCAACCGAAGGGCGCCCTTCCCGTGGGGCCGATGGCGCTGCTGGTGCACATCGCCTCGGTCTGGGTGCCCTTCACCTCCGAGTCCAAGGAGGCCATCGCCCACTATCCGGAGCTGCTCTCCGAGATCCGCCTGGCTCTACAGGAATGCGGGCGAAAGCTCGCCGCCTACATCCGCAAGCGCAAGGCGGCGGTTCACGAACTGCGACGGCGTTCCACCTTCGAGCTCTACATCGACGAGGTGGCCCGCTCGCTGCACGAGATCGTCGGCGCCGACGAGGAGAAGCTGAGGGGGCGGCTCCTCGAGATGGCGCGGCTCGCCACGGGTGGCGATCGCACCGACGAGATCCTCGACCGGGTGGCGAGCCGCCGGCGCGATGAATTCGAGGGAGCCGAGGCGGAGGAGGAGTACCGATGACGAGGCGCGACGCGACCGCGAAGAAGACCCTGGCCAAGATCGAGGCTCTGGCCAAGGCCGTCGTCCGCGACATCCAGAAGAAGCAGAATCCGCGGATCGAGATCCCCCTCCGGACGCTGTCGAACATCACCTACAACGCCCGGAAAAAGATCATCGAGATGGGGAAGGAGACCCAGGAACGCTCCTTCTTCAACGTCTCGCAGGCGAGGAAGTTCATGCAGACCTTCCTCGTGGCATCCGCGTGCAAGGAGCTCATCGAGACCGGCAAGACCACGAGCATCCGTGACCTCTACTACATGACCAAGCACACGCTGGGGAACTCGAAGGTCAATACCTTCGAGGAGCAGGACGAGTCCGACCCCATCATCGAGGACCTGGAGGTCACGCTCGACGCGCTGCGCGAGGAGCTCCACCTCTTCGCCAACCGCAAGGGTCTGATGGTCGGCCCGATGACCATCGTGGACTCCGGCGACACCATCGACCTGAGACGCCAGGGGTCCGGCGGCTGGGGCGTGCCCTCCATCGTGGAGCCGAACGTGATCAAATTCGGCAAGCACGAGGCGCGCTACGTCCTCCTCGTCGAAAAGGAAGCGGTCTGGAGTCGCTTCAACGAGGACAAGTTCTGGAAGAAGGAAAAGTGCATGCTCATCCACGGTGGCGGTCAGCCGCCGCGCGGCGTGCGTCGACTCGTCCACCGCATGCACTACGAGCTCGGGCTGCCCGTCTACGTGCTCGTGGACAACGATCCCTGGGGCTTTTACATCTATTCGGTGGTCAAGCAGGGCTCGATCAACCTCGCCTACGAGTCCATGCGCATGGCGGTGCCGCGGGCCCGCTTCATCGGCATTTCCTCTCGGGACGCCGAGCGCTACGGCATCCCGGAAGAGACGTCGATCCGCCTCGACGAAGGCGATCACCGCAGGATCCGCCAGATGCTCGAGTACCCATGGTTCCAGGACAAGAAATGGCGCCGAGAGCTCGAGACCATGGCCAAGAGCAACCGCAAGTACGAGATCGAGGCCCTCTCCCGCAGGGGCATCTCCTTCATCACCGAGGAGTACTTGCCGCGCAAGCTGGCCGAAAAGGACTGGTTGGAGTGATCGCACTCCTGGCGCTGCCTCTTCTTTTCGCGACGCCCGCATTCGCCCGCGCCCCGGTCTCGCTGGAGGGCACCTGGGTCTCCGCCGAGGCCCGCCGGCTCCTGCAGAGCGGTCAGTCCGGTGACCCGGGCTGTTACCTCGAGGTATCCGCCGAGGGATCGGTGGTGGAGAGCTGCGCCGATGGCGTGCGGCGCTGGCCCCGCGTCAGCGAATCCGTGACGGCGACGGCGGCGGAGCTCCGATCCGAGGGAGCCGACGGCGTTCGTCGCGCCGTGGTCCGCGCCGGCGCGCCCGCCGAGATGGAGCTGCGGATCGAAGCGGGCGACTCCGTGGAATTTCGCCGCCTCTATCGCCTCGACCCGCGCCATTCTCGCGAGCTGGGCGATCTCGTCCTCGTACGCGATCGCCTGCTGGGCGAATGGACCACCGAGGACGGCGTCTCGCTCCGCTTCGGTGGCGACGGCACCTACGTCTTCGGAGGCGATGCCGGACGGTATCGCCTGAAAGGCGGCTTCCTTACTCCCGGCGGCGCCCAGGGCGTGCTCTACCTGCAGCCGGAAAGCGGGGGGCCGACCCGGCGTTATCTCCTGCACGGTCGTGGCCACCGACTGGGCCTCGCCGAGATCCCCTTGGACGTCGAACTCCTCCTCCCCGACAAAGCCCGGCAGGACGAGTTCGCACGCGGCTCCGAGGGCAGCATCGATGCCGCGGTCGAGGAGGGAGAGGAGCCGCAGCGTGAGCCGGGGACCGAGGTCGTCGTCGTGGAGGGGGTGAGGATCCCGCTGCCAGAGGAGGAGGACGAGCCGGTCCTCGCCGTTCTCCCTCCCGGGGTGGAGGAACCCGAGCCGCGGATCTGGCTGGATCGGGCGATTCCACCGGCCGAGGAGATCGCCAAAGATGAGGGGGAGGTGCACGGCGACGAGGAAGGCGAGGAGCCTCCTCCCATCGCCCAGCCGATCCGGCCGGCTCGGCGGTGCGGCTGCCAGGCGGCCGAGGCCACGGCCGGCCTGATCCTGGTCGGGCCGTGGCTTTGGGGCCGGTCGCGAAGGAGGAGCTGATGTACGTTCGGCAGCTTCTGCTCGGACCGATGCAGAACTTCATCTACCTCCTCGGCGCCGAGGGCGGGCGGGAGGCGGCCGTGGTCGACCCCGCCTGGGACGTGGACGCGATCCTCCGACAGGCGCGCGAGGACGGCCGGCAGATCTCCGCCATCTTCGTCACCCACCATCACCGCGACCACATCAACGGCGTCGCGCCGCTGCTCGAGAGGATCCCGGGCCTTCCGGTCTACGCCCAGTCGAGGGAGATCGAGTTTTCGCCTGCGCTGCAGGCCTTTGGCGAGGCGCTGCGGCCGGTGGAACCGGATGCGATGGTCCGCGTGGGTTCGCTCGAGGTTCGGTGCATCCACACGCCCGGACACACCCCCGGTTCGCATTGCTTGCTGGCAGAGGGGCGCCTCTTTTCCGGGGACACGCTCTTCATCTGCGGCTGCGGCCGATGCGACCTGCCGGGCGGAGATCCGGAGCAGATGTTTCACAGCCTGCATCGCGTGCTCGGCGGTCTTCCCGACGAAACGCTCGTCTATCCCGGGCACGACTACGCGGATCGGCCCGTCTCCACCATCGGCGAGGAAAAAAGAGAGAATCCCTACTTCCAGCGCAAGTCGCTCCCGGAATTCGTCGCCTACAGGATGCGCCCGCGCACGTGATGCAGGAGCAGCTCTCGCCCGAACTCGTCGTCGCGGCCTACGCAAAGGGCATCTACCCGATGGCCGATCCGGACGGAACGATTCGCTGGTATTCGCCGATCCGCCGGGCGATCTTTCCCCTCGATGGATTTCGCGTCCCGCGCACGCTGGCCAAGGTGGTGCGCCGGGGCACGTACGAGATCCGCATCGACACTGCCTTCGAGGAGGTGATCCGGGGCTGCGCCGATCGCCCGATCACCTGGATCAGCGAGGAGATCGTCCGCGTCTACACCGAGCTTCACGACCTCGGCCTGGCCCACAGCGTGGAGGCGTGGCACGAGGGACGCCTCGTCGGCGGGCTCTACGGCGTGGCGCTTCGTGGCGCCTTCATGGGAGAGTCGATGTTCTCGCGGATGCCCAACGCCTCGGGCGTCTGCCTGGTGGCGCTCGTGGAGCGACTCAAGGCGCGAGGCTTCGTCCTCCTCGACAGCCAGACGCCCACGCGGCATCTCGCGCGCTTCGGACAGATCCTCGTTCCTCGTGCGGAGTATCTGCGTCGTTTACGCGAAGCGTTGGCTCTCGAACGGCACTTCGATTGAAGCCCTCTTCGCATTGACGGAGGCCAAGCGCTCCCCTATCCTGATCGCTCGCTCCACGAGCGGCGGGTCGTACTCCTTGGCCGGCGCGGAGCGGTGCCCGCTTGCCTCGAGCTCTCGCTCGGCGAACGGCGGGCGACGGAAGGTCGGGACGTCGGTGCGTTCGTCTCCGAGCGCATCCACCCGAGACGTCGAGATCGGGCCGGATCCGGTCTCTCTGGCGTGAACTGCACGGTCGTGGCGCGCGGGGGCGCGTAGCGGCGTGCTTTTCCCAGGAGGTTTCCATGACCCTGACGACCTTGTCGACGCCTTCGGCTCGGAAGAGGAAGGTCACCTACGTGCGCGACATCTCGAAGCTCACGGAGATCCCGGCGCACGAACGAAAGGCGCTGGAGCGGGTCGCCCAGAAGTACGTCTTCCGCGCGAACGACTATTACCTCGGACTCATCGACTGGAACGATCCGAACGATCCCATCCGCCAGCTCGTAATCCCTCGCGTGGAAGAGCTCGAGGATTGGGGCAAGCTCGATGCATCGAACGAGGCCGCGGTCACGGTGGAGAAGGGCGTGCAGCACAAGTACCGCGACACGGCCCTCCTCCTTTGCAACGAGGTTTGTGGCGCCTACTGCCGTTACTGTTTCCGCAAGCGCCTCTTCATGGACGGAAACGACGAGGTCTCCATCGACGTCAGCCGTGGAATCGAATACATCCGCCAGCATCCGGAAATCAACAACGTCCTCTTGACCGGTGGCGACCCGCTCTTGATGGCGACACGTCGTCTGCGAGAGATCCTGGCCCGCCTGCGCGAGATCCCACACGTGAAGATCATTCGAATCGGCACCAAGATGCCGGCCTTCAATCCGTGGCGGGTTCTCGACGACCCCGAGCTTCTCGATGCGATCTCCACCTACTCCTTGCCGGACCGCCGCATCTACCTGATGGCCCATTTCGATCATCCGCGCGAGCTCACACCCGACGCGGTGCGGGGAATCCGGGCCCTGCAGAAGGCGGGTGCGATCGTGGTGAATCAATGCCCGCTCGTGCGCGGGATCAACGACAAGCCGCGGGTGCTGCGCGAGATGTTCGAAAAGCTCTCCTTCATCGGCGCGCCGCAGTACTACGTCTTCCAGGGACGGCCGACTGCGGGCAACGCGCCCTACGAGGTGCCGATCGTCGAGGGCTACTTCATCATCGAGGAGGCCAAGCGCAACCTCTCCGGCCTGGCGAAGCGCGCCCGCTTCGTCATGTCGCACGAGAGCGGCAAGATCGAGATCGTGGGTGTGGACGACCGGCACATCTACATGCGCTACCACCGCGCCAAGAACCCCGCCGACGAGGGCCGCTTCATGGTCTTCCAGCGCGACGACGACGCGTTCTGGCTCGATCAGCTCGTGCCGGTGCGCGGCCTCGGCGCGGTTCCCGCACGCGCTGCTTGACGATCCTTCGAGCCGCGTCCCCGCCAGGACGCGGCCAGAAAAAGAAAAGCGCCGCACGATCGCGGCG
>QGUN01000055.1 GCA_003242475.1 Pseudomonadota bacterium
CAAAAACCCAACGGGTGCGGCCGCGGGGAGGTGAGGTCGAGTCGGGAGGCGCTCCGCGCGCCGTGGGGCAGAGGGCGCGGTGCGAGGTAGTGCAGCCGGAGGCCGGCCTCCGTGCCGAAGGGCGCGCGAGCCAACGTGCTCAGGCCAGCGCCGAGCCGAGGAACGTAGGGGACGGGGCGCCCGGATTCGACGAAGCGAGCGTCGACCCAGGCGAGGTCGGCGAGGAGGCGCAGCCCCGGCATGGGCCGCAGGTCCAGCTCCACCTCCCCGCCGAGACGCCGGCTCGCGCCCAGCTCCAGGACGAGTCCCGAGAGGTGGTCGTAGATCGCCTCCCGCTGAACGTGCGATCCGAAGACGTATGCGCCGATCGCGAGCGCGCGACTCGGACGGAAGCGCAGGCCGAGCTCGGCGGAATCGACCTGGACCATGGGCGGCGAGCGATCGGCAAGGAAGGCGCGGGCCTCGGGCGGGCGCACGCCGCGGCCGTAGGCGGCAAGCAGCCTCCAGGCGGGAGCGAGTCGCCAGGTGGCGCCGAATCGGGGCGAGAGCGCCACGGCCTGACCGTTCGCCCGCTCTCCGGTGAGGTGGTCCTCGGCGTCCACGAGGGCGAGGTCGAGGCGCGCGCCGCCGCGCAGCTCGAGGTGGCGGTTTGCTTCGAGACGGATGCCGGCAGCGAGATGCGAGAGCGACTGCAGGGCCGAAAGCTCCCGCTGTCTCTCGAGCTCCACGCCCTCGTCGCTCACCTTCCGCTCGGCCTGCCAGAGCCGCTCGACTCGTACGCCGCCAACGGTTTCGAGCCTCATCCTCTCGCCGAGGCGAATGCGGTGCGCGGCACGAAGGCCAGCTTGTCCGGAACGTTCGCGCTGGAGGCGCCGGTCGCCGCGAACGGGGTCGAGAAAGAAGAACGTGAAGTTCTCGTTCACTTCGAGCGAGCGAAGGCCGCCGTATACCAGCGCACGGGTATCGGTCGCCGCGCTGCGGCGCGTCCAGCCGACTCCTCCGAGGAGCCGGTCGGAGCGACCGCGACCGATCGGATCTGCGGCGTCGTAGAATCCCCGACTGCCCGCGCGAACCTCGTCGTCGCGAAGGGCGCCCGGAAGGCCGAATCGTGCGACGTGCGCGGCGGCGAGCGCATGAACTGCGCCACCCTCGGAGACGTCGCCGATCTCCCAGCGGCCGAGGATCGCGCCGCGCCGGATGTCTCGGTTTTCGCCGAAGCCCTCGTCGAGCAAGCCTTCCGCGGCCAGAAAGCGCCCCGCGGGCCCGGCCCAGGTGAGCGCGCCTCGGTGGCGTCCCATGCTGCCTGCGGTGTAGTCGACGCGCAGGCCTTGCCGGTCGACGGGAATGCCCGTGCGGAAATCGGCCGAACCAGCGACGGCGAACGGGCCCTGCGCGAGGGCGAAGGGGCCTTTCGTCACCTCGAGGGCGCGGATCGCCTCCGGGACGAGGAAGTTGAGATCGACGTATCCCTGGCCGTGTACGTTCGACCATTCGTTGATGGGGATGCCGTCCACGGTCACCTCGAAATCGGCGCCGTGGCCGGCGTCGAATCCGCGCAAGAGGAACTGGCGCCCCTTGCCCTCGCTGCCGTGCTGGACGAGTTCGAGGCCTGGAACTGCGCGCAGCAGGTCCTCCGCGTCGCGACGGGGAAGGAGGTCGAGCTCGTCGGGCGAGAGGTTGCGCGCGGAGGCGGAGGAGCGAGGAGCGGCTTCGCCCACGACCTCCGATTCGTAAGCCAGAGGGCCAGCGCTTTCCGCCGCGGCGATCGGTGCGAGCGCGAGAGCAGCGAGGACGCTACCGGCGCTAGCGGCCGCGGAGCGCGCGGACCTCATGGAAGCGGTGGTGGAAGAAGGCGGACCGCAGCCTCTGGTGCGCGACTCTGACCTCGGGGTCGGGATGATCGGAGGCGATCACCAGGGGCTCACCCGCGCCGGGCGCGAGGGCGAAAAAGTCGATGCCGTCGAAGAGGCTGACCCCTCCGTCCGCCTCGAGTTTCAGTCGCAGGCCGAGCACGGCCGAATCGTCGTCGATCACCGCGTCGAAGGGGACGTGGTCCATGCGCTGGTCGGGCGGATCGAAGAGGACGACGAAGACGAGCTCGCGTTCATCGGAAAGAACGCGCCCCCCGAGCAGGGCGGCCCTTCCGTGGAGCGGATCCTCTGGCTCGACGCCGTCGTTCTCCTCGGCGGGGACGAAAGCGTAGGAGGCGCCCACGTAGCGCCCGGAAAGAAGCGTGGCCTCTCCCAGCCGACTGGCTTCGGGCAGCCAGCGCAGCACGAAGCGGCCTGCGAGCTCCCCTGCGATCGCCCCGCCGTGATGGTGACCGGGGTGGGCGTGGGCGCGGGGCAAAAGCCAGTCGGCGGGACGGTAGCGCGCGGTCGCCGTCTCGGAGACGAGGAAGTGCAGGTCGGCAACGACGGCGGCGGCCTCGGTCAGTCTCACCTCGTAGCCGAGATCGGTCAGCACGGCTCGAATCTCGCTCGCGTCGGCCGCGACCTTCACGCGGAGACGGGGCGGATCCTCGGCAGCGCTGCAGCCCAGCGCGAGGGCAACGAGAGCTACCGAACGAAGCGAACGGATCATCGTTTCGCTCCTGTCTCGAATTTCACGATGCGGGCAGTCAAGTAATAGACGTATTCACTCGTAGAAAATTCGGCAAGATTCGTCGTTGACCCCGGAGGGGGCGAGCACTAGATCGGAAGCCCATGAGCCGGCTGCTACTCGTATCGAACCGGCTTCCCGTGACCGTTTCGCGGATGGACGGGGTAGTGACGGTCGAGCCGAGCATGGGCGGGCTGGCCACCGGGCTTTCGGGCCCGCATCGCGATTCGGACGGCTGGTGGATCGGCTGGCCTGGTGCGCTCGACGATCTCGGCCCCGAGGAACGCGGGCAGGTCTTGGGGAAGCTGCAAGAGCTCCGTCTCCTTCCGATCGAGCTCTCCGAGGAGGAGGTGAAGGGCTACTACGAAGGCTTTTCCAACCGGGTCCTTTGGCCTCTCTTCCACTACCTTCTGGATCACATCCCCGAGGAACCGGTCCAGTGGAGGACCTACGCGAAGGTGAACGAGCGCTTCGCGGACCTCGTGGCGAGCATCTACCGGGAAGGCGACCGCATCTGGATCCACGATTACCACTTGTGTCTTCTTCCGAAACTCCTGCGAGAGGCCTTCCCTCGGGCGAAGATCGGCTTCTTCCTCCACATCCCTTTCCCGGCGATGGAGGTCCTGCAGGCCCTGCCCTGGCGGAACGAGCTTCTGGAAGGCCTGCTCGGGGCCGATCTCGTCGGCTTTCACACCACGGGTTATCAGCGCAACTTCTCGCGTTCGCTCTCGTCGCTCCTCGGTCTTCCCGCCACGCTGGAAGGCGTTCGCTTCCAGGACCGCGAGGTCCGCTTCGCGGCGGTCCCCATGGGCGTCGACGCGCGTCGCTTCGCCGCGAACGCGGCCGATCCGGAAGTCGAGGCGCACGCAAGACGAATCCGCGAGGAGAACGCAGGGCAGGTCATCCTCCTCGGCATCGATCGGCTGGATTACACCAAGGGGCTCACGCGTCGCCTCGCTGCGCTGGAACGGCTCTTGGAGCGGCATGCGGAGCTGCGAGAGAAGGTGCATCTCATCCAGATCGCCGTGCCCTCGCGCACGCGCATCGAGGACTACGCCGAATCCGAGCAGCGGGTGGCGGAACTGGTGGGGCGGATCAACGGTGCCTTCAGCACGGAGAGGTGGACGCCGGTCCGCTACTTTCATCGTGGCTTCACGCCGCGTGAACTCGCCGCCTTCTACCGCGCGGCGGACGTGATGCTCGTGACGCCGGTCCGCGACGGCATGAACCTGGTCGCCAAGGAGTACGTCGCCTGCCGAGTCGACGAGGATGGCGTCCTCGTCCTCTCCGAGCTGGCGGGGGCGGCGGCGGAGCTCGGTGAGGCGCTGCTGGTCAACCCTTACGACGTGGACGGGATGGAGCGCGCCATCCATCGCGCCATCGAGATGTCCGAGGAGGAGCAGCGCGTGCGAATGCGGGCGCTGCGGCGCCGGGTCTTCGCGGCGGACGTGCACTGGTGGGCCCGCACCTTTCTCGACTACCTCGACCGCTCGGGCGGTACGACGGCGAACGCGTCGACCTACTCCTCCGACGAGGATCTGGAGCGCGCCCTCGGCCTGCTTGCGGCGGCGCGGCACCGCGTCCTCTTTCTCGACCTGGACGGAACGCTGATCCGTTTCCAGGGGGTGCCGGAGTTGGCCCGCCCGGACGAGGAGCTCCTCGAGCTGCTCCGGGTCCTCTCGCGACTGCCGCGGACGACGGTCCACGTGGTCTCGGGGCGCAAGCGCGAGTTCTTGGCGGAGTGGCTTTCCGATCTGGACCTCACACTGCACGCCGAGCACGGGCTGTGGACGCGCGATCCCGGCGGGCCGTGGCGGATGGCCGCGGACGTCTCGGTGGCGTGGAAGGAATCCTTCCGCCCGGTCATGGAGCGCTTCGCCGACGAGACGCCCGGCGCCTTCGTGGAGGAGAAGTCGGCCTCGCTCGGCTTTCACTACCGCCTCGCCGACCTCGAATTCGGCGAGCTGCAGGCCGGGCGCCTGCACGAGGCTCTTCGGCCCATGGCCGAGCACGACCCGGTGGAGATCCTGCCGGGCGACAAGATCCTCGAGGTGCGCGCACGGGGCGTGGACAAAGGCATGGTGGTGGCGCCAGCTCTGGAGCGCGTCGGTCCGTTGGCCATGGCGCTCGCCATGGGGGACGACCGCACGGACGAGGACCTCTTCGCGGCCCTGCCCGCGGACGGGCTGGCGATCCACGTGGGACCGCGGCCGAGTGCTGCGCCGCTCCGGATCCGCGACGTGGCGGGCGCGCGCGCCTTTCTCGCGCGGCTGGTGCAGCGTCTGTCTCGGCCGGGGAACCGCGTCGGCGCGCGGGTCGGATGACGAGATCAGACGCGCGCCCGGCCGAGTACGGGGAGGCGCTGGCGGCGGTCGGGGGCGTCGCGCAGGGCGCCGGCGAGCTGGCCACAGGCTCCGCCCACCTCGCGGCCATGCGGCATGCGCAAGAGCGCCCGCACGCCCGCATCCCGTAGCGCTTTCTGGAAGGCGCGGACGACCTCCATGGCCGGCGCGCGCAGCTCCTCCTCGGGGCCGGGGTTGAGGGGGATGAGGTTCACCCGGACGTTGAGGCCGCGGCAGAACGCGAGCAGCTCCTCCAGATGACGAGGACTGTCGTTTCGGCCCTCGATCATCGTCCACTGGAGGAGGACTGGCTCGCGCGACTGCGCGATCGCGGCGCGCAGCGAGGCGAGATCCCAGAGTCGCGCCGCGGGAAGCAGCGCCCGGCGGTCCTCGTCGTTGGCGGCGTGGAGGCTGACCGCCAGCCGATACCGACCCCGAGCGAGAAATTCGCGGATCTTCGGGACCACGCCCACGGTGGAAACCGTAATCCGGCGCGGCGCCACCGCGAACCCCGCGTCGTCGCTGAGAACGTCGGCTGCGCAAAGCACGGCGTCGAGGTTGTCGAGGGGCTCGCCCATCCCCATGAAGACCACGTTGGTGGGGGTGGGGCGGCCGATCGCTCGCAGGTGGCGCGACACCGCGGCGAACTGCCCTGCGATCTCGTGCGTTTCCAGGTTGCGGGAGAGGCCGAGTCGGCCTGTCTCGCAGAAGACGCAGCCGCGCGCACAGCCGACCTGGCTGGACAGGCAGACGGTGGTGCGGCCGGGGTGGGGGATGGCCACGGCCTCCACGAGCGCGCCGTCGGGATAGCGGACGGCGTAGCGGATGGTGCCGTCGGGGTCCTCGACCGGCGTCGCTTCGGGGAGGTCCTCGGCGAATGCCTCGCGCGCCGCCTCGAGCCATCTGCGCGACACGGGAACGTCCGCCTCGCGGCCGGCGAAGCGCGCGACCAGCCGGTGTGCGAGCGCCGAGGCCGCGGCCGGGGACGCGCCCCGCGAAAGCGCCCAGCGGCGCAGGCTCTCGCGCGTTTGGCTCCCGAGGTGCGATCGACCTCTCGACATGGGCGCAAATCTAGCGGCCGACGAAGGAGAGCGCGATCCGCCGGCCCATCTCCTGCTCCACGAAGACGATCTCGGTGGCGCCGACCAGGCGGAGGATGCGGGCCTCCCGTTCGGAGTTGACGCGCGCGGTGATCCGCTCGACGCCGAGCTCGCGCAGGATGGAGGTGGCGAAGGCAGCCGCGCGGAAGTCGGAGCCGATGGCCACGACGGCGGCCGAGGCGCCTTTCACGCCTGCGGAAGCGAGCGCCTCCGCGTCGGTGGCGTCCGCCTGGATCACCGCGGGAAGGAAGTCCGATGCCTGCTGGACCACCTCCATGTCGCGGTCGATGGCCAGGACGTCGGCGCCTTCCTGGACCAGGGTTTCCGCGAGGGCGCGGCCGAATTTGCCGAGCCCCACGACGATGACTCGATTCATGTCGGCTTACCTCATCCGAACTGGACGTGCTGGGCCGGGTAGTGGACCTCCGCCGGCCTCCGGCGGTCGAAGAATGCGGCGAGGAGGGTGAGCGGCCCGAGCCGGCCCACGATCATCAGGAGCATCACCACCAGGCGGGAAGCGGGGGAGAGCTTTGACGTCAATCCCAGTGTCATCCCGGTGGTGGAAAAGGCGCTGGCCGCCTCGAAGATCGCGGCCAGCGGTCGTTCGGGTTCGAGCGCCAGAAGGGCGGTCGTTCCCAGCGCAAGGACGGAGAGCCCGCAGAAAAGGAGCGCCACGGCGCGGAGGATGTCCTCCTTGGGGACGGCGCGGCCGAAGGCCACGACCTCGCTCTGCCGCCGCAACACCGCCACGACGGAGAGGGCGAGAACCGCGAAGGTGGTGGTCTTCAGGCCGCCGCCGGTGGAACCGGGGCTGGCGCCGACCAGGCCGAGGAAGATGAGCCAGGCCAGTGCCGCGGGGCTCATGGAAGGGATCTCGGCGAGCTGGAAGCCGGAGGTGCGCGCGCTGGCGGAGAGGAAGAGCGCGTGGCCGAGCTTGTGATGGAAGGGAAGGCCGGCAAGGCCGTGCCCCGCGTCGAGGAGGAGGAGACCGAGCGCGCCGGCGACGAGAAGGATGCCGGTGGTCACCAGCGCCAGGCGCGCATGCAGGCCGAGCATCCGCGCCGAACCCCGCAGCCGCTCCCAGATGGGGAAGAGCACCGGCGTACCCAGACCGCCGATCACCGCGAGGCCGGCGATGATCGCCAGCGCGCCCGTGCCCAGGCCGGCTACACCTCCAGAAAGCGAGGAGATGCCCGCATTGCAGAATGCGGAGATCGCGTGAAATAGGGCGTGGAAGGCGGCGGAGGGCAGGCCCACCTGCCTTTCCATGGCGGGAAGGAGCGCCAGCGCACCCGTGAATTCCAGCGCGAGCGTGACGACCACGATGAAGCGCAGCGTGCGACCGAAGCCGGTACGCGCCTCGGCGCCGAGCGTCTCCACCAGATCGTGTTCGCTGCGGGCCGAAAGCTTTCGCCCGGAGAGCACTGCGAAGGCGGCGAAGAGGAACATGATCCCCAGGCCGCCAAGCTGCACGAGCACCAGCAGCACGAAGAGCCCGAAGCCCGAGTAGGTGGAGGGGATGTCCACCACCGAGAGCCCGGTGACCGAGACCGCGCTGGTGGCCATGAAGAGCGCGTCGAAGAGCGAGGCGTGTCGCGTCTCCTGCAGGCTGAAGGGGAGGGCGAGCAGAAGCGCGCCGACCAGGACCGCGGCGGCGTAGGAGACGACGATCGTCTGCACCGGGCGGAGCGCGAGCCGGGAGAGGAACTGCATGCGCGCCGGCGAACGCTCGTAGAGAGAGGCGAGGCTGGCCACCGTCACGACGGTGCCGTAGGTGCGCAGTACGTCGAGCGCGCGAAGTGGCTCCACCTCGCCCAGGAGGCTCTCGATCAGGACGTCGAGCTTGCCGAGCACGAAGAGGAGGGAGACGGCGAGGGTTCCCAGCACGACCGCGGTGGTCCGCTGCGGGCCATCGCGCCAGGTGCGGCGCGCGACGAAGTCGCGCGTGCACCAGGCCACGACCGCGCCCTGCACCGCGGTGCTGACGACGTTCAGGGCGAGGTGCGGCGAGACGAGGTCGAGCGCGAGAGCGACGACCGTCGCCAGGGCCACGTAGTGGGAGGGGCGGGAAAAGAGGCGCGCATGCCCGAGCCACGTCCCGGGCGAGTATGAGGGGTCGGCGTTCATCGTGCAGGCTGGCCGGCGCCCAGCTCGCGGACGCACTGGAGCGCCTGCTCGACGTGGGTGCCGACGCGAAGCTGGGAGGAGAAAGCGAAGACGATCCGGCCCTCGCGGTCGACGACGAAGGTGGCGCGGCCGGGGAGGATCCCCAGCGTCTTCTTCACGCCGAAGGCACGGGCCGCGGAGCCGTCCGGATCGGTGAAGAGGCGAAAGGGCAGGCGGTGCTTTTGCGCGAAGGCGCGATGTGAGTCGGCGGCGTCCTGGCTGATCCCCACCACCTCCGCCCCGGCGTCCACGAAGTCCTGATAGGCGTCGCGAAAACCGCAGGCCTGTGCCGTGCAGCCGGGGGTATCGTCCTTTGGGTAGAAGTAGACGACCAGGGCCTTCTCGCCCAGAAGACCGCGCAGCCGCACGGGCTTCCCCTCGCCGTCCAGCAGGGTCACGTCGGGGATGGTCTGTCCGGGCGCGAGCATGGTCGTTGCGCGGAAACTAGCAGAGGTCGTGCGGGCGGGGTAGCGGGGTATCCGATGGCCTTGCACCCCGGTGCGCGCCCAAGTAATTCCCCCCGGTCCGAGCCCGGTCGCAGGGCTGGCGCGGGTCGTTTCGGCGACGGCCCTCGCCCGGATACGCGGAAGTCGCCGGGGAGCGCTCAAATGAAGATCAAGGAGTTCATCCAGACGCATTTTCGGCACTTCAACGCCGCCACGCTCAAGGACGCGGCCGAGGCCTACCGCGCGCACATCGAAAGCGGCGGCAAGATGATGATCACCCTCGCGGGTGCAATGAGCACCGCGGAGCTGGGGATCTCCCTCGCGGAGATGATCCGCCAGGACAAGGTGCATGCGATCACCTGTACCGGCGCCAACCTCGAGGAGGACGTCTTCAATCTGGTGGCGCACGACCACTACGTGCGGATCCCCAACTGGCGCGACCTGACTCCGCAGCAGGAGCACGAGCTTCTGCAGCGACACCTCAACCGCGTCACCGATACCTGCATCCCCGAGGCGGAGGCGATGCGGAAGATCGAGGCGGCGGTGCTCGAGGAGTGGGTGGCCGCCGACGGCGCGGGCGAGCGCTACTTCCCCCACGAGTTCCTGTACCGGGTCCTGCGCAGCGGCAAGCTGAAGGACAGCTACCAGATCGATCCGAAGAACAGCTGGCTGCTTGCCGCCTGCGAGAAGAACCTGCCCATCTGGGTGCCCGGCTGGGAGGACTCCACGCTCGGCAACATGTATGCGGCCCACGTGATGGCGGGTGACGTCAAGAACGTCCACACCGTGCGCACCGGGATCGAATACATGCTGAGCCTGGCGGAGTGGTACATGCAGACCGCTCCGAAGACTCCCGTGGGCTTCTTCCAGATCGGCGGCGGAATCGCCGGCGACTTCCCGATCTGCGTGGTGCCCATGCTCGAGCAGGATCTGGGGCGCAAGGACGTGCCGCTCTGGGCGTACTTCTGCCAGATCAGCGACTCGACCACGAGCTACGGCTCCTACTCGGGCGCCGTGCCCAACGAGAAGATCACCTGGGGCAAGCTCGGCGTGGACACGCCGAAGTTCATCATCGAGAGCGACGCCACCATCGTGGCGCCGCTGATCTTCGCCTACGTCCTCGACTGGTAAGGTCGCGGCGAGGCCAGGACGGTGTTCGGGCGTCCGCGGCAAGGCGGACGCGCCATTGGCCCGCGACGACGCCTGAACGAGTTCGTGCCTGCGGCTTTTCGTTGCGGCCGCAGGCGCGAACGCCTTTCAGACTCGAAACGAGCTCAGACCTCTGCCGCGCGCTCGGCGACCAGGCAGATCGCGCAGAGCCGGTCGCGCTGGCTGCGGAAGGCGCGGCGCATCTGCCGCAGGCGGGCGAGGGCTCCCGGGGTGCGGATGGCGTTGAACGCCATGCGCGCCACACCGAAAAGGCCCTCGTCGTCGAGGAGCCGATCCAGCTCCAGCAGTCGCATCGGCACCGTCGTCTGCGCCCGCACCACGAAGCCGTTGCTTTCGAGGAGCGCCTTCCACTCTTCCGGCGTTCCGATGCGGACTCCGACGTGGATGGCGGAGGAAAGCTCGCGCTGGACGATCTCCTTCTCCTCCTCGGAAGTGCCGGGGCGCAAGGCCAGCTCGTGCAGGGCGTAGCGGCCGCCGGGACGAAGGAGTCGCGCCGCCTCCCGCACGATGGCCTCCTTCTTCTGCGGCGGCTGCATGCTCAGCATCGCCTCGCCGATGACGAAGCTGGCGCTGCCGGCGGGGAGGGGGACGCGCGCCGCATCGCCCTGGACGATGCGGGCGTTCTCGAAGCCCAGCGTGCCGATGTTCCGCGCGGCGACCGCGGCCGCGCCCTCGTCGCGCTCGATGCCCGCGTACGAGCGGGGAGAGCGGGCGAGGATCTCGCGCGCGGTGATTCCCAGGCCAGGGGCGAATTCGACCACGTCGTCGGAGGGGCCGGGCCGTGCCTCCGAAAGCAGCCACGCGGTGGCTTCTCGACCCCCGGGGCGCAGGATGCGCTTGCCGAGCCGGGCGAGAAGCCAGTGCCCGGGCATCTTTTCGACCTTCGATCCCTCTCCGATCTCCGTCTTGGGGTGATCCACCTGTGCCTGCATGAGGTGCTCCGCTTTCGGGCCGCGCCCGGTCGGGTGGGTGAAGTCGAGAATGAGAATCATTCTCGACCAGCCGAAAGCTTAGCGAGGCCTTCGCCCTCGTGCAAGGCGGGCCGGGGACGACCCCGCCGCGCTATACCAAGGGTCATGCGTGAGTTTCCGCCGCCCCCGGCTCCGCTCGGCGCCGGCACGATCGACGTCTACGAGGGAGACAATCTGGAGGTCCTACGGACCCTCGAATCGGAATCGTTCGCCCTGATCTACACGGATCCGCCCTTCAACACGGGAAAGCGGCAGCGCAAGACGAGCATGCGCACGGAGCGCGACGAGGAAGGGGATCGCCAGGGCTTTGGAGGGCGACGCTACCGCACCACGGTGCTGGGCTCGATCGCCTACGAGGACCACTACGACGACTACCTCTCCTTCCTCGTGCCGCGGCTGGAGGAAGCCTACCGGCTGCTCGCGCCGGACGGCAGCCTCTTTCTGCACCTCGATTACCGCGAGGTGCATTACGTGAAGGTGGCGCTCGACGGCATCTTCGGCCGCGATGCCTTCATCAACGAGATCATCTGGGCCTACGACTACGGCGCGCGTTCGAAGTCGCGCTGGTCGCCCAAGCACGACAACATCCTCTGGTACGCCAAGAACCCGCGGCGCTACTGCTTCAACTACGACGAGATCGACCGCATCCCCTACATGGCGCCCTCGCTCGTGGGGCCGGAGAAGGCGGCGCGGGGCAAGACCCCCACCGATACCTGGTGGCATACCATCGTCAGCCCCAACGGCCGCGAGCAGACGGGCTATCCCACCCAGAAGCCGCTGGGCATCCTCGAGCGCATCGTCCGGGTCCACTCACGGCGCGGCGATCGCGTGCTCGACTTCTTCGCGGGGAGCGGTTCCTTCGGAGAGGCGGCCGCCAAGCACGGTCGGCACGCGGTGCTGGTGGATCACAATCCGGAGGCGATCGCGGTGATGCGGCGTCGCTTCACCCACTACCGGACGCGCTTCTTCTCGCCCCCCTTTGCGCAGGAGGCCCAAAGGAGCTAGAAGCGCGCCGTGCCTCGCTTCGACGAGATCTGGGAGCTCGAGCTGCGCCGCCGCGAGGAGGCGGGGCGGCTGAGGCGGCTGCGGGCGGTCGAGCGGCCGGCGGAGAGCCGAATTCGCGAAGGTGGCCGCCTTTTGGTGGACTTCTCCTCCAACGACTACCTCGGCCTTTCTCGCCATCCCGCGCTGGCGGAGCGCGCCGCGCTCTTCGCCGGCCGATGGGGGACGGGCTCGGGAGCTTCGCGCCTCGTCACGGGCAACCTCGAGCCGCTCGAGGCGCTCGAGCGCAAGGTGGCTCGGGCCAAGGGCGCGGAGGCGGCGCTGGTACTCGCCTCGGGCTGGCAGGCCAACGCCTCGGTGCTCGCAGCCTTGCTCGACCCGCGCACGCTCCCGGGCGAGCCGCTCGTCTTCGCCGACGAGCTTTGCCACGCCAGCATGCGCCAGGGCTGCAAGACGGCCCGGGCGCGGGTGCTCTCCTACCGCCACCTCGATCTCGACCACCTGGAGTCGCTGCTGCGCGCCCACGCGGCTCATGCGGGGCCCCGCTTCGTCCTCTCGGAGACGGTCTTTTCCATGGATGGCGACCGGGCCGACGTACCCGGGCTGATCGAACTCGCGGACCGGTACGGCGCGTTTCTCTACCTCGACGACGCGCACGCGGTCGGCGTCCTGGGGGAGGATGGCTACGGGCTGGCGGGCGGCGAGGCTCTCCGGGCGGGACTGGTGGTCGGCACCTTCGGCAAGGCGCTCGGCGCCTTCGGCGCCTTCGTGGCCTGCTCCCGCCGGCTGCGCGATTTCCTCGTGAACCGCTGCTCGGGGATCGTCTACTCCACCGCCCTTCCGCCCCCGGTGATCGGGGCGGCCGACGCCGCCTGGGACCTCGTGCCCGCGCTCGACGCGGAGCGGAAGCGGCTGCACGAAAACGCGCGGCACTTGCGCGCGCGGCTCTCGGCGGCGGGCGTGGACGTGGGACGATCGAGCACGCAGATCGTTCCCGCCATTCTCGGCAGCGACGAGCGCGCAATCCGCGTGGCGACCGCGCTACGGGAGGCCGGCTTTCTCGGGCTGCCGATCCGCCCGCCCACGGTTCCGGAAGGGACGAGCCGGATCCGCCTCTCCGCCTCGGCCCACCACCAGCTCGCCGAGATCGACCGCCTTGTCGACGCCCTCGTGGCCGCGCTCTGAGGCCTTGCCGTGCTCGCACTGCTTCGACGCCTCGTCCCCGACCGCTTCACCCTCTCGCTCGTCCTGACGGTCCTCCTGGCGACCTTCCTTCCCGCCCGAGGCGGCGCGGCGCGGGTGCTGGACCTCGTCGCGCAGGTGGCGATCGCGCTGCTCTTCTTCCTGCACGGCGCTCGGCTGTCCCGGCAGGCGGCGCTGGCGGGGCTCACCCACTGGCGGCTGCATTTGCTGGTCCTCGCGAGCACCTTCGTGGTCTATCCGCTGCTGGGCGTGCTCCTTTCGCCCCTGGCCGCCCGGATCCTCTCGCCGGATCTTCTGCGCGGCCTGCTCTTTCTCTGCGCGGTGCCGTCCACGGTGCAGTCCTCGATCGCCTTCACCGCGGTGGGGCAGGGAAACGTCGCCGCCGCGCTGAGCTCCGCCTCGGCCTCGAACCTCCTCGGCGTTCTGCTCACGCCGGCGATCGCGAGCTTTCTGCTCGGGGCGCAGGCGGGAAACGGCATCGCTCTGGGGGCGGTGCTGGGGGTGATCGCCCAGATCCTCTTGCCCTTCCTCCTCGGGCAGGCGCTGCAGGATCGGGTAGGTCCCTGGGTGCGCAAGCGTACCTACCTGGCGGGATTGGTGGACAAGGGGGTGATCCTGCTGGTGGTCTACACCGCCTTCAGCGCCTCGGTGCTCGAGGGGCTGTGGTCGAAGCTGCCCCTTCCCGTGCTCGCGGCGGTGGTGGGCCTCTGCGTGCTCCTCTTCGGTCTCGGGCTTCTCTTCGTGCGCGGCGCGGCGCGGCTGGGCAGGTTCTCGAAGGAGGACGAGGTGGCGATCGTCTTCTGCGGCTCGCAAAAGAGCCTGGTGGCCGGCGCGCCGATGGCCAACATCCTCTTCTCCGGGCAGTCGCTGGGGCTCTTTCTCTTGCCGCTGATGCTCTACCACCAGCTGCAGATCCTGGCGGCAGCCTGGATCGCGCGCCGCTACGCCCGCCGCATCGATCCGAACCGGTCGTAGTCGACCACGGCGCGCGGCGACCGAGGCCGCATCCGGGCAGGGTGCTTTCGACGAGGCTCAGAGCAGGTCGTAGTGGAGGACGGCCTCGAGCCGCGCGCCGGTGAAGGCGGGGAAGTCGCGGCAGACGCCGCCGATGCACTTGAGGCCGCCGCGCTGGGAGCCGACGACGGCCCGCGCGGTCAGCCAGTCGTAGGTATGCCAGGCGAAGATGCCGGCGAGGAAGAACTGGCGCTGGTTGGGATTCTGGGTGTCGTAGCCGACCTCGAGCATGAGCGCGCCGAGGCGGTTCTTTTCCATGCCGAAGAGCGTGGTGCCGCGGATGTAGGGGCGGTCGTCGAGGGTGCGCGCCTCGTGATTGACGGTGAGGTGGAGGGAATAGCCCTTGCCGAGCTCCTGCACCCAGTCGCTTTCGGCGTGGACCATGGTCTTGAGCGTGCGGCCCTCCTGCGTCTCCTCCCGGTAGCCGGCGCTGGCGAACCAGCGCGAGCTGGAGCCGTAGGTGAGCTCGAAGCCGCCATAGCCGTGGAGGGCGTCGACGGCCGCTTCCGCCGGACCGAACTGCCGGAACATGCCGTTGACGTAGAGGACGAGGCGGCCGTCGAGAAGGGGCCGGGAGATCTTGGCCCGGGCACCGCGAACGTTCTGGTTGTCCAGGACCTCCTGGTCGTAGCGCTCCAGGGTCGGGGGCTGGTTGTAGAAGTTCGGCTGCTGCAGGACCTCGTCGAAGCTACCCGCCACCCGGAAGTCGGAGAGGTAGAGGCCCTCGACCAGCAGCGAGACGATCCCGAGGTCCATGTCGGCCGAGGCGTAGGCGGCGGTGCCGTTGTGGTTGGTGCCGGCCAGCCGGTACTGCTGCACCGCGCCCTCGGCGTAGAGCGAAAGCCGGTACGAAAGGGGTAGGTCGACGTAGGCGCCGCCGAGGACCGTATGGTCGTCGCCGGCCATCTCCAGCGTGGGGACGCGGTTCTGCAAGAAGAGCCCGTGTACCGAGATGTCCGCGGGGCCGGCGTGAAGCGTGGCGCTGGCGCCAGCGAGGGTATCGTTCGGATCCTCGAGGTGGCGCTGGGTGACGCCATCCATGTTGGCGATGTTGGTGATGCCGCCGAAGGCCTGCAGCCGGACCGTCTCGCCATGCCAGACGACGTGGCCGCCGCGGAGGGCCTGGTCGAGGCCCAGCTCGTCCACCTTGCGCAGGGAGAGGGCGATGCCGCGGCCGAGCTGCAGATGCGTGTCGCCGCCGAGCAGCGTCACCTCCGAGAACTCGTGCTGGAGACGGAAGCGCTCCAGCCGCACCTCGCTGACGTAGGCGGAACGCTGACCGGCGGGGGCGGAGCGCAGGTCGGGCGAGGCGGTGAAGTACACGCCGTCGAGCTGCAGGTGCGCGGAGGTATCGCCCACCTGGCCGTCCAGGTACAGCTTGTCCAGCCCGATCCCGTATTCGTCGTCCGTGTCGATGCCGTTCTCGTTGTTCCCGCGGTACTCGAGCAGGGTGGTGTTGGTGACCCGGAGGCTCTCCTGGGCGCGGGAGGCGGAGGGCAGCAGGGCGAGCAGAACGACGAGGGCGGTGGCGATCCGCCCGGCGCTCATGGGGACTCGCTCTTCTCCGTCTTCCCGCTGCCGAGAAGGGCGACGACCTGCTCCTCGAGTTCCTTTTCGGTGCCGCTCGTGAAGCCGGTATGGTGGAAGGCGCGCCGACCCTCGCGGTCGATGGCCTGGAGGAAGGGCAGCGAGTGCCGCGGGTTGAAGCGCCCGAGGACCTTGCTGTCGCCGTCGAGCAAGACCGGCATGCGCAACTTGCGGTCGGCGACGAAGCGCCGGACCTCGGCCACGGTCTTGGGATCGTCGATGTTGACCGCCAGGACCGCCAGGCCCTCCTTCTCGTACTTGTCGAGGAGGCGCTGCAGGATGGGCAGCTCCTGCTTGCAGGGCGCGCACCAGGTCGCCCAGAAGCTGAGGAGGACCACCTTCCCCTCGTAGTCCGAGAGCTTCACCCGCTTGCCGTCGAGCGTGCGCAGCGAAAAGTCCGGCGCCTTGGGGCCGGCCTCCTCCGCGCCGGAGGCGAAGGGCAGTGCCAGGGCGAGGATCGCGATCAGCCAGATGAGGTTGCGCCGAAACATGTTCACCGAGGTAGGTTGGCCAAAATGATGCTCTCGATCAACTGCTCGTTGCCCGTTCCGAGGACGACCTTGAGAATCTTCATGTCGTCCACCCGCACCAGGATGGACATCGGGGGCGAGGGCGGAAGCGTGGTGAAGAAGGGCTCGAGCTGAAAGTCCGGATCGAGCGTGACCGGGAACGGCAGCTTGTACTGGTTCTGCCACGCCTGGAGGTCCGCGAAGCTGGCGGGCTGAAACTCGTTGTTCTGAAAGAGGGCCTCCACGATGATCAGGCCCCGATCCTTGTACTTTTCGTACCAGGCCTTCAGCTGCGGCTGCTCCTCGCGGCAGGGAGCACACCAGCCCGCGACGCTGGAGAGGAGCAGGACGCGGTTGTTCGGATCCTTGAAGACGTCCTTGTCGAGTTCGAAGGGCTCGCCGTCGAGGGTGAGGAAGCCGAGGTTGGCGATGGTCGCTCCCTCCTTGGTGCCGTAGGGACCGGAGGGGTAGGTGGTGCGGTCGCTCGGCTCACCCACGCCGGTGCCCCCTTCCCCACAGGCGACGAGCGCAGTCAGGATCGCCACGAGCCAGTACGAGCGCGTCTTCATCGTTTCAATCCTTCAGTCGATAACCAAGCCAGGTCAGGAAGGGGAGCGTGACGCCTTCGTCCGGAACGATGGTGGTCCCGTCCTCCGAGACCTGGCCCTCGCCAAAGACGACCCACTCGCCCTCGGGGACCGCCGTGCCGTCGCGAAGCGAGGTGGCGAGCCCTCCGAGGACGAGCAGCTCCACCCGCGCGCCCGCCGGCAGGCCGGAGGCGTTCTCGAGGGTGAAGGCGAAGCCGGGATCGAAGACCGTGCCCTCGGGACGGAAGGCGTAGAGGCCGTCGAGCTGGGGAGCCTCGCCGCAGAGCCCCACCGCATCGGTGGGAATGCGGCGGCCGCCGAGCCTGGCGTAGTCCTCGCAGCCATAGGGGAGGAGGGAGGGCGAGACTTCGAGCCGCAGGCCGTCGGGGAGCGCCACCTCGCGCGTTTCCTCTTCGGACATGGCGGGGAGCTCGGCAGCCAAGGGGAGGAAGGGAAGCACGATCGGATCCTCGAGCCGCGTCACCGGCTCGTCTCCGGGGGCGAAGGGGCAGTAGACCACGGCTCGGGGCGAATTCGGCAGGGAGGCTCGCATCGCCACCGAGTCCACGCAGCGGACGAATTCCGGCACGTCGATCTCGAAGACCCCCTCTTCGTCCGCCTCCGAGGGGTTGAGGCAGACGTAGGTGCCGCTGGCCGCGTAGATGCAGACCTGCGCGTAGGCGCCGGGAAGGGGCTTGCCCCCGGGCGCGACGATCCAGCCGAGGACCTTGGCCACGTAGCCGTACTCCGCACCGCAGCTCTCCGGGCGAGGGGGAACCTCGACCGAGCGGTACACGCCCTCGGGAACCTGTGGCTCCCAGCCGGTGTCGCTCTCGTCGGTCGGGACGGCGATCTCATCCCCGACGTCGCCTTCGCACTCCGTTGGCACGACGCCGCCGGTGCCTCCGGCTCCGCCCGTGCCACCGTCACCTCCGGCGCCACCCGAGCCCCCGCCTCCACCGCC
>QGUN01000056.1 GCA_003242475.1 Pseudomonadota bacterium
TTCGACGCGACGGGGAGCCTGTCGGGTACGATCCCGCTGTCGGTGCTGCAGGGGGAGAAGGAGCGCGAGTTCACGGTGACGGTGCGGGTGCGAGACGCAGCCAACCGCATCGGCGTGGGCGTGGTGGCGCTGACGGTGAAGGAGCCCGAGGCGAGGGTCGCCGACACGGCCTCCGAGGAAGGCGGGTGCCAGACGGCGGGCGGCGCGCCGCTGTCGTGGCTGGCCTCGGTCCTGGCGCTCGCCTGGCTCGCGCGTCGCCGGATCTGAGCGGGGATTTTCCTCGAGGAGAGGGGCTGCCTCGGCGGCAGCCCCTTTTTCTTTACCGATCCAGGGGACCGCCCCGACCGCGGGCACGGGAGGGCTTCCGACCTCTGTCTCGGTGAACCGGGGTATGAATCTCCTTCGAGATCCCCATGAGCCTGTCGTAGTAGCCGGCCGCAGCCCCGCATCCGTCGCCATAGTAGGGTGGTGACTGCAACAGGCTCCTGGCTGTGAGCATGCGCATCGAGCGGCTGCACATCGAGGCCTTCGGCCCGCTTCACGACCTTCTCCTGGAGTTCGCCCCCGGGCTGAACGTGCTGCTCGGGCCGAACGAGGCGGGAAAGAGCACCATCCACGCCTTCGTTCGCGCCATGCTGCACGGACCGGGGCGCAAGGATCCGCTTCCGCCCCCGCTCGCCGGCGGGAATCACGGTGGCTCCTTGACGCTGGTGGAGGAGACGAGGGTCGTTCGCATCGAGCGTACCTTCTCGGGCAAGAGGCGGCTCCGGATCGTCGATGCTGCCGGAGCGGAACTCGGCGAGGCGGCGCTGAGGTCCCTGCTCGGAAACGTCGACGCCGGTCTCTACCGAAGCGTCTTCGCCTTCGACCTCGACGACCTGAAGGACCTGGGCTTCGAGTCGGAGGAGATCGAGCGCCGCCTCTTCGATGCGGGCCTGGTCGGTGCCGGGCAATCGCTCTCGGCCCTGCGCAAGGAGCTGGAAGGGATCCGAGAGGCGCTGCTGCGCAAGAGGTCCGGGCCGATCCGCGAGCGGGCGAAGGAGATCGACGAGCTCCGCCGGGAACTCGAGGCGCGGATCCGCCAGTCGCGCGGCCACGCGGAGCTGATCCGGGAGGAAGAGGAGCTGGCCGAACGGCTCCGCGCGGCGCAAGAGGAGCGCGCTCGCCTCCGGGCGGAGGAGAGGCGATGGGACCTCCTCCTCTCCCTCTGGCCCGACGAGGTGAAGCGCCAACGCCTCGTGGAGCGGTCGCAGGTCCTGTCTCCCGCCGGCGAGAGCGCCGCCGCGCTCGCGGAGCGCCTCTCCCGCGTTCGACGGCTGGACGAGCGGATCGCCACGCTGCAGGAGAATCTCGAGCACCTCCTGGCGGAGCGCGAAACGACGGTCCGGGAGAAGGAGGGAACGAGAGTCGACGAGCGCTTCTTGGGGCTGCGGTCCGACCTCGCCTCGCTGCTTCGAGATGTCTCGCTCCAGGAGGAAAGCGTCGCTCGGATCGCGGCCCTCGAGCGTTCGATCCGCGAGCGCGAGGAGCAGGCGGCCCGGCTGGCATCGAGTCTCGGGCCCGGCTGGACGGTAAAGCGAGCGCTCGGTGTCGAGCGGGGCCTGGATCGCCGGGATCAGCTCGAGGGAATCGCCCGCCGCCTCGCGGAGGCCGAAAGCGATCTGCGCGGCGCGGAGGATCGCGAGCAGAGGTGTCGCGAGGCGCTCGGGCGCTGCGCGCGAGAGGTGGAGCTGGCGGCGGCAGCACTGCGCGACCTCGGCGAGGTTCCCTCCGCGGAGGTGCTCGAGCGGAAAGCAGGGGCGCTCGCCGAAGTTCGCACCGCACTTCTGCTGCGCGGGACGCCGGGATTTCGGACCATTTCCCTCGCCCTGGCTGGCCTGGCTGCCGGCGCCGCGATCCTCTGCGCCTTCCTGGGCGACTGGACGGCGGCAGCCGTGGCGGTGGGCTCGGCGGCGGCCTTCCTGGCGCTCGGCCTGCGGATTCGCCCCGGCGGTCGTGCAAGGGAAGTCGAGGCGGCCCGCGCCCTCCTGGGGCTTCCGGCGTCGGCCGGGCCGGCGGATGTGGAGGCGGCGGCCGCCGAGCTCGAGCGGGCACGCTCCGCCCGGCAGAGGTGGGAAGAACTCGCCCGTCGCCTGGAAGATGCACGGGGGCGGGAGGCCATCGAGTTCGCGGAATACGAGGGAGCTCGCGCGCGGGTCGAGGAGGCGCGGCGTCGGGTGGAAACCTTGCGCGAAGAATGGGCAGTGCGTACGGCCGACCTCGGGGAAAGCCTCGGGCCGGAGGCGGCGAAGGAACGTCTGGGGCGGCTGGAGCAGATCGCCGCGCTTTGCGAGAGCGCCAGCCGCCTGCAGGCCGAGCGGGACGACGCCAGACGGCGCCTGGCCACATGGAATGCCCGCGCGCGGGACCTCCTCGATGCCGCAGGCCTGCCCGTCTCCGGGGCGGACTTCGGCGCGCTCCGCGCGGGTCTCGCGGTCCTGGAGCAGCGGGTGGGGGAGGAGGCCCGGCGGGCAGACCGGCTCGCCCAGCTCGAGCAGCGCCTCCAGCAGATCGAGCGTCAGCTCGATCGAGACCGGGCCGCGGTGGAGGCAGCCCGGGCCGAGCGCCGACGCTGCCTGGAGGAGGCGGGCGCCGCCGAGGTGGACGACCTTCTCGAATGCCTCGAGCGGCAGAGGGAGCGCGAGGAGATCGAGAGGGCGCTGGCCCAGATCGAGGCCTCCTTCGTCGAGCGGCTCGGTCGAGGCGAGGAGGCGGAGCGGATCCGTGAGGCCCTGGCCTCGGGACGCCGGGAGGAATGGCAGGCGGAGGTCGAGCGCTGCCGCGAACGGCTCGAAGCGCTCGATGCCCGCGTCGAAGTGCTCCAGGCCGAGCTCGCCCGAATTCGTCAGCGGCGCGCCGACCTGGAGGCCTCGACCGCCGTCCTGGAACTGAGCGAGCGCCTGCGCCAAAAGGAGGCGGAATGGGGCGCGATGATCCAGCGGTACCGGAAGGCGGCCCTCTTCGAGAGGCTCTTGGACGCCGCGCTGGAGGAGCTCCACGAGGCGCGTCAGCCGGCGGTCCTGCGCAGCGCCTCGGCCTTCTTCCAGAGGATCACCGGCGGGCGTTACGAGCGCATTCGGCAGATGCGCGAAGAGAAGCACGTCGAGGTGGTGCTGCCCCACGGCGGCGCCATCGCCGCCTCCTCGCTCTCGCGCGGCACGCGCGAGCAGCTCTACCTCTGCCTGCGGCTGGGGCTGGCCGATGCCTTCGCCGAACAGGGGGCTCGGCTACCCCTTTTGATGGACGACGTGCTGGTCAACTTCGACCCCGTGCGCGCCCGCGCCACGGCCGAGGTCCTCGGCGAGGCGGCGACGCGTCACCAGATCCTCCTCTTCACCTGTCATCCGTCGACGGCGGAGCTCTTGGAGGAGGTGGCCGGAGCGGTTCGGCTGGAGATCGGAGGTCGGGCCGATGCGCGTCTCGGGTCGGGCGCAGGGGAGAACCGATCGAGATTCGCCGGGGCGGATCGTTGACCCTTGCACGCCCTTCCACATCCCATTAGTTTGCGCGCGGTCATGGTCTCGAATCGCCCCAGCGTCGACGGAGGCTCAGGTCCGCGTCATGATGCCTCCCACCTCTCAGCCGGACGCCATCCACGATCTGCGGGCGAGCTGGTCCGCGCTCAGCGTCGATGAGCGGGTGAGGGCCTTCGAGCGCCTACCCCGCGATGCCGCGGCCGCCTTCTTCCAGGAGCTTTCCTCGCACGAGCAGGCGGAGCTCGTGCTGGCCATGCCCGAGGGCGAGCGCTACCTCTGGCTGCGCCTCCTCGCGCCGGACGATGCCGCGGACCTCTTGCAGCAGGTGGAGCCGGAGCAGCGGCAGGAGCTCCTCCACCTCCTCGACCAGACCACCCAGAAGGAAGTGAGCGCGCTGCTCGCCTACAAGGAGGACGAGGCGGGCGGTCTGATGAGCCCGCGCTTCGCACGCGTCCGCCCCGACATGACCGTCGAGGAAGCCATCGCCTACCTGCGACGGCAGTCGAGACATCTGGAGACCATCTACTACGTCTACGTCCTCGACTCGCAGCAGAGGCTTTTGGGCGTGGTCTCCTTCCGGGAGCTTCTCAGCGCGCCGGCGGGTCGGCCCATCAGCAGCATCATGCACGAGGACGTGGTGGCGGTTCCCGAGAGCCTCGATCAGGAGGCGGTGGCGCAGCTCTTCCGCCAGCACGGATTCCTCGCCTTGCCGGTGGTCGACGACCAGGGCCGGGTCCAGGGTATCGTCACCTCGGACGACATCGTCGACGTGCTCCAGGAGGAGGCCACGGAGGACATCCAGAAGATCGGCGGCATGGAGGCCCTGGGCACGCCTTACCTACGGACCCCCCTCTTCGAGATGGTCAAGAAGAGGGGAGGGTGGCTGACCTTCCTCTTCTTCGGCGGGACCCTCACCGCCACGGCCATGGGCTACTTCGAGCAGGAGCTCTCCCGGGCGGTGGTATTGGCGCTCTTTCTTCCGCTCATCATCGCCAGCGGGGGCAACGCCGGCGCGCAGGCGACCACGCTCGTCATCCGCGCCATGGCGCTCTCCGAGGTGCACATGAGCGACTGGTGGAGGGTGGTCCGGAAGGAATTCGTTTCGGGGCTCGCCCTCGGGTGCTTGCTCGCTCTGGTCGCGATCGTCTGGGTGATCGTCTGGGAACTCGTCCTCGGCCTGTATGGCGAGCACTTCCTGCGCGTGGGCCTGAGCGTCGCGCTCAGTCTCGTGGGCGTGGTGACCTGGGGCACGCTCGCGGGATCGACCCTGCCCTTCGTCCTGCGCAAGCTCGGCCTCGATCCGGCGAGCGCCTCCGCGCCCTTCGTGGCGACGCTCGTCGACGTGGTCGGCGTGGTGATCTACTTTTCCGTCGCCAGGCTGGTGCTCTCCGGAACCCTCCTCTGAACGCGGCTGCAATCGCGGCCCATCGTCGCCACCGTGATCCGAGGCAACCCTTGCCCGGACGCGCGATGGCGACAGAATTCCGACCCTCCGAAATCGAAATCCCCGAGCTGCTTCCCGTCCTGCCGATCCGGGGCGCGGTCGTCTTTCCGCTCTCGGTCGTTCCGGTCTCGGTGGGCCAGCCGCAATCGATCCGAATGGTCGAGGAGGTGATGCAGGGGGATCGTCTGGTCGCCGTCGTCGCGCAGAAAAACGAGGAGGCCATCCCCCCGGGCGTCGAGGATCTCTACCGCATCGGGACCGCCGCGATCATCCGCCAGTACTACCGGACGGAGATGGGCAACCTCCAGCTCATCCTCCAGGGGCTCGTGCGCGTGGAGGTGGAGGAGTACGTCAGCCGCGATCCCTACCCGGTGGCGCGCGTTCGCGTCCTGGGCGAGGAGCTGGGCGACGACCTGCGCGTCCAGGCGCTCTCCCGTGCAGCCAAGGAGAGGTTCCGGCGTCTCGCGGAGCTGACGCCCGAGCTTCCCGAGGAGCTGGCCAACGCCATCCGCTCTTTCGACGAGCCCCTCCAGCTCTCGTACCTCCTCGCCACCACCGTCCCCCTACCGACGAAGGATCGCCAGTCGTTGCTCGAAGCGGAGACGGTGGAGGAGCGGTTCCGCCGCTTCATCGAATGCGCGCAGCAGGAGATCGCCATCCGCGAACTCGAGGAGAGGATCTCGGAGCAGACGCAGGTCCGCATTTCGGAGTCGCAAAAGGAATACGTGCTTCGCGAGCGCCTGCGCGCCATCCAGGAGGAGCTGGGACAGTCGGAGCAGGGGGAGATCCGGGAGATTCGCGAAAAGCTGGAGGAGCTTCCCCTGTCCGACGAGGTCCGTGAGGAGGCCGAGCGCGAACTCGCGCGTCTGGAGCGCATCCCGGACGTCTCGCCCGAGCACGGGATGATCCGTAGCTGGCTCGAGTGGATCCTCTCCATGCCCTGGGGCAAGGAAAGCGGCGGCCCCATCGATCTGGAAAAGGCGAGGCAGGCGCTCGACGAGGACCACTACGACCTCGACGAGGTCAAGGAGCGGATCGTCGACTACCTGGCGGTCAAGAAGCTACGCAGCGAGCGGGGCGTGGAGCGTGTCGCGGAACGAGGCCGCAAGTTCCGAGGCGAGCCGCTCCTCTGCTTCGTCGGACCGCCCGGCACCGGCAAGACCTCCCTCGGCCAGTCCATCGCGCGTGCCCTGGGTCGGAAATTCGTGCGCATGAGCCTGGGCGGCATCCACGACGAGGCCGAGATCCGCGGGCACCGACGCACGTACATCGGCGCGATGCCCGGTCGCATCGTGCAGGCGCTGCGACGCGCGGGCGCCAGCGATCCGATCTTCATGCTCGACGAGGTCGACAAGCTCGGCGTGGGCTTTCACGGCGATCCGGCCGCTGCGCTTCTCGAGGTTCTCGACCCCGCGCAGAACCACGCCTTCGTCGATACCTACCTCAACGTTCCCTTCGACCTCTCGAGCGTATTCTTCATCTGCACCGCCAACACCACCGATACCATCCCGCCTGCTCTCCTTGACCGCATGGAGCTGATCCGGCTCTCCGGCTACACGGACGACGAAAAGCTCCAGATCGCCCGGCAACATCTCTTGCCACTGGAGCTGCGCGGACACGGGCTTCGGCCGGACGAGCTCGAGATCGACGACTCCGCCATCCGGCGCATCATCCGGGAGTACACACGCGAGGCCGGCGTGCGGAATCTCGACCGCGAGATCGCCACCATCGTGCGCAAGGTGGCGCGCAAGATCGGCGAGGGAGCCGAGACGCCGATCCACGTCGGGGCGGACGACCTGCGCGAATACCTCGGCCCGCGCAAGTTCTTCGACGAGGTGGCGGAGCGCATCGACCGGCCTGGCGTGGTGACCGCGTTGGCGTGGACGCCGACGGGCGGCGAGATCCTCTTCGTGGAGGCGGCCATGATGCCGGCCAGGCGGGAGGAGCTGATCCTCACCGGCATGCTCGGAAACGTCATGCGAGAGTCCGCCCAGGCCGCGCTATCGCTCTTGCGTTCCACCGCTCCCGCACTCGGGCTGAACCCCCGCGAGCTTTCCGGAAAGGCGGTCCACCTGCACGTTCCTGCCGGCGCCATCCCCAAGGACGGTCCTTCCGCCGGACTCGCCATGTATCTCGCCCTCGTCTCCCTGGTGACGCGTCAGCCCGTCCGTCCAAACGTGGGTGTGACCGGCGAGATCACCTTGCGCGGGAAGGTGCTCCCCGTGGGAGGGGTTCGAGACAAGGTGTTGGCGGCGTATCGGGCCGGTCTCCGCTCCGTGGTTCTACCGCGACACAACGAGGCCAATCTCGAGGACGTCACACCCGAGGTTCGAGAGGCGCTGGAATTCCACCTGGTGGATTCGGTGGAGGAGGCCCTGCCTCACGTCTTCGACTCGAGTCCGCTTCGCCGGACGATCGAGATTCCCCCAGCGCCACCGCTCATCATGTAATCCGCAATTGCATCGCGAATTCGCTCCAGGGTAGCGTTTTCGCATGCGGCGGATCGAATGTCTCGCGGTGGCGCTTCTTCTGGGGGCGTGTGCTTCCGGCGGTTCGAACGGGGGGCCATACACGGTGACCGCCTTCGACCGCGTTCGCATCTCCAGCCTAAAGCAGGAGGAGAACTTCCAGAACGCGCGGGCGAAGGTGGACTTCGGCAAGGGGCCCTTCGAGCGCGCGACGCTGGTCGTCGAACTCGAGTCGCCTTGCTATCCCTTCTCGAAGTGGAGGGTGCCCGGCGCGATCCCGGCGGGACAATACTGGCCAGCCGAGTGCGACGCCTTCGATCGCACCTTCACCTTCCAGCTGCTGCCGCGCCGCGAGGGCGAGCCGAAGCTCGAGCTCGTGCGGGCCATCACGCCCTTCGGCGGGCCCATGCAATTCGAGGTGGACATCACCGACGTGGCGAACGGCCTTCCCGGCGAGCACGAGCTCGAGGTCCACATCGGTACCTGGCCCGATTGGGAGGGGCAGGTTTCCGGCTCGCGGGGGAGCTGGTTCGTCTCGGCACGGCTGGAGATGGTGCCCGGCACGCCTCCGCGGAAGGTCCGAGCCGTCATCCCCCTCTTTTTCGAGAACTGGAACGGCCCCGGCGAGAACCTACGCTTCGATTACGACCTCGTGATCCCCGAGGGGACGACGAAGGGGAAGATCGAGTACCGTGCCACCGGGCACGGGGGCGGGGAGCTCACCTGGGGATGCATCGGTCCTGCGGAGGAGTTCTGCAGCCGCATCCACGAGGTCTGGGTGGGGGACCGGAGGGTCGGAAGACTCTCGCCCTGGGTGAGCTGCGAGGACAACTGCACCGTGGTCGAGAACGACCCCGACGCGCCCTCCGCCTACTGCGCCGAAAACCCCTGCGCCGACCACGACAGCGCGCGCGCCCCGCGCGCCAACTGGTGTCCCGGCCGGGTCACGGAGCCTTTCGTCCTCGAACATCCCTTCCTCAACGTCCCGGGGCCGCAGACCGCCTCCTGGGTCGTGAACGAGATGGGTGCCGGGCTCTGGACTGTCTCGGCGGTCTACTTCGCTTACGAGTGATCGGCCGGATCCCCGAGCGCACGGGCCTGGCGGGCGAGCTGGCCGGCCAGGTGGCGGCAGACCAGGTCGCATAGCTCCACCACCGAGGAATCGGCGATGGAGTAGTAGGCCGTATTTCCCTCCTGCCGCCGGCGGAGGAGCCCCGCGTCCTGGAGCCTGCGGAGGTGTTTGCTCACGTTCGGCTGCGAGGTCTGTAGCTCGCCCGCCAGCTCCATCACCGAGCGCTCTCGCCGGAGCAGTAGCTGCAGGATCCGGAGTCTCAGCGGCTCGCCCAGCACCCGGAATCGATCGGCGACCAGATTCAGCGCCTCGGCGTCGAGGCCTTGGAGGAAGGATCGCTCTTTGCCCATCGCGGTCATCTTGACTGAATCGCTATGTAGCTATATAGGCATCCGCCGAAAAGGAGGCGCTCGATGGATGGTATCCTCGTTCCCCTCGTCGGTGGGGTGACGATCGGCCTGGCTTCGTCCTTTCTCCTGCTCGCGACCGGCAAGATCGCGGGGATCAGCGGGATCTTCGCCGGGACCTTCCTGCCCGGGGGCGGGGCAGAGCGCACGTGGCGCGCGGCCTTTCTCGCCGGCCTCGTCACCAGCGGCCTGCTGCTCGCGCTCTGGATGCCCGGGGCGTTGGGGGAGGGGCTGGAGGCTCCGCCCGCTCTCGTCGCCGCGGCCGGCGTGATGGTCGGCTTTGGTTCGCGCCTCGGCTGCGGATGCACCAGCGGACACGGCATCTGCGGGATCGGTCGGCTTTCGCCCCGCTCGCTCGCCGCCACGGCGACCTTCATGACCACCGCCATCCTCACCGTCTTCGTCGTCCGGCACGTCCTCGGAGGTCTCTGATGCACGTCCTTTCCGGTCTCGTCGCAGGTCTTCTCTTCGGACTGGGACTCGGGCTGGGCGGGATGACCGACCCCCGAAACGTCCTCGGCTTTCTCGACTTCGCGGGCGACTGGAACCCGAGCCTCCTCTGGGTGATGGGCGGCGGAGTCGGCGTCTTCGCCGCGCTCTTTCCCGCGATCCGCCGCCGGTCGGGACCGCTGTTCGCGCCTGCCTTCGACCTGCCGGCGATGCGGCGGATCGACCGGGAGCTTCTCGCGGGCTCGGCGATCTTCGGCGTGGGTTGGGGGCTGCTCGGCCTCTGCCCCGGTCCGGCCATCGTCAACGCCCTCGTGGGCGGGTGGAAGGTCCTCCTCTTCCTCGCGGCAATGGCTGCGGGGATGGGCTTTCACGCCCTTTGGCAGCGCCGGCGCCTCGGCGAGGACGCTCCCTGCGAACATCTCGGCCCGGACGCCTGAATTCAGGCGAGCGCCGTCAGCTCCGCGACCTCCTCGGGCGAGAGCCCCAAGTCGGCGGCGGCCACGTTTTCCTCCAGGTGCGCCATGGAGCTCGTGCCGGGGATCGGCAGCATCACGGGCGAGAGGGCGAGCAGCCACGCCAGCGCGACCTGGCCTCTCGTGGCGCCGTGGCGCTGGGCGATCGCGTCGACCGCGCGAACGTCGACGCCGTCGAGGCCGAGCGGTCGCCATGGGATGAAGGCGATCCGGCGCTTTTCGCACCAGCCCAGCACGTCCATCGAGCTCCGATCGCCCAGGTTGAAGCGGTTCTGCACCGAGGCGATCGGGACGATCCGGAGGGCGCGTTCGAGCTGGTCGACGTCGAAATTGCTGACGCCGACGAGGCGGATCTTCCCTTCGTCGCGAAGCCGCGCCAGCTCCTCGAGGGAGCGCTCGAGAGGCACCTTCGGATCGGGCGCGTGGAACTGGTAGAGGTCGATGCGGTTCAGCCGCAAGCGTCGGAGGCTGCCTTCGCAAGCGCGGCGCAGGTGGGCGGGATCGCCGTGGGGCTCCCATTGCCCCGGCCCGGGCCGGAGCAGCCCGCCCTTGGTGGCGATGACGAGGTCAGGAGGGTAGGGGTACAGGGCCTCCGCGATCAGCTCCTCCGAGACCTCCGGGCCGTACGAGTCGGCGGTGTCGATGAAGTTCACGCCGAGCTCGACCGCGCGACGGAGCACGCGGAGCGCTTCCGCCCGATTCCTGGGCTCGCCCCATATGCCATCGCCGGTGAGGCGCATCGCGCCGAAGCCCAGGCGATGGACTTTCAATTCGCCTCCGAGAGTGAACGTCTTCGCGTTCTCGATTCCCATCGCTCCCTCCGATTCGGGCGACTCGCGGATCTCGTCGGCGATCTCGAAGCGGCGGGGCGAGTCGCGTGATCGTAGATCTGTGACGCGAGGACGAGGACGTCCACCTGTCGGGTTTCCCAGTTCGGCCGGACGGTCTGCCTTCTAGGTGGATTCCTCGGCGACCTCCGCGGAAAGGAGGCGGAGGTCGAGTCCACCGATCAGGGTTCTTCCCGTCGGCCGGACCTCGATGAGGTACTCGCCGCCGTCGGAGTCGAACTCCAGCGAGCGGCCCGTGGCGGAGGCCACGGTCTTTTCGCCGCGCTTCACCTCGAGGGTGGCGTCGTCGCGATCGACGTCCATGTGGAGCCGCCACCGGCCGGCCGGGATCTCGAGGAAGGTCTGCCCCGTGGTTCCCTGGGCGAGACGGGCGACCAGGCGCTCCTGGTCGTCCAGGTATGCGGCGAAGGTCCCCTCGGTGCTGGCGAGAAACCAGCCGGGCACGTGGATGCTCCCTTCGCTTTGGCGGATGCCGACCTTTTCGCTGTCCTTGCGGAAGAACATCTTCGAGAGGACCGTGTGGAAGACCCGCCTCGCCTCGTAGCCGCGGGGGATCCTGCCTTCCACGATCACGAGCTGGTAGTCGCGCCGGAAGCCGGGATGGCGGAGGAGCTCGCGGTCGCCGCGGAAACACCCGCGCGTGCTTCCCCACGGACCGCAGAGGATCACGATGTCGGGGCGCCGCGAGTAGACGTACTCGCCGTTGCCGAACTCGTGGGCGAAATGGCCGTGTCCCACGTTCGCCGGCGGATGCCGGGCGAGCCAGCGATCGTTGAGCCCCAGCATGTCGATCGCCGGGAGCCGGGACCAGTAGGGCAGGCAACCGGCGGAGTTGACGGCGACCAGCGGTTGCACCTTCTCGAAGGCCGCGCGCAGCACCAGACCGACGGGCTCGCCTGCCCAGTTCCACTTTTCCTTCCGCGCTCGTTCGTTCTCCGGGTCGACGATCTGCGTGAAGACCAGCAGCCCGAGGCAGGCGAGGGTCGTGCCGATGGCAACGAGGGTCCAGCGCCGATCGCGCGCCGCGGCCCAGGCGAGCCCCTCCGTCGCCAGGAAGGCGAGGAGGACGGCGATGGGCACGATGTGCCGGCGACCGGGGAAGATCTCGCCGCCGATGAAGCTGAGATAGGCGGACCACGCCAAGAGCGGCAGGCCCAGGAGAAGGAGGCGGCGCCGACGCTGCGGATCGCCGACGGCGGCGAAGGCGAGGATTCCGAGGAGGCTGAGACCGGAGAGGTAGAGGAAGCCGCTTCCCGTGTACGCGAGGCCGCCGATGAGCCGTGTGGAGGTGAAGGCCACCTTCACCCGCGCCGGGTTGGGGACGTAGTCGCCGTAATAGACGAGGCGGAAGCCGAGCTGCCCCAGGTAGGTGGCGGCCGGAAGCAGACAGAGGCGAAGCGCGAGCGCGAGCGATTCCCGCGAGAGGCCCCGGCCGAGCGCGATCGCGGCCGCCGCCGTGGCGGTGTAGATGGGGCCGTCCGGGCGCGTCAGGCAGAGCAAGGCGAGCGGGATGGAGGCGGGCAAGACGCGCCGGGGCCCGTCGGGCTGGACGAGAGGCAGGGCGAGCGCGAGCGCCCAGGCGAGAAGGCCCGCCACGAAGGGCTGCTCCAGGCCGCCGACCAGCCAGACGGCCAGGGGCCCCGAAAGCGCCATCGCCGCGACGCCGGCCGCCGCCGGAAGGGCCGCGCGGGGGAAAGGCAGCGTTTCGCTCTGGAACGCGTGGCGCTGGCTCCAGGCGAGGGCGAGGATGGCCGCGCCCATGCCCAGAAAGCCCAGCAGCCGCACGGCGAGGATCGAGTCCATCCCGAGGAGGTGGAGGAGGGCGGCGGCGAGGACCCAGAGGAGGTTGGAATAGCCTTCGACGCGCTCGCCATCGGTCCAGGTCAGACCCTTTCCCTCCACCAGGCGCTCCGAGTAGCGGAGGGAGATCTGCGCGTCGTCCGCGAGGAAGGGGAGGAAGGTGGTCGCGTGCAGCGCGAGGCCGACGATCCCCAGGGCGGCCAGCGCGAGCCAGGACCAGGCGCGGATTTTCATCTGCATCGGGCGCAGAATGGAGGTTTCCCCGGGGCTGCTCCAGAGGCGCGACGCAGGGTCGAGACGCGCATCGGAGGGTCGGAGGTATCGCATGGCGGAGGAGAAACAGGGTTTGAGCCGACGGGAGATCCTCGCCGCGGGTCTGGCCGCTTCCGCGGCCGCGTTCGCCGGCGCCTCGATCGCGGGGAGCGGGGAGCGGAAGGCCGAGAGGACGCCGCGCATGCCGCTCGCCTACGTTCCCCACGGCGGCGGGCCGTGGCCCTTCGTGGACATCGGTTTCGGCGACCGGGCGGAGCTCGACGATCTCGCGCGCTACCTGAAGGAGCTGGGGAATCTTCCTCCCGTCCGGCCGCGCGCCCTGCTCGTGGTTTCGGCGCACTGGGAGGAGCAGGTCCCCACGGTGATGACCGCCGCGCGGCCGCCGATGTTCTACGACTACTACGGCTTTCCGCCGGAATCGTACGAGATCCAGTGGCCGGCGCCCGGCGACCCCGAACTCGCCTCGCGGGTCCGCGAGCTGCTCGCCGAGGCGGGTCTTCCCACCGCGAGCGATCCGCGCCGGGGCTTCGATCACGGCACCTTCGTCCCGCTGAAGCTGACGTATCCCGATGCCGACGTCCCCACCATCCAGCTCTCGCTGGTGCGGGGGCTCGATCCGCGCCTGCACCTGGAGATCGGCCGGGCGCTCGCACCGCTGCGCGACGAGGGCGTCTTCATCGTCGGCAGTGGGATGAGCTACCACAACCTGCGCGCCGGCTTCGGGCCGCGCATGCGCCCGGTCGCGGAGGCCTTCGACGCCTGGCTGCGCGACGTGGCGACGGCGGAGCCGGAGCGCCGCGATCGCGGATTGCTCGAGTGGGAGCGGGCGCCGATGGCGCGCGCGGCGCACCCTCGCGAGGAGCATCTCATCCCGTTGATGGTGATCGCCGGCGCGGCCGGTGACGACGTCGGCCGCGTGGCCTGGAACGGAACCTTCGCCGGCATCCGGCTGTCGGCCTATCACTTCGGCTGATCGGGGTGGCGTTCTGCTGGTTTCGTGGCAAACTGGGCCCTCACCCCGAACGGAGCCCGGATGAGTCGCCACGAGGCCCACGCGCGCGCCGAGGCGCGCGCGCCTGTATCCGATCCTTCGCTCGCGCCTTACCGGGAGGTCACCGTCGCCTCCCTGGTCCTCGGGATCCTGGTCGGAATCGTCCTCACGGCGAGCATGACCTACGCCGGCCTGCTCATCGGCTTCGTCGTCCCGGCGTCGGCCATCGCCGCCATCCTCGGCTGGGGGTTGCTTCGGGGCGTGATGCGGCGGGGGACGATCGTCGAGAACAACGTCAACCAGACGGTCGCCTCGGCGGTGAACAACACAGCCGCCGGCGTGATCTTCACCTTTCCCGCGCTCTTCTTGATGGAGGGCGTTTCCTACAATCCGTGGGCGATCGCGGTCGCCGCGGTTTCCGGCGCCTTCCTCGGAACGCTCTTCATCATCCCGCTGCGCAAGCAGATGATCGAGCTGGAGCGTCTCCGCTTCCCCTCGGGGATCGCCGTCGCCGAGATCCTCCGCACCCCGGGCGCCTCTTCGAAAAAATCCCTCTATCTCCTCGGCGCTTCCGTCGTCGCCTTCGTCGTGGGCTTTCTCACCAACTCGGGGGCGATCCCCGAGGCGGTGGATCTGGGCACGCCCCTGGGCTTGCCGGCCTACGTGCCGAACGTCTGGGCGATCTCGCTCCTCTCCATCGGCGCGGGTTTTCTCTCCGGTCGGGCGGGCCTGGTCGTGCTGGCCGGAGGTGTTCTCGCCAACTGGGTGCTCGCTCCGCTGGTGGTCTCGTTGGGCTGGGTGCCGCCGGCGCCGGAGGGGGTGGAGAATCCCGACGCGGTTCTGGCGGGGACGATCTTCAAGGAGATGATCCGCCCGCTGGGCATCGGGCTTCTCGTCGGTGGCGCCGTCGCCGGCGTGGCGCTCGCCGCCCCGATGATCCGCGCCGCCTTCGCCTCGTTGAAGAGCGCCGGGCCGGGGAAGGGCAACGACGAGCTGCCCATCGGGTGGATGTACGGCGCCACGCTCGGCTCGCTGGTGCTCCTCTTCGCCGCCGCTTATCTGGGCGCGCCCGAGGTCGGCTTGTTCCGCGCCACCCTCACCGCCGTCTTCGGAACGCTGTGGATGTGGCTCGCCGGGGTGATCGTTTCCCAGTGCACCGGCATGACCGACTGGAGCCCCGTCTCCGGGCTATCGCTCTTGGCGGTCACGGTGGTCCTGGTGATCTCGGGCGGGAGCGTCGGCCTGGCGGTGATGATCGGGGCCGCGGTCTGCGTGGCGATCGGCCAGGGCGCCGACATGATGACCGACCTCAAGACGGGTCATCTGGTGGGCTCCAGGCCGGTTCTCCAACAGGCGGTGCAGCTCGCGGTGGGCTGGATCGGGCCGATCGTCTCGGTGCTGACGGTCTACCTGATCTGGGAGACCATGGGCTTCGGGCCGGGGACGAGCATCCCGGCCACCCAGGCCGTGGCGCTGCAGCAGACCATCCAGGCGATCCAGGGCGGTGACGTGCCGGTGGACAAGTACGCCGTGGGTGCGCTGGTCGGCGCCTTGCTCACCTTCGGAGCCGGCGGTGGACTCGGCGTCCTCGTCGGCCTTTCGATGTATTTGCCGATCGACTACGTGCTGCCCTACGGGCTGGGCTGCCTCCTGGCGATGGCCGTGCAGCGGCGGCCCGAGGGCAAGGCCTTCACCGCCAACGTCGGCATCCCGATCGCGGCCGGCTTCCTGGTCGGCGACTCGCTGGCCGGCGTGATCTTCTCTCTGATCCGGCTCTTCGGGGGATGAGCGATGCGCCTTCGTGCTCACGTGCTCCTGAGCCTCGGAACGATCCTCGCCACGCTCGGCGGCGCCCGCCTCCCGGTGGTGGAGTGGAGCCTCGTCGCGGTGGGGGCGGCGGTCCTCGTCGCGGGCGGCGTCCTGCATCGGCTCGATGCGCGAAAGCAGCGGGAGGCCGGTGCGAGTTCGAGCGGGACGAGCGCGGCAGCGGAGGTCGAGATGCTTCGCGCCGTATCCGCGGAGGTCGAGCGGCTCTGCGAGGAGGCGCCCGCGCTCTCTCTGGAGGATCTGGCCGATCGCCTCGCGGCGCTGGAGACCAGGACGATGGGTCCGCTCGGCGAATCGATCCCCCACCGCATCGCCGCGATGGGCGGGGAGCGCTTCGCGGAGGTCTTCGGGGACTACGCCGCGGGTGAGAGGCTCGTGCACCGCGCCTGGTCGGCGGCGGCCGACGGCCACCGCCCGGAGGCGCTGCGCGCGCTCGAGGCGGGTGCGCGTCGAATCCGCGCAGCCTTGGCGGCGCTCGACGCGACAGCCTGGCCGCAGCAGCGGTGATTCGGCACCCGGCCGCGTTCAGAGGAGGCGACGGATGGACCCGGGGGAGGGAAGGCCGGCGCTGGCGAATGCGCGGCAGAAGGCGGTGGGGGAGGAGTAGCCGAGGTACTCGGCGACGCTCTCGGTGGTCGCCTTGGCCGCGCCCATGAGCGCCAGCCCCGTCGAGAGCCGCCAGCGGCGGTAGAGCTCGCGCCAGGCCAGGGCGTCGAAGTGATACTTGCGTAGATACTGGCGCAGGTGACGCCGTAGGCTGCGCTCGGACCACCCGGAGAGATCTTCCAGGTCCACCATGCCCACCCGATCGCCGCGGTGCGAGAGCGCCCGGTCGATGATCCTCGCCAGCACCACCTCGTGCTCGGGAACCGCCTCCACGAAAGCGCTCTCCGGAGGCAGGTGGAGCGGAACGCCATGGCTGCGCAGCACGGCGAAGACGTCTCGTACCGCCTGGCGCAATTCGATCGACGACCGGGTGCCGGCGATGGTCGCCGCCGCGCGCTGCAGCGCCTCCAGCCCCCGAGGCGAGATGCGAAGCGTCTCGAAGGAGGTGTCGATCGAGCGGCCGAAGTGGCCGGGCTCCCACTCCACCACGAGGCTGATCGCGCGGTCCTCCTCCCGAACGCCCCAGCAGTGCTTGCGCAGATCGAGAAGGCATTCGCCCCGCCGATGCCTGCGCGGTTCTCCTCGACGGCTCGCTCTGGTGCTGGGGGGCCAACGACTCCGGGAAGGTCGACTCGGGCGCCGGCGACCGGCCCACTCCCGTTCGCATCTCGCTCCCGACCGCGGTCGTGAG
>QGUN01000057.1 GCA_003242475.1 Pseudomonadota bacterium
TAGTTTTTCTGTATTGTAAGCTTTTTTTTTTTATTAAAAGTACCACCCCCCGCAGAATCTTAAAAAGTGTATCTGGGAGAGGTCGTGATAGTTGAAAAAAAAAGAGGCCACCCCCCGGGGGGGACCCCCCGCCGATGTCGATGGCCCAGAGCGATCCCGGACCGAAGTCGGCGGCCGCAGAGGCGTAGGTGAAGGTGGCCTCCTTTTCGCCGGAGAGGATCTCCACCTCGACGCCGGCCTCGTCCCGCAACCGCCGGAGGAACTCCGCGCCGTTCTCGGCATCGCGCGCGGCGCTGGTCGTCACCACGGCGATCTCCTTCGCGCCGAGGCTGCGGGCGCGCCCGGCGAAGGCGCGAACCGCCTCGACCGTCTCCGCGACGGCCCGTTCCGTCAGGCGCCGGGTGCGGTCCACGCCCTCGCCGAGGCGGGTGATCTCCATGTCCTCGTCGACGGCGACGAAGCGTCCGTCGGCGCCGCGCTCGGCGACGAGGAGGAGGACGCTGTTGGTGCCGACGTCGATGGCGGCGAAGCGCTCGCTCATCGCTTCGCTTCGACGGTGACGGGGAAGGGACCCCAGGCGGGATCGGTGTACTCGGCGCCGTCGCGCGGCGAGATTCGCCGCTGCACCCGGCCATCGGCGGAGCCGACGTAGAGCGCACGGTCGCCGTCGCGGTCGGAGACGAAGAGGATCATCCGGCCGTTGGGCGCCCAGGTGGGATGGAGGTTGTTGCCCTGGTCCTGGGTGAGCCGCCGGATCTCCTTGGTCTCGACGTTGACCACGAAGATGTCGAAGGCGTAGCGCTCGTCGCGCGCGGTGAACGCGATCTCGTCGCCCCGTGGCGACCACGCCGGCGTCTGGTTGTAGTTGCCCTGACGCGTGAGCCGCTCGACGTTACCGCCGTCGGCGTCCATCACGAAGATCTGCGGCGTGCCGTGGCGGTCGGAGACGAAGGCGATCCGCTTGCCGTCCGGCGACCAGACCGGCGAGGACTCCGTGCTCGGATCGCGGGTCAGCCGGCGCAGCCCCGAACCGTCGGCATTGATCACGTAGATGTCCGGATTTCCGTCCCGCGACATGGTGAAGGCGATCTTCGAGCCGTCGGGCGACCAGGCCGCGCCGGTGTTGAGGTCGCCGGAGGTCACCAGCGGGCTCGTCTTTCCGTTCAGCAGGTTCGCCTTCCAGATCTGCGGATGGCCGTTCGGGTACTCCAGGCTCTTCTTGAAGAAGGTGAAGGCCAGCTCGCCGCCCGAAGGCGACCAGGTGGGCAGCAGGGAGATGCCCCGGGTATGGGGGACGGGGCTGGCGTTCTTCCCGTCGAAGTCGGAAACCCAGATCTCCTTCGAGCCCCCCTTCGGGCGGCGCACGAAGGCGATGCGAGTGGAGAAGGCGCCCGGCTCGCGGGTGTGGTGGCGGACCATTTCGTCGGCGAGGCGGTGCGCCAGCCGACGCGCATCGGCCACGCGCCCCTCGAGCGTCCCGGAGGTCGTCTGCCGCTGCGTGGCCACCTCGTAGAGTCGCCACGTCAGCTTCAGGCCCTGCGGCCCGGCTTCCACCTGAAACTTGAGCAGCTCCTCGGCGGCCACGTCGAGCCAGCGCGACCAGACGATTCCCTCGGGGCCGAGCGGCTCGCGGGGATCGGCGAGGAAGGCCTTGCGCGGGATCACCTCGAAGAGGCCGGAAACCTCCAGGTCGAAGGTCAGCGCCTCGTAGATCTCCTCCGCCGGCGAGGCGGCGTCCCCCTGAGCGATGGGAGGGGCGATGGCGATGGGCAGGGGCCGGAAGGTGGCCCCCGAAACCTCGATGAGCGGCTCCTGGCCCAGCGCCAGGGCGGGCAGGACGAGCGCCGCGAGCGCGACCCAGATTCTGGCCATCGAACGCAACGTTCTCACTCCTTTCGTCGGGCCTCGTTCTATCACGGCGCTCTAGTAACGGAAGCGGACAGGAAAGCCATTCGCGAACTGGCGGAGGAGGTGGTCGGGTGGCGGCGGCAGCGGGGAGGCCTTGGCGATGGCCGACTCCAGCGCCGCGTCGAACTGCGGATTGCCGGAGGACTGCTCGATCACGTGCCGGGTGATGCGGCCCGTCCGGTCGACGTGGATGCGCACGATGGCGCTGAGCCGGATTCGCTCCGTCTCGGGGATGGTCGAGGGCAAGACGTAGTGGTCCCGTAGGCGCTTCTGCACGAGGGCCAGGTAGCGTTCGCCCTCGGCCGCCTCCTCGGCGTCGCCGAAGGGATCGCCGTCGGGCAGGCCCGGCAGCGGCTCGGCCTTGCCCACCCGATCGGCCGAGGCGAAGCGCTGGATGATGTCGTCGAGCTCGCTCTTTTCCGACTTGGGGCTCTTGGGTGCGGCCGCCTGCGCGGGCGGGCTCGGGCTCTTCGACGCCGGAGGCGCCTTCTCCGCCGGTCGCGATTCCGGCTGCGGCTTCGGCGGCTCGGGCGGCTTCGGCGGCTGCGGTGTCGACAGCTCCTTCCCCGGCGTGACCTGCGGTGCCTCGCGCGAGGCGGGCGGGGTGGGCGGAGAAGTGGGCAGCCGCGGGAGAAGGTGCTTCTCTCGCGGGGTCCCGAGGCGAACCAGCTTGGCCACCACGGGCTTTTCCGGCTCGCGCCGGCCCCCGCAGCCGCTCGAAAGCGAGACGCCGAAGAGGCCGACGAAGACCACCGCGTGCACGAGGACCGACAGCACCCACGCCCAGCGGAAGGGCGCGGGTCGCTTCGCCAGCACGCTCTCCCGGTCGGGGCCAACGCCCCCGCCGTGCTCTTTGCGCGAAGCCTCCACTACTTCTTCTTCGTACCCTTTGCGGGCGTCGCGACCACCGGATCGGTGATCATGCCCATGGCCGGGATCCCCGCGCGCTGAACCGCGGCCATCAGCTCCATCACGAAGCCGTAAGGCAGGTTGCGGTCCGCGTGCAGGTAGATCTCCTTGTCGGCCTGCGCCTTGGGATTGGCCCTGAGCTTTTCCTCGAGCTCCTCGAGTTGCACCTCGGCGTCCCCGATGAAGATGCGCCGGTCCGCGGTGGCGGAGAGGACGAGCTTGCGCTCGTCGCTCGCCTCGATCGGTTGCGCTCGGGCGTCGGGAAGGTCGACCTTGACCCCCTGCTGCATCATCGGCGCCGTCACCATGAAGATGATGAGCAGCACCAGCATCACGTCCACCAGAGGCGTGACGTTGATCTCGGAGAGGCCCTTTCGGCCGCCGCCGCTGGAAAAGCTCATGGCCGGACGAAGTGGCGCTTGACGATGTTGAGGAAGTCCGCCGCGAAGTTGTTCATCTCGGTCTCGAGGATCCGGATCTTCGCCACGAAGTGGTTGTAGAAGATCACGGCGGGGATCGCGGCGAAAAGGCCCACCGCCGTGGCGATCAGCGCCTCCGAGATCGGCGCCGAGACCGTGGCCAGGCTGGCGCTGCCCTGCTGCGAGATCTCGCCGAAGGCCTTCATGATCCCCCAGACCGTGCCGAATAGGCCGATGAAGGGCGCCGCCGCGGCCACCGAGCCGAGGAAAGAGGTCCTCGCCTCCAGGTGCGTCAGCTCCACGTTGGCGGCCCTTCTCAGCGCCCGCTCGATGTTGTCGACGCCGGCGAGGTCCACCTTCCGCTCGCCTCCCTCGCCCGTCAGCTTGGCCAGCTCGACGTAGCCCGCGCGGAAGACCTGCGCCACGGGCGCATCCTTCATCGAATTCGACCGGGCGTAGACCTCGTCCAGGCGCTTGGACTGCCAGAAGGCGTCGAGGAACTCCTTCGAGCGCTCCTGCGCCCTCCGAAGCTGCAAGGACTTCTGGAAGATGATGGTCCAGCTCCAGCCCGAGGCGAGGAGGAGGATCGCGAGGACCCCCATCCCCACGGGCCCGCTGGCCTGGATGGCATGGACGTAATCGATGGCGGCGATGAAGTTCACGGGCATGGGCAAGTCCTTCGGGCCCCGATTTGCGAAGTTTGGATCTTGCACGGGGGATACGGGCGGGTCAATGTTCGGACCCGAACTTCACTCGAGCCGGTGCGCGCTCGCAGACATCGCCTGCCGCCTTCGCCGCTTCCTTACCCCAACAGGCTTCTAGGCTCCGTCGACTTTGCGGTTCCCTTTGCTGCGCGGAGGGCGTGGAGGTCACCGGTATCGGTCGCAACAGCAGTCTCGAGTGTTTTCATTTAGTTTAATGGAAGGTTACCCGAGCGTGCGGCTGGCGATACCCTGCTTGCTCGCAGAGGAGGCGGAGCGGCGGATGGTGCGGCAAGGTCGGCTCGTTCTCGTTGTGCTCGTCGGCATTCTCGTCGCGTGGAGCTGTCCGGATCCGGGGGAGGGAAAAGCGCCAGCAACTACAACGACCGCTGGCGGAGCGCCTTGATCCGGCTCTCGGATCGGAAGATGCGCGTGTTTCCAGCTCGGGAGGGACGGTCGATCGCCAGGACGGGGCATGCGGTGGACGACGAGCACCATTCTTTCAGCGTCGAGTACGACATGCCCGGAAAGCACGGCTTCGACCGGCTCTACCGCTACCGGCTGGACCCCTTCGATTCGAACGGGCAGCCGGTGGAGGCGGGCGAGGGCGGCTGAGGTCGCAGGGCGGCCGAGGCAGTCGGCGAGGCTCCAGCGCTTCGCGTCGCCGGCGTGACCTGGACCGGCTCGGCCGCTCTGGCGCCAGACCGCATGCCGCCGCCCGGACGGAGAGGAAAGGGGCGGGCCGGTCCGGGGATGCGCGCGGGCGGACAGGTCGATGAATCTTGCCGCTCGCTCTCCGTCCAAGCGGGGGCAAGGAGATGCGAGTCGTGAAGAGATTCCTTCGTAGTTGGCTTCTGGTTCCCGCGCTGGCTCTCACGCTCTCTGCCTGCCACATCGACGACGAGGCAGAGCTCGAGGCGTACTGGACCTTCAACGGCCTTGGTTGCCGTGCGGCGGGGGTCAAGTACGTGGAGGTGATCCTCGAGGACGTGCACGGCTTCGTCTACGAGAGCGGTCGGGTCCGCTGCGATGCGGGCTCGGTTTTCTTCGATGACCTGCCGCGCGGGCTCTACTGGATCGAGGCGTACGGCTATCCCTCTTCGCGGTCGGGTTTTACGTGGGAGCTCGGGCGCCGAATCCGCCTCTACAAGGGCTACAACGAGGTCACGCTCGATCTCTGGCCGCTGTATTGACGCCGCGGTCGGCGCAGAGCGTGGTGGCGCGGACGCGCGGGCGAAGCTCCCCGCGCGTCCCGGCGCTTCGCGGCTCCGAGAGATTCGCGAAAAGGCTCGCCGGCCCGGGCGAGTGCCTTGCCGCTGGCCTCTGCACTCGTCCTCTTGCGGCGGAGGGCTCGTGGGGTAAGTTCCGTCCATGATCGGCGTCTTCGACTCCGGCGTGGGCGGACTGACCGTCCTTCGCGCCATCCGGCAGCGGCTGCCACACGAGCCGACGATCTATCTGGGCGACACGGCGCGGGTCCCCTACGGGACGAAGAGTCCGGAGGTGGTGATCCGCTACTCCCGCAACAACGCCTCCCTGCTCCTTCGGCAGGGGGTCCAGATGCTGGTCGTCGCCTGCAACACGGCCTCCGCGCACGCTCTCGAGGTGCTGCGCGCGGAGTTGCCGGTGCCAGTCTTCGGCGTGGTGGAACCCGGAGTCGAGGCGGCCGTGCGGGCGCGGCCCGGTGGGCGGATCGGCGTGATCGGCACTGCGGGGACGATCGCTTCGGGCGCGTACCAGCGTGCCATCGAGGCGCGAACGGGCACGCCGCCAACGGTGGCGCGCGCCTGCCCGCTCTTCGTGCCGCTGGCGGAGGAGGGCTGGACCGAGGGGCCCATCGCGGAGGCGATCGCAGAGCGCTACCTCGGCGATCTCCGCGGAAAGCTGGACGTGCTCATCCTCGGCTGCACCCACTATCCTCTCCTGCGATCGGTCATCCAGGAGGTGGTGGGGCCGAACACGCTGCTGGTCGATTCGGGCGCGTCGGTGGCCGAGGTCCTCGCCGCCGAGGCCACCGAGGCGAAGGGCGCGACGGATCGCCCGCCGACGCACCGCCTGCTGGTCACCGACGTTCCGGCGCGCTTCGAGGAGGTGGTGACGCGCTTTCTGGGGGAGCGGCCGGAGCGGGTGGAGCAGGTCGATCTGGAACCTTCGCTGTGGTAGAGGGCAGCCATCCATGTCCGGCAAGCGCCTCGTCACCGGCTTCAACCACAACGTGAAGCACAAGGGCCAGCTCTACCACGTGCAGACGGAGGATACCGGGGTCGAGAGCGGCCACATCGTCACCCACCTCTTCCTGGGCGGGAACATCATCGCTTCGAAGAGGACCTCGTATGCGGAGCTGCGCGGGGCGCCCAACCTGGCGAGCCTGGTGCGGGCGCTGATGGAGGAGCAGCACAAGGAGATGCTGCGCAACCTCGTCAACGGGGTCTACGACGCGCCCATGCCTCCGCCGGAGCCCGAGCCGCCGTCGCGGCAGCCGCCCGCGGCGCCGCCTCCTCTTCCGCAGCCGCCGGCGGAGCCGAAGGTGGCCTGGCCCTTCTCGGGCAAGGGGCGAGTTCCTCCTCCGCCCGGCTTTCGGCCGCCGGAGCCGCCGAGTTGGCCGGCGGGGCGCTCGAAGGCGACGCCGCCTCCGCTTCCTCGGCGCGAGGGTCCGTCTGCGCCGCCGATGCTGGAGCCGCAACCGGCGACGCCACCGCCCCTTCCGCCGCTTCCGCCGCCGTACGAGGAGGCCGAGACGCTCTACGCGGAGGACCTCGTCTCCGATCAGAGCCTGGACGAGGTGATCCTCCGCTATCTCTCCGGCGAGCGGAGCCGGAAATAGGGATGGTTGAAAGTCGGAGCTTCCGCTGCTAGAGCGGCGCCGACCGACCACTCTGGAGGAGTCCGATGCATCCCGTTTCTCCCGGAACCCCGCGCGCCGACGAGGCCACCGTGCGGCGGCTGGAAGAGATCGCTCGGCGGCTGCGCGTGGACATCGTCGAGATGCTGGCCAAGGCGGGGTCCGGCCACCCGGGAGGATCGCTCTCGGCGATCGACATGGTCGTGGCGCTTTACTTCCAGGTCCTCCGCCACGATCCGCAAAACCCCGGGCGCCCCGACCGCGATCGCTTCGTCCTTTCCAAGGGCCACGGCGTGCCGGCGGTCTACGCCTGCATGGCCGAGGCCGGCTACGTCTCGCGCGAGGAGCTGTCCACGCTCCGGCGCCTCGGTAGCCGCCTGCAGGGCCATCCCGTTTCGAGTTTCGTCCTCGCGCCCGGCGTCGAGGCCTGCACCGGCTCGCTCGGGCAGGGGCTTTCGGTGGCGCAGGGAATGGCGATCGCCTCCAAGCTCGACGGCGAACCCTTCCGCGTCTACTGCCTGCTCGGCGACGGCGAGATGCAGGAGGGCCAGGTCTGGGAAGCGCTGATGAGCGCGCCCAAGTACAGGCTCGACAACCTGGTCGCCATCCTGGACTACAACAAGGCCCAGATCGACGGATTCGTAAAGGACGTGATGGACATCGAGCCGCTTCGCGAAAAGCTCGAGTCCTTCAACTGGCACGTCGTCACCATCGACGGCCACGACATCGGAGCCTTCCTCCGCGCCATGGAAGAGGCGCAGGCCACCAAGGGCAGGCCCACCTTCGTCATCGCGAACACCGTCAAGGGCAAGGGCGTCTCCTTCATGGAGGGCGTGGTGGACTGGCATGGCGTCGCCCCGAATGCCGAGCAGGCCGCGCGCGCCATCGAGGAGCTGAAGAGGTCATGAGCGTCAAGAAGGCAACCCGGCAGGCATTCGGCGAGGCGCTGGTGAGGCTCGGCGAGGAGCGCCAGGACATCGTCGTCCTGGACGCCGACCTCGCCAAGTCGACCAAGTCCGAGCTCTTCGGGAAGAAGTTCCCCGAGCGCTTCTTCGAGATGGGAATCCAGGAGGCGAACATGCTCGGGACCGCCGCCGGGCTGGCGCTTTGCGGCAAGGTCCCCTTCGCCTGCTCCTTCGCCTGCTTCATCACCGGCCGTTACGACCAGATCCGCATCTCGGTCGCGTATTCCGAGGCCAACGTCCGCATCGTCGGCACCCACGCCGGCATCGCGGTCGGCGACGACGGTTACTCGCAGCAGGGCCTGGAGGACATCGCCCTGATGCGGGCGCTGCCGACGATGGCGGTGATCCAGCCGGCAGACGACGTGGAGACGGAGGCGGTGGTCCGCTATCTCGCCGACCACGAGGGGCCCGCATACCTGCGGCTGACGCGGCAGAACGTCGACCGCATCCACTCCGAGGACTACGTCTTCCGCTTCGGCCGGATCGAGACGCTGCGCGACGGAAAGGACGCGGTGATCTTTGCCACCGGCGCGCAGGTGGCGGAGTCGTTGCGCGCGGCGGAGGCGCTCGCGGCCGAGGGGATCTCGGTGCGGGTGGTCAACGTCGCCACCCTCAAGCCCCTGGACGTCGAGGGCGTGGTCGAGGCGGCCCGCGCCTGCGGAGGCAAGGTGATCACCGCCGAGGACCACTCCGTCATCGGCGGCCTCGGCAGCGCGGTGGCCGAATGCCTGGCCGAGCATTTCCCCTCGCGGATGCTGCGCATCGGCGTGCCCGACGTCTTCGGCGAATCGGGCAGCCCGGCGGACCTCTACCGCAAGTACGGTCTGGACGCGGAAGGGATCGCGAAGAAGGTGCGCGAGTTCTTGCGGTGAGCGCGGATGATCCGCCTCTTTCAGGTCCAGAAGGCCTACCCGGGATGCGAGGCGGCGCTCTCGGATGTCTCCCTGGAGGCAGGCGAGGGCGAGTTCGTCATCCTGTGGGGGCCTTCGGGGGCCGGAAAGAGCACGCTCCTGCACCTTCTGCTCGGCGCGGAGCGACCCACGCAGGGCCAGGTCTGGGTGGGCGATCGGAACCTCGCCCGCATTTCGCGCGCCGAGATGGCGCGGCACCGCCGCCGCATCGGCGTGGTCTTTCAGGATTTTCGACTGCTCTTTGGACGCAGCGTCCTGGACAACGTCAGTCTGGCGCTCGTCATCCGCGGCACCTCGCGGCGCGCGGCGCGCGAGGAGGCCGTTCGCTGGCTCGAGGAGCTCGGCCTCGGCGAAAGGCTCGACGAGCGCGTGGAGCGTCTTTCGGGCGGTGAGCGGCAGCGCGTCGCCATCGCCCGCGCGCTGGCCGGCTCGCCCCCCATCCTCCTGGCCGACGAGCCCACCTCGCAGCTCGACGCCCACTGGGCACGAAAGGCGATGGAGCTCTTCTCGGACCAGACGGGCCGGGGCGCCGTGGTCGTCCTCGCCACCCACGACCCGCGCTTCTTGCAGGACCTGAGGCACCGCCTCGTCCGCATCGACGGGGGGCGCGTCGCCGAGGAGGTGGCGGGATGAGCGCCCTGGGCATCGCGATTGCGGCCACGTGGGCTTCGATCCGGCGCGCGCCGCTCTCCCACCTCATCGCCTCGCTCACCGTCGGCGCCACCCTGGTGGTGGCCGCGGGCTCCGGTTCGCTCGCTCTCGGTGTGCGTTCCCTTCTCGATGCGTGGGGAAGCCGGGTCGAGCTCACCCTCTACCTCTCCGACGAGCTGGACGAGGAGGAGGGCCGAAGGCTCGCCCAGCAGGCCGCCGATACCGTCGGTGGCAGCGCGCGCTGGGTCTCGCCCGTGGAGGCGATGGAGAGGCTCCGCCGGGCGCTCGGCGACGAGGAGGGCATCCTCCTCGACCTTCCCTTCGATCCGCTCCCCGCCTCGATCGAGCTCCGGCCCGCCGGCGCGGCCGGGGTCGACGAGCTTCCTCACCTGGCCGAGGTGCTCCTGCGGCTTCCCGGCGTCGAAGAGGTCGACTGGGGCCGCGACTGGGCGCAGCGCCTCTCCGCGCTCGCCGCCTTCGCCGAGCGCGCATGGGGAGCGCTCCTCGCCATCCTCCTTTGCGGCGCCGCCCTTCTGGTCGGCGCCGTCGTTCGTTTCGCGGTGCACGCGCGCCGCGAGGAGATCGAGATCCTGCGCCTCCTCGGCGCCTCCGATGGCTTCATCCGCCTTCCCTTCCTCCTGGAAGGACTCTTTGCCGGGGCGCTCGGCGGGTTCTGGGCCGCGCTGGCGCTTCAGCTCCTCGCCCGCTGGGAGCGCCGGCTCGACGTGGCACTGGCTCTGCCGGAGGAGCTCTCGCTGGCGGGGCTGGCGGAGCCGCAGGCCTTCGCCGCGCTGGTCCTGGTCGGCGCGCTGCTCGGGGCGATGGCCACGCTCTTCGCCCTGGCGCGGGAGCTGCGATGAGCCTGGCCGGGCCCTGGCTCCTCCTCCTCGTCCTGGCCGGCCCGGCCGATGGCCCCGACGGCCCCGGGGCATCCGACGAGGCGCCGAGAGCGACGAGCGCAGAGGCCGCGGCCGTCGCGACGGCGGAGAGCTCGGGAGAACCCGACGCGGAAGCTGCGGAAACGACCGGGCGTGCGGTTTCCGCCGAAACCAAGGAAAACGCTGCGCCCACCGAGCCCCCCGAGTCCATCGAGGCGCGGCTTCGCGCCACCCGCGAGGTCCTCGCCCGCCTGCGCGCCGAGGAGAACTCGATCATCGCTACCTTGGAGGAGCTCGAGGCCGAGATCCGCGCCGCCGAGCGGGAGGCGGCGGAGGCGGAGGCACTGGCCGCCGAGGCGGAATCGGCGCTCGGCCCGCTCCAGGAGGCGGAGCGCAGGGCCAAGGCGGAACTACGGGCCCGGCTCGAAAAGCTCGAGCCGCGTCTCTTTTCCCGCTACCGGATCCTCCGGCGCGGCGCGGGATTTTCGGCGCAGGATCCCTCGGAGCTTCGTCGCCTCTCCCGCGCCATGGACCGCGTGCTGCAGGCGGACCTCGCCGAGCTGCGCGAGGCGCGTCGCCTGCACCGCGAGGCGGAAGCCGCCCGGTCGAGCCTGCAGAAGGCCCGCGAGGAGGCCATGCGGCGGGCCGAGGAGGCGCGACGGCTGGTCTCCGAAGCGGAGGAGGCCCGCGCGCGGCACCGGACGGCTCTCGAGACGGTGCAGAGGGAGCGGAAGCTGAAGGAACGGCTCGATGCCGAGCTGCGGGAGGCCCGTGCGCGGCTGGACCGGGAGCTGGCCCGCCTGGCGCGCGCAAAGCGCAAGGGCGCCTTCGCCCGGCGCTACGGGACGCTTTCGCGGCCCGTCCTCGAGGGGATCGTGGAGGTCCCCTTCGGCGAGGTGGTCGATGCCAAGTTCGGCACCATCACCCGCCACAACGGCCTGGACATCCGCGCGCCGCGCGGCAGCGCCGTGCGGGCAGTGGAAAAGGGGAGGGTGGCCTTCGCGGGGTGGTTTCGCGGCTACGGAAACCTCGTGATCCTCGACCACGGCGACGGCTACCACACGCTCTACGGGCACCTCGACGAGATCGTGGTGGAACGGGGGGCCGAGGTCGAGGCCGGGCAGCGGCTCGGCGGGGTCGGCGACACGGGCTCCACCAAGGGGCCTTTCCTCTACTTCGAACTGCGCGAAGACGGAAAGCCGATCGACCCCCTTCCGTGGTTCGGGCGGTCTCGATGAGGCCCGCTCGCCCGCCTGCCCTCGCGGCACGGGGAGGCGGGTGCTAGGATCCGAGAATGGTTTTCGCCCGCCTGGGAGGGGGGCGGGCGCCGACGGGCATCATCACGTCGCGGGTGTTCCAGAGGTTTTCCGTGCGTAGGCCAAACTCGCTCTTCTCCCTCGCTTTGGTCGCGGTCGTCTCCTTTCTCGGCGGCGCGGGGCTGGTCGCATCGGTCGGCGTCGCGGGCGCCTCGACGTATCGCAGCCTCGACATCTTCGCCAAGGTTCTCGCCTACGTGGAAAACAGCTACGTGGACGAGGTCGACTCGAGGACTCTCATCCACGGCGCCATCCGCGGCATGCTCGCCACGCTGGACTCCTACACGGTCTTTCTGCCGGCCGAGGAGTACCGCCACATGAAGGCGGATACCGCGGGCGAGTTCGGGGGGCTCGGGATCGAGGTGCGCAAGGAGGGCGATCGCCTGGTGGTCGTCGAGCCGCTGGAGGATTCCCCGGCCTCGCGCGCGGGCATCCTCCCCGGCGACTGGATCGTCTCCATCGACGACACCCCCACCGCCAACCTCTCGGTGACGGAGGCGGTGAAGATGATGCGGGGGCAGCCGGGGACGAAGGTGCGCCTCGGCCTCTTCCGCGAGGGCTTCTCCCAGCCGCTGGAGTTCGTGCTTCTGCGCGACCGCATCCAGATCCGCAGCGTCGAGGCGCGCCTCTACCCCGGCGGGATCGGCTACGTGCGCATCAAGAGCTTCCAGGAAAAGACCGAGAGCTTCCTGACCAAGGCCCTGGGCGAGCTGCGGCAGCAGAACGGCAAGGAGCTGTCGGGTCTGGTCCTCGACCTGCGCGGAAACCCCGGTGGGCTTCTGGACCAGGCGGTGCGGGTGGCGGACCGCTTCCTCGCCCAGGGCGAGATCGTCACCACCCGTGGCCGCGGCGGAAAGATCCTCGACATCGAGACCGCCCACCGCGCGGGGACCGAGCCCGACTACCCCATCGTGATCCTGGTGGACGACAGGTCCGCCTCGGCCAGCGAGGTGCTCGCCGGGGCGCTGCAGGACCACGGGCGCGCGGTGGTGATGGGGACCACCACCTTCGGCAAGGGGAGCGTGCAGACGGTGGTCGATCTCGACGATGGCTCGGGGCTGAAGATCACCGTGGCGCGCTACTACACGCCCAAGCACCGCTCCATTCACGGCACGGGCATCGAACCGGACGTGGTCGTGCCCCGCGACGGCCAGGGCATCGCACCGCCGCTTCCGGTCCTCGTCGCCGCCGACGGGGAGGCTGCGGAGACGGACGACATCCAGCTCCGCGTCGCCCTGCGCACGCTGCGCTCCTGGGACGCCTTCCTGGCCCAGCTCAGCGCCCAGGTCCAGACCGCCCAGGCGGAGTGAGCCGGTTGTAATCGGCCCTCTGGCCCGCGTAGGCTGCCGGCGTGGAGACCTTCGCCGAAGGCGCTGCGGCCTCCCGGCCGGAGCCCGTCTGGCGCCGGCTCGCGCGCGAACTCGAACGGCCCGAGCGCCGACCCTGGATCGCCCTCGGGGTCTTCCTCTTCGCGGCGGCCGTACGCCTCTGGTTCAACTTCGTCGTCCATCCGCCGGGGAAGTTCGTCTTCTCCGACATGTCGGTCTACGACCTGCGAGCGCGCAATCTGCTCGCGGGTACCCTCGGACCCTGGGATTCCTTCACGCCCCGCGGGTATCCGGCGCTTCTGGCCCTGATCTACGCCCTGGGCGGCGACGAGATGCGGAACGTCGCGGTGGTGCAGGCGCTCCTGGGCGCCTGCGTCTCCGCACTCACCTACGGCATCGGCGTTCGGATGCTTTCGTCGAGCGCCCTCGCCCTGGCTGCGGCGCTTCTGGCGAGCGCGCATCTCCCCCTCGTCTTGTATGGGGGGCTTCTGCTTTCGGAGATCCCCTTCGCCTTTTTCTTGCTGCTTTCACTGTATCTGTTTTTGCGGCGAGGGTGGCCGGCCTGGCTCGGCGGATGTCTCGCCTTCTCGGCCGCGATCCTGATCCGGCCCAATCTCCTGCCGACGCTACCGCTCGTCACTCTCTGGGCCGGGTGGGGGAAGGGCGCTCGTGGATGGATGCAGGCGCTCACGCTCCTGCTTCTTACGGGGGCTTCTGCGGCCGTCGTCTCCTGGCAGAACAGCCGCCTCCTCGGCGAGCCGACCTTCCTCGCCACCAACGGTGGCTTGAATTTCTACCTCGCGTTTCGGGAGGTCCGCGGCGTCGAGTACGTCGAGGACGGAGCTCTGCATCGCATCGTCCCCATCCCCAACCTCGTCCGTTACAGGGAGATGGAGCGGGTAAAGGAGCCCTTCTGGCGCCAAGGCCACTACTACGCGCGTGGTCTCGCCTCGCTGCGGGAGGATCCGCGCCGCCTTCTTCGCAGCCTGGATCACCTGAAGGAGGGGATGGGGCTGGGCGTGCAGGACTTCTGGCCGGGGTGGAGAGAGAAGGCCGAGCTCCTGCGCGGCTACGGTCGACCCTTCTTCTACGCCGGTATCCTCCCCGGCCTCCTGTACTTCCCGTGGCTGCTCCGTCGCCGTCGCTCCGAGGCGCTCCTCGTCTCCGCCTTCCTCGTCTCCGCCTCCCTCACTCTAGGCTTCTTCCTCGGCGACCCGCGCATGCGCGTCCCCTTCGACCCCCTCTTCCTCCTGCTCTCCCTTGCCGCCTTCGACGCCCTCGCCCGCCGCCTCCGCTTGCGACAGACGCGTTAATCGGTCTACTGGATCGGCGACATCCTTTCGAATGGAGGCCACGGAGGTGCGATTGGGGCCGCACAGCTCTCGATGGTCGGGGGCACCTTGCATGGCGGTGGCGCTGGCAGCCTTCGTGGCTGCCGGGTGTCGGTCGAGCGGCTCTGGGGGGCCGACGACGCAGGAATCGTCGCCAGCCCCGAGGTGATCGAGTTCGGGAAGGTGGCGGTTGGCGATACGGTCACGCGGGAATTCGCCGTTCGCAACGAATCGCGTTCGCGCGCTCGCGTCTACGCCGCGAGCCATCCCGACGGCCTCGAGCTCGTGCCGCCTTTCGTGGAGCTGGAGCGGGGCGATCGCGCCCGGCTCCAGCTCGTCTTTTCTCCGACGCGACCGATGGATTTGTCGGGTTCGATCCTCCTTGGCGACGCACCGCCGCTTCACGTCGAGGGGCTCGGTGTGGACCCGGCCATCGAGGTGACGGAACGCGTGGATTTCGGGGTGGTGGGGCCGAGGTAGTGCGCCTGGTCGAGGTGCGCAACCTCACCGACCGGCCGTTTACGGTCGAGGCGCACATGGAGGCCGGGTCCGCCTTTTCCTTCGAGGAGGAGGACCTGCAGATTCCGGCCGGTGGTTCGCGGTCGGTGAGAGTCGTTTTTCGCCCGTCGGAGCGGGGACGGGCGGTGGGGCTTTTGTATCTGCGACCGTGCCGGAAATGCAGCATGCGGGTGGTGGAGCTGGCGGGGACGGCGGTGGCGCTTTCGGGTACCGGAGGGGGGCCGCTACTGCAGGCGAGTCCGGCGGCGCTGGACTTCGGGACCTGGTTTACCGGGCGGGCGAGGTCGGCGCGGTTGAGGCTGGAGAACGTAGGGGAGGCAGGTCCCATCTGGGTGACGTCGCTGTCCGTGGAGGGGGATCCGAGCTTTTCTCTGGGCCAGCCGGCTCTCCCGCTGGACGTTTCCGAGGGGGCGGAGGTCGACGTCTGGTTTCTCGGGGAGGTCGACGGTGCGCGCGAGGGGACTCTGGTCGTGCGCACGACGTGGCCGGCACAGCCGGAGCTGCGAGTTCCCCTGTACGGAGAAGCATACACCCCCGCCGAATGCGAACTCGTCGCCGAGCCCGAAAAGGTCCGCTTTGGCCTCTTGGGGCTTCCGGTCCAGAAGAGGAAGACGGTTCGATTGCGCAACGTGGGCAGCACCTGCTGCCGATTCGTGCAGGCGTTGCAATTCAGCGGAGAGCACGCGTCGCATTTTTCGTTGGCGGACCCACCGCCCGAGGCCGGGAGGTGGAACCGGGCGGCGAACTCTCCCTCGTGGTGGAGGTCAACACGGCAGGCGCGGCGGACGGCGAGCTGCTTACGGCGCGGCTCGAGATTCAGCCTGCTCGACCTCGAGGGAGAAGGAACTGCGCCCTGCAACGGATGCGACTGGCCGGAGCCGTATTGCGGAGAGGAGTTCGAATGAACTGTCGGAGAATCTCACGAGTTTTTCGATCCGTGGCCATACGAGTGCCATTGGGGATATGCATGGGTAGACCCGTGGAATCCGGGGCGGTGGACTTACGTCGGTGAGCAGGTGGGGAGGCGCGTGTTTCCCCTTGGCATGTTGAACCGGCCATCACCCAGCGCGTGTTAGGGGTCGATCGAGCCGGTCCCCATCTCCATCCTTGCCGTTCATCGACCGGGTCTGTGGAACGTGCGCGTGCAGCCCGACGGTAGGGCTGCCTATTGCGCGCAGGCTTTCACACTCAAGGCACCGCCTGGCATTTCCGTCGTGCTGGGGGCGTATCCCGAGTCGGTTGCGCGGCGCGCTTTCGTCCTTCGCGATTCCGCTGCAAGCCCGGCGGCGAGAGAGTCGTGGTTCGACCCAGCTTTGGTTTGCGCGGGGCCTGACGTCGCCGGGGGGACCACGTGCAGCTGGGGCCCCGGCCAGGAGGAGGTGATTTTTGTCCCCCTGCCGGCGACGAGGGGCGTTCTCGTCAACATCCCGGAGCCGAGGGCGCTGGAGACTTACTACTTCGCATATTGGGCGGAGCCGCCATGGGCGTCGGGAGAGGTTTGTGGAGTCTCTACCTGCTCCGGGATACTCCATCCACGTTTCCCATTGCCTGGCTCGCCCCCCTTCGAATTTTTCAACTTGCCGAATTCTCCGAACCGGCTCCACGTCTCGAGGCTGTCGAATTTCTCAGCACAAGTACCTGCAACTTTCGGGTGAACGATTTCGTTGGGGCCTGGCCCTATCGCCTGGAGCCTCGAGATGAGTGCGAACGGAGCGTACTGTGGGGTCGGTGCAACGTTTGTCGCGACCAACGGGCTGTGAATCGAGGCCGTGCCGAAAGAAATTCTCTACGCCTACGAGCTAGCGTTCATGACCGGGGAGGACCCGACGCTTCGCGCCTCATGGTTCGAGAACGAGACGGTTTGCCGCGCCCCGGACCCCGAGCCGATCGTGTCGTGTAGCTGGGACGGGCCGGGCGCCGAGG